>NZ_JACAOX010000024.1:0-89749 GCF_013386015.1 Pseudomonas sp. B6001
CTGTAAGAGCGGAACCATAAGCGGCCGTTACCTAAATAACGGATATGTACTCAAACAAGATCAAGCATTCCCCGCCAACCTCAACCGAGCCGCCTGAGTAAAATCCAACATCCGCTTCAGCGGCCTAACCGCCTGCGGAATCACCGAAGGCTCAACAAAAATCTCATTACTCCCCTCACGCAAACACTGCAGCGTACGCTCCAGAGTATTCATCGCCATCCAGGGACAATGCGCACAACTGCGACACGCCGCCCCATTCCCCGCCGTCGGCGCCTCGACAAACACCTTGTCCGGGCACAGCTGCTGCATCTTGTAGAAAATGCCGCGGTCGGTGGCCACGATAAACGTCTTGTTCGGCAACCGCTGCGCCGCCGCAATCAACTGGCTGGTAGACCCCACCGCATCCGCCAACTCGATCACCGACGTCGGCGACTCCGGGTGCACCAGAATCGCTGCATCCGGATACAGCGCTTTCATGTCCTCCAACTGCTTGGACTTGAACTCCTCGTGCACGATGCACGCACCATCCCACAGCAACATGTCTGCACCCGTCTGACGCTGGATATAGGTGCCCAGGTGCTTGTCCGGCCCCCAGATAATCGTCTCGCCGTTATCCATCAGGCTTTCGACAATCTCCAGCGCACAACTGGAAGTCACCACCCAATCAGCACGGGCTTTCACCGCCGCCGACGTGTTGGCATATACCACCACCGTGCGCTCAGGGTGCTGATCACAGAATGCCGAGAACTCATCCACCGGGCAGCCAAGGTCCAGAGAGCACGTGGCTTCCAGTGTCGGCATCAGGATGCGTTTTTCAGGCGTGAGGATCTTGGCCGTCTCCCCCATGAATCGCACGCCCGCCACCAATACGGTCTTGGCCGGGTGCGCGGCGCCGAAGCGGGCCATTTCCAGGGAGTCGGACACACAACCACCGGTTTCTTCGGCCAGGGCCTGAATCACCGGGTCGCAGTAGAAGTGTGCCACCAGCACCGCGTCCTGAGCCTTGAGCTCGGCGGCGATGGCGGCGCGGTAGCCCGCCTCTTCTTCGGCGCTCAGCACCTTGGGCTGCTTGGCGTCGAGGTGGGCTTGGACCAGAAGGCGTTCGGAAATTTGCGTCATGTTCGCAAGACCTGCAGGCGCAGTTGCGCGAAAGTCGAGTGTACCACCGGCTCTGGAGCCTTTCGGGCGCCGCCGGACGAAGTGATTGTGTTCATCAAGCACGGTGAAGCTGCGCAAGGCTACAGAATATCGAATGGTTTCAAAAGCCTAATCTGGGATTCGGCCAGGCATGAAAAAGGGAAACCCGGCCAGGGGTTTCCCTTTTTTACAACGACCGGTTTAACCGGGCAAAGCGGACGGATCGTCTTGCAGCAACGCCCACTGATGCATGTTCGCCAGGGCATCCTTCAGGATGGTTTCATCGGCGCCCTTGGCACTCTTGCCTTCCCGCGCCGCATATTCCAGCAGTACCAGGTAGTCGCGATGGCTGGTGGCCTCGTTCGGTACCACGCTGTCTTTAACCAGTCGAGCCATCTCGTATCGCTGGGTGCGGGTGTTCTGGCTGGCGCTTTGGTCCACGGAGGCGTTGGTCAGGAAGCCATCCTTGTAGGTGATGTTCGCCGCACTGCTGGCCTTGTCGTCGACCTGCACATAGAGGTAGTTCTGCGACTCGCGCCTGGTATCGAAAGCCGGCGGCTTCCCGCCATCCAGGCCCTGATGGAAACTGGCCTTGAGGCTTGATCGCTGGACCTGATCGATCGTGCGATTGGAGAGGTCATTGCCGCCGATGCGCGTTTTCTGGGAAATCCCATAGGCAAACGTATCGGTTTCCCCTGGGCGCGCCGGGTTGGGGGAGCTGGCCGCCTGGCTGATGGAGGCCTTGAAATCCGCCAGGCCCGTCAGCAGGCCTTGATCTGCCGCGCTGCGGGTCAGCGGCGCAGGCGCTTTGGCGCCCTGCGGGTAGTTGCTGTTCATGGCGCTAAACGCATCCTTGAACATCGCCATCAGGTCAGCATTGGCCTTGCCCCGCGCCTGGGCCTTGTCGAACTGGGCCAGGTAGCTTTTCAGCGCGATTGCCTGTTGCTTGGCGTTGCCGAGGATGCCGGCGTTCTTCAGGTCGACCGAGAGATTCACTTCCCCCGCCGGGCTACTCATGCGCGTGGTGCGGCCCTGGCTGTCCGCATGGAATGCAAGCGTGAGGTCGTCAGTATTGCTCACTTTCAATTTGCCGCTGAGGTCCACCGAAGCCAATACGCTGGAATCAAACTGCGTCAGCTTGCTCAGCTCGAGTTTCGGCGGCTGGGCGGCCAGGCCGTCGATCGCGTCCTGGAAGGCTTCGCCCAACTTGGCGACTTCCTTGAGTTCGGCGGCGCTGAGGGCGCCACCGTCCACCTTCGCCTGCGCGGCCAAGCCTCCCAACTGGCTGGCCAGGCTGAAGGTGACGGTCTTGCCGCTGGCCGTCTTGACGGTCAGGCTGACCAGGTTGTCGGCCCTGCTGTGCAGCAGCGCCTGTTGAACCTTGAGTTCGGCGGGGCTTTGGGTCCTGGAAGAGCTGGTGCTCAGCGCCGACTGGGAAATGTCGGTACCGCTCTTCGCAAATTGCTCAATCAGGGTGGCGCCCAGGCCGCTGAAGCCTGTGCCTCTGGGCAGTGCAGGGAAATTCGTGCTGATCGCTTTGGTGACCGCATCGTCGCTGTCACTTTCCCAGGCATTGATCGGCCCATGGCCGGGCAATTGGCCGTTGCGGGAATACGTCTCGGCTTGAACGTCCACCGTGACATTGCCAAGGCTGACCACCGAGGAAGGTCGCACGGCAGCGGCGTCCGTTTCTGGCGCCTGCGTAGCTGGCGGAGTAACGGCGGGTCGATTGGTAAGGGCGATGGCGGAGCTGATCGGCGAAAGCGTAGTCATGACGATCCCTGTCTTGAGCTGGATTGCAGCCAATTTAACCAAGACAGGGAAGGTTTGGTAGCGCGACCGATACAATTGCTAGCAAAGAGCCATGTCAGAAAACTGACTCTTTGCCCTCTTCCGGTGCATCAGAAGCGGTAAGTCACCGAACCGCCGAAACCGTTGGCGCTGTTTTCATACTTGGCGTCGTAGGTCAGCGCCAGTTGCGGATTATTGTCGCGGACCTTGATCGGCTCTTCTTTCAGGTAGGAATAAGCGACGTCGAAGGTCAGGTTATCCACTGGCGTCCAGCCGGCGCCCAAGCTGAACACCGTGCGATCGCCCGTAGGAATACGTACGGACCGGTCGGTGTTGTTGGTGGGCGTCTGGTCCACCGAAAAGCCGGTACGCAGCACCAGTTGCTTGTTCAACTGGTACGACAGGCCGATGGCGTGAGACCAGGTGTCATGCCAGTGCTGTTCTTCGGTGATGGAGTTCAGGCCGGCCAGTTCGGTGGCGAGGTCAGAGACGCCACTGTTGTTGATCGTAATCTTCTTCAACTGGCTCCAGCGGGTGTAGGTGCTGCCGACGTACAGGGTCCAGTCATCGTTGAGTTTATGGGTGACCGAGAAGTCCACGGACGACGGCGTGGTGACATCCAGCTTGGCGTCATACCGCTGCGGGCCGCCATCCACCAGGTCGGTGAGCACCCCCGAGGCGTTGGTTTTGCCCGACAGGTGATACACAACCTGCGAGTGGTAGGTCACACCAATGCGCGTGCTTTCAATCGGCTGCACCAGGATACCGGCGTTGAAACCGGTGGCAGTGTCGTCGCCCTTGACCTTTACGCTTTCCGTGCCGAGGCCAAATGCCGGGACCTTGGAGTCCAGTTCGCCACTGATACGGTTGAAGGTCGGACCGAAGCCCACCGAAACCTTGTCGTTGAAGGCATAGCTGACGGTTGGCTGCACCGTGATGACTTGAACCTTGCTTTTGTTGCCAAAGCCATTGCCCTGGAAGCTGTGTTCATAGTCGGTCACGAGGCCGAACGGCGCGTAGATTCCCAGGCCAAACGCCCAGTGTTCATCAATCGGCGTCACCAGGTAGCCCATCGGTACGGCGATGCCGGGGACCATATCGCCTTTGTTGGTGCCGGGGTTGTCCACGCCACCTTGGCTGGAGCTGGCGTCCTTGATGTTCGACTTGGCATCCAGGTAGGTCGCCCCGATGCTCACTTCATTCTGCTTGAGGCGAGACATGCCCGCCGGGTTGCCGAACACCGTGCTGGCGTCATCCGCGGAGGAGGAACGCCCGGCGTAACCGGTCCCCATTGAACTGATGCTTTGTTCGTTGAGGGCAAAACCACCGGCAAACAAGGAAGTGGAGGCAAGGGAAATCGACAGCGCCAAAGCGCTCTTGAAGAGTTTTTTATTCATTATTAGAACTCGAATTATTGGGCAGCGATAGGAAGCTACCAATCTTCGAGCGGGCAAATTATGAAGAGTTTTTCATGCGCAAAATTGTCCGACAATCCTATTTCTTTCAAAGACTTCGACGGTTTTTCCAGCACTTATTCAGACCCCGGAACCTGAATATGACTGACGGGTTTTAATCTCGCCGTCACGCTTGCAGCAGGCCGGATTGCCTGCCATCGAATATGCGTGAAGGCGCTGGTGATATAAGTGTCGCAATGACATGATGACGGCCATTTAACACGTGTGGCAGCACTCAAATGAATAGCACTATCGGGACGGGTCCTGAGACAAACAGCCCACCTGAATCTGGCGAGAGTGATTTGTCCGCCGCGGGCCTCAACCACAGCGAAGCCTTCACCGAACGCGTGCTTGCCAGCATCAACGATTGCATCAAGGTGCTGGACCTCGACGCCCGCCTGACCTTCATGAGCGAAGGCGGCAAGCAGATCATGGAAGTCAGCGACTTCAATGCGATCCGCGGCTGCCCCTGGCCCGACTTCTGGCACGACCAGGGCAATCTCGATGCCAAGGCTGCCGTTGAGGCCGCCAAGGCCGGTCGCAATGCCAGCTTTGTCGGCGCTGCCCACACCCTGGCCGGCAACCTTAAATGGTGGCACGTGAACGTCAGCCCGATCATGGGCAGTGACGGCCTGCCGGAGAAAATCCTCTGCGTGTCCCGGGACATCACGCCCCTGCGCGAAGCCGAAGAGTCCCTGCGCAAACTCAACGAGTCCCTGGAACAGCGGGTGGTCGAACGCACTCGCGATCGCGACCGTATCTGGCGCCTGTCGCCGGACCTGATGCTGGTGGCACAACTCGACGGTGTGATCTCCGCCGTGAACCCGGCCTGGACACGCATGCTCGGCCACGCCGAAAACGACCTGGTGGGCAGCCAGTTGCTGGCCCTGGTTCACCCCGACGACCTGGCCGTCTCATCCTCGGCGGTCAGCCGTTTGGGCGATGGCAAGAACTTCCCCAATTTCAAGAACCGTTACCGCCACCAGGACGGCAGCTACCGCATGATCGCCTGGACGGCCGTGCCCGACAGCGACTACATCCACGCCGTGGGCCGCGACATCCAGGCTGAGGAAGAAGCCAAGGAAGCCCTGCGACTGTCGGAAGACGCCCTGCGTCAGTCACAGAAACTGGAAGCCATCGGCCAGCTCACTGGCGGTGTCGCACATGATTTCAATAACCTGCTGACGGTGATCAAGTCCTGTGCCGACTTGCTCAAGCCACCTGCCCTGAGCGAAGCACGCCGCGTGAAATACGTGGAAGCCATCGCCAGCACGGTCGACCGCGCGGCCCGCCTCACGGCCCAGTTGCTCACATTCGCCCGCCGCCAGGCTTTGCGACCCGAGGTGTTCAACGTCGGCGAAAGTGTAAAGCGGGTGGGCGAGATGATGGACAGCCTGACCGGTTCGCGGGTCAAGGTAAGCATCCAGGTGCCTGACGACGCCTGCTTTATCAACGCCGACGAAAGCCAGTTCGATACCGCGCTGGTCAACATGGTGGTGAACGCCAGGGATGCCATGGCCGGCAACGGGCATTTGACCATCACCGTTTCGACGGCAAGCTGGCTACCCTCGGTTCGCGCTCACCCGGTACGTGTCGCCGATTACGTGACCATCGAACTGGCGGACACCGGCTCGGGTATCCCGCCGGAAAAACTCGACGCGATCTTTGAGCCCTTCTACACCACCAAGGGTATCGGCCAGGGCACCGGCCTGGGCTTGTCCCAGGTGTACGGCTTCGCCAAGCAATCAGGCGGGGAAATCCTGGTACAGAGCGAGTGCGGCAGGGGTAGCCAATTTACGCTGTACCTGCCCAAGGTCGAGCCAAGTGCCATGCCGGTACCTCAAGACACCAGCGCTTCGCCCATCATCTCAGGCTTGTGCGTGCTGATGGTCGAGGACAACGCCGATGTGGGCCTGTACACCTCGCAAACCCTGGAACAGATGGGCTTTCACGTGCTGTGGGTGCCGGATGCGAACAGCGCGCTGGAAGCCCTGGCCCCCAACCCGGAAAGCTTCCAGGTGGTGTTCTCCGATATCTCCATGCCCGGCATGAGTGGCCTGGAGTTGCTGGACGCAATCGAAGCCTTGTACCCATGGCTGCCGGTGGTGCTCACCACCGGCTACAACGACGAATACGCGCGTATCGCCCAGGAAGAAGCCAGCCGTTTTGTCTTGCTGCAAAAGCCGTATTCCACCGAGGTGCTGGCCCTGCTGCTGCAAAAAGTCGTCAAGAGCCGCCTGCCCCTGGTCGCACAAGGCTAGACCGCAGGCCGGGTCGTGTCCGGAACATTGCCCATCTCCAGGGCCAGATCCAGCCAGGCCCGCGCCGCCGGTGGCAAGTGCGCCTGTCGCCGCCAAGCCAGGGCGATGTGCCAATCAGTCTGGGGCTCGTCCAGCTGGATCAGGGCGATGCCGGCGTGCAGGTGTTTGTAAGCCAGCATGCTCGGTAGAAACGCGACACCCAGGCCTGCGGCAACCAGGTCGACGATAAAGTCGATCTGGGCACTGCGGGCGGTGATACGCGGGACTACGCCTCTGCGCTCGCAGGCTGTGAGAATGATCCGGTTAAGCGCAAACCCGGCCTCGAACAGAATAAAGGGCGAGTCAGCCAGGTCGGAAAAATCGACGCTTTTACGCCCGGCCAAAGGATGGTCGATCGGCATCACCACCATCAGTGGCTCGACGCGCACATCCTGATATTCAAATTCTCCCGCCACCGGTACCAGCAACGCGGCCAGGTCCACCTCCCCGGCCTCCAGGCATTCGCCCAACTTCTTGCTGCCATGCTCGATCAGCTCGATCTCGATTTCCGGATAACGCTGTCGATACAAGGCAAACATCGCCGCAAACAGCACCCCACTGCCCACCGGCGGCAAGCCGATGCGCAATACACCGCGCTTGAGCCCCAGCAAGTCGTTGATCTCGGCCACCAGGTCACTGCGCTCCGCCAGCAACACCAGCGCTCGGCGGTAGGCAATTTCGCCGGCGGCCGTGAGCTCGCTCTTGTGGCCGATGCGATTGAACAGCGGCGTGCCCAATTCATCTTCCAGAGTCTTGACCGCCTTGCTGACGGTAGACTGGGTGAGCGAAACCACCTCGGCTGCTTGTGAGAAGCTGCCCTGGCGAACTACTTCGACAAAGGCCAGCAACGTACGAAGGTTCATGAGTATTCCGTTTGCGACTTGATTCAAGTTGGAAAAGTTGTTTTTACCATGAAAGGCCTTTGTCTATCCTCACCCCACCGTTTTCTTCACTCGGGGCATCACTGTTCATGATCATTTCGTCTGCATCGGATTACCGCGAAGCCGCCCGCCGCAAACTGCCGCGTTTCCTGTTCGACTACATCGACGGCGGCGCCTACGCCGAACACACCCTCAGGGCCAACAGCTCCGACCTGTCGGATATCAGCCTGCGCCAGCGCATCCTGCGCAACGTCGAAAGCCTGAGCCTTGAAACCACGTTGTTCGACCAGCCATTGGCGATGCCGGTGGTCCTCAGCCCGGTGGGCCTGACCGGCATGTTTGCCCGGCGTGGTGAAGTCCAGGCGGCGAAGGCGGCAGCGAACAAGGGCATTCCGTTTTGCCTGTCGACCGTTTCCGTGTGCCCGATCGAGGAAGTGGCGTCCCAGAGCCCGCAATCGATCTGGTTTCAGCTGTATGTGCTGAAAGACCGCGGCTTCATGAAAAACGCCCTGGAGCGCGCCCAGGCCGCCGGGGTGAAAAACCTCGTGTTCACGGTCGACATGCCCACCCCCGGCGCGCGTTATCGCGATGCCCATTCGGGTATGTCCGGTGCCTACGGGCCGCAACGCCAAATCCTGCAGGCCATGACCAAACCAGCCTGGGCCTTCGATGTGGGCCTGCTGGGTCGCCCCCACGACCTGGGCAACATCTCCAAGTACCTGGGCAAGCCCACCCAACTGAAGGACTACATCGGCTGGCTGGCCAACAACTTCGACCCTTCCATCAGTTGGAAAGACCTGGAGTGGATCCGCGAATTCTGGAAAGGCCCGATGATCATCAAAGGCATCCTCGATCCACAGGATGCCAAGGACGCGGTGAGCTTTGGTGCCGACGGCATCGTCGTCTCCAACCACGGCGGGCGCCAGTTGGATGGCGTGCTGTCCACAGCCAAGGCACTGGCGCCTATCGTACAAGCCGTGGGCAGCGATCTGACGGTGCTGGTGGACTCCGGCGTACGCTCGGGGCTGGACGTGGTGCGCATGCTCGCGCTGGGCGCCAAGGGCGTTCTGCTGGGCCGTGCACAGGCTTACGCACTGGCCGCCGACGGGCAGCGTGGCGTGGAGAACCTGCTGGATATCTTCGCCAAGGAAATGCGCGTGGCCATGACGTTGACCGGAGTCACGTCGATCGCCCAGATCGATGAGTCGATCCTGGTGCGCAGCCAGGGTTGATCAGTGCAGCGACCTCGGAGCATCCCTTCCGGGGTCGCCCACAGATATTTCTAAATGTTTCTTCATAAAGCCAAACCGTCATTAAACAGACACATTTCAGGAATTAAATCGTCACGTCCCAGGCAGGTGGAGTCCTCCACCTGCCCCCTTCCTTTGAGGTGTCGTCGTGATGTTGCTGACCAAAAAGAGTCTGTCAGTGTTGTTCACTGCCCTGTGCCTGAGTGGTGTCGCTCACGCCACTGACGTCACGGGCGCAGGCTCCAGTTTCGTCTACCCGGTGCTGTCCAAGTGGTCCCAGGAATACAGCAAAAGCTCCAGTGACCGGATCAACTACCAGTCCATCGGCTCCGGTGGTGGTATCGCCCAGATCAAGGCGGCTACGGTGGACTTCGGTGCGTCCGACGCGCCGCTGTCGGCGGATGAACTGAAGGCCGGCGGCCTCGGCCAATTCCCAAGCGTGATTGGCGGCATCGTGCCGGTGATGAACGTCGAGGGCGTTGCAGCTGGCCAGCTGAAACTCGATGGTGATGTGCTGGCGAAGATCTTCCTC
The DNA here is from genome assembly GCF_013386015.1 of Pseudomonas sp. B6001. Lineage (NCBI taxonomy): Bacteria > Pseudomonadati > Pseudomonadota > Gammaproteobacteria > Pseudomonadales > Pseudomonadaceae > Pseudomonas > Pseudomonas sp. B6001. The sequence continues at coordinate 9,346 of NZ_JACAOX010000024.1, forward strand.
GGTGACATCAAGGCCTGGAACGACCCGGCGATTGCCGCCCTCAACCCCGGCTTGAAACTGCCGGGCGCGAATATCACCGTGGTCCACCGCTCGGACGGCTCGGGCACCTCGTACAACTTCACCAACTACCTCTCCAAGGTCAGTGATGGCTGGAAAACCAAAATCGGTTTCGGCACCACCGTGCCGTGGCCGGTCGGTGTGGGCGGCAAGGGTAACGAAGGTGTTTCGGCCTACGTGAAGCAGATCAAGAACTCCATCGGCTTTGTTGAATACGCCTACGCCCTGCAAAACAAGATGACCTACGCCTCACTGAAGAACGCGTCCGGCAAATTCGTCGAGCCCAACGCCAAGGCCTTCCAGGCAGCGGCTGATACTGCCGATTGGGCCAACGCCCATGACTTCAACCTGATCATGACCAACGCACCGGGCGAGAACGCGTGGCCGATCACGGCGACCACCTGGATCATCATGTACAAGCAGGCAAAAAACGCCGAGCAAAGCCAGGCCGCTTTCAACTTCTTCAAATGGTCGTTGGAGAAAGGTCAGCAGCAGGCTGCGGCATTGGACTACGTAGCGTTGCCCGATTCCCTCGTGACCCGGATCGAAGGTTACTGGAAGTCTGACTTCGCCCACTGATCCGCCTCTATAGCCCCCTTCCTCAAGCATCTGCATGCTTGATGGAGGCGGGTGAGCACTTCTGATATGAACGACACCGTGCAACCCCTGGTTATGACTACTCACGCAAGCGACGTGTCGGGTGATAGCCGCGCCGCTCGCGATCAGCGCCACGATCTGTGGTTCAAACGCTCGATGTTCGGGGCCGCGATGCTGGTGCTGCTGCTCTTGGCAAGCATCGCCGCCTCCACCCTGTGGGGCGGTGGCCTGGCCTTCAAGACCTTCGGTTTCGGTTTCATCACCAGCACCGAGTGGGATGCGGTCAACAACCACTTTGGCGCCCTGGTACCGATCTACGGCACCTTGGTCACCTCGTTGCTGGCGTTGCTGATTGCGGTGCCGGTGAGTTTCGGCATCGCGATTTTCCTCACCGAAGTGGCGCCGCCCTGGCTCAGAATGCCGGTCGCCTCCGCCGTTGAATTGCTCGCGGGCATTCCCTCGATTATCTATGGCATGTGGGGCCTGTTTGTTTTCGGGCCCTTTATGGCTGAACACTTGTCACCCTGGATCAATGACTACCTGGGTGCGCTTCCGTTTATTGGCTCGCTGTTCCAGGGGCCACCGCTGGGCATCGGGATGCTGACCGCCGGCATCGTGCTGGCGATCATGATCACGCCGTTCATCACGTCGGTGATGCATGAGGTTTTCCGCAGTGTGCCGACTCAATTGAAGGAGTCGGCCTACGCGCTGGGCAGTACTACCTGGGAAGTGGTGTGGGACATCGTCCTGCCCTACACCCGTTCGGCCGTGGTCGGCGGGATCTTTCTCGGCCTCGGCCGCGCCCTGGGTGAAACCATGGCCGTGACCTTCGTGCTGGGCAACGCGCCACAGTTCTCCGCCTCGTTGCTGATGCCCAGCAGTTCCATCGCGTCCGTCATCGCCAACGAGTTCAGCGAGGCGTACACCGACCTGCATCGTTCGGCGCTGATCGCCCTGGGCTTCCTGCTGTTTATCGTGACATTCGTGGTGCTGGCACTGGCGCGGCTGATGCTCATGCGCCTGTCCCGCAAGGAGGGCCTATGAGCAGCAACGAACGCCTGTACCGCAAGCGTGCCTTGAAGAACCGGGTGGCCATGCTGCTCAGTTGTGGCGCGACAGTCTTTGGCCTGCTGTGGCTGGCGTGGATTCTGCTGACCACCATCATCAACGGCTTTCAGGCGCTCAACCTGCGCCTGTTTACCGAGATGACGCCGCCACCCGGAACAGACGGCGGCCTGGCCAACGCGTTTTATGGCAGCGCCCTGATGTCCGGGATTGCGCTGCTGATTGGCACGCCCATCGGGCTGATGGCCGGTATCTGGCTGGCGGAATTCGCACGGCACTCGCGCCTGGGTACCACGGTGCGTTTCATCAACGACATCCTGCTGTCCGCGCCGTCGATCGTGCTGGGCCTGTTCATCTACACCGGGGTGATCCTGCCGCTGAACCTGCTGACCAATCACCAGGTAGGTTTCTCCGCCATTGCCGGTGCCCTGGCGCTGGCCTTGCTGGTGATTCCGGTGGTGGTGCGCACGACCGACGAGATGCTCCAACTGCAACCTTCCACCATGCGCGAGGCGGCCCTGGCCCTGGGCGTACCCCAGTGGAAACTGACGTTGCAGATCGTGTTGAGAGCGGCCAAGGCCGGCGTGGTGACCGGCATCCTGTTGGCGCTGGCGCGGATTACCGGGGAAACCGCGCCGCTGCTGTTCACCGCCTTCGGCAACCAGTTCTGGAGCAGCAACCTGCTCAAGCCGATTGCCAGCGTGCCGGTGGTTATTTTCCAGTACGCCATGAGCCCCTTCGATGACTGGCACTCCCTCGCATGGGCAGGCGCCTTGGTACTGACGATGTTCGTGCTGGTGCTGAGCTTGCTGTCTCGCCTGATTCTTTTGCGCAATAGGTCCCACTGATGCAATCGACCCGCCTTGATCCTGAAAAAACCAAAATCCGTGTCCGTGGGTTGGAGTTTTTCTACAACAACCAACGTTCGCTGAAATCCATCGACATCGACATTCCGGAAAAACGCATCACCGCGATCATCGGCCCATCGGGCTGCGGCAAGTCGACCTTGCTGCGGGTGTTCAACCGTATCTACTCGATGTACCCGAAGCAGGAAGCCCGCGGTGAAGTGCTGCTCAATGGCGAAAACATCCTCGCCCCCGGCTACTCGATGAACCGCCTGCGCAGCCACGTCGGGATGGTCTTCCAGAAGCCGGTGCCGTTCCCGATGTCGATCTACGACAACATCGCCTATGCCGTGCGTCACCACGAAAAGCTGTCGCGCCGGGAAATGGATGATCGAGTCGAGCAAGCCTTGCGCGGCGGCGCGCTGTGGGATGAGGTGAAGGACAAACTCAAGCAGAGCGCCCAGAGTCTCTCAGGCGGACAACAGCAACGGCTGTGCATCGCCCGCACCATTGCGCTGCGCCCGCAAGTATTGTTGCTGGATGAACCGACCTCGGCGCTCGACCCGATTTCCACCGGGCGCATCGAGCAGTTGATCACCGAGCTGAAAGAGCAATACACGGTGATCATCGTGACCCACAACATGCAGCAGGCCGCCCGGGTGTCGGACAGCACGGCGTTCATGTTCATGGGCGAACTGATTGAGCATGGCAATACGGATGAGATCTTCACCAAGCCGAAGATGAAACAGACCGAGGACTACATCACCGGGCGGTTTGGCTAGCTTTAACAAAAAAGCCGATCACTCTCTGTCGCGAGAGTGATCGGCTTTTTACTGGGCAAAAAAAAACCCGGAAATCCTCACTTGCGTGGGCCTTCCGGATTTTCTAAACCGCCAAAAATGGTGGGTCGTGTGGGATTCGAACCTACGACCAATTGGTTAAAAGCCAACTGCTCTACCAACTGAGCTAACGACCCGCTGTGTGGTGGCGCGTATAATACTGATTTCTAAGGATTATTCAACACCTTATTTAAAATAAATCAGAAATAACGCGTTGGGTCAGTAATTCCGGCCGCTTGGAAGCCCTCTGCACGCAGTCTGCAGCTGTCGCATTTCCCACAAGCGCGACCATCAGTGTCTGCCTGATAGCAGGAAACAGTCAGCGAGTAATCGACGCCAAGTCCTACGCCTGCCTTCACGATATCGGCCTTGCTGCGGTTCTGCAGCGGCGCCAGGATGCGAAAGCCCTGCCCTTCTACACCGGCCTTGGTCGCCAGATTGGCCATGCGCTCGAACGACTCGATGTACTCGGGGCGGCAGTCCGGGTATCCGGCGTAGTCCAGGGCGTTGACGCCGATGAAGATGTCGCGGGCATTGAGCACCTCGGCCCAGCCGAGGGCCAGGGACAGGAAGACCGTGTTGCGTGCCGGCACGTAGGTCACCGGAATGCCTTCGCTGGGGCCTTGCGGCACGTCTATGGAGCTGTCGGTCAGCGCCGAGCCACCCATGCCGTCGAGATTCAGGCCGATCACCTTGTGCTCAACCGCGCCCAGGTCTCGGGCGACACGGGCGGCAGCGTTCAGTTCGGCACGGTGACGCTGGCCGTAGTCGAAGCTCATGGTGTAGCAGCTGTAGCCTTCTGCACGGGCCATGGCGACCACGGTCGCGGAGTCGAGGCCGCCGGACAGCAGGATCACCGCACGTTTTTGATCAGTCATCTCAGCGCCCCGGCTCGTCGTTCCACAGGTACTTGTGCAGTTGCAGTTGCAGACGCACCGGAAGGTTGTCTGCAACGACCCAGTCGGCCAGGTCGCGAGCATTCAGGTCATGATGGCTGGGGGAAAACAGCACTTCGCCGGCGCGGCGGTCCAGGCCATACTGGATCAGCTTGGAGGTCGCCCAGTCGTAGTCTTCACGGGAACAGATGACGAACTTGACCTGGTCGTTGGCCGTCAGCAGCTCGATGTTCTCGTAGCGGTTGCGGTGCACTTCCTTGGAGCCTGGGGTCTTGAGGTCGACGACTCGGCTGACCCGAGGGTCGACTGCAGAGATATCGAGGGCGCCGCTGGTTTCCAGGGACACCTCGTAACCGGCATCGCACAACTGCTTGAGCAAGGGAATGGCATTGGGCTGTGCCAGGGGCTCGCCACCCGTGACGCAGACATAACGCGGCCGGTAACCGGCCACCTGCTCAAGGATGTCTTCAAGGGTGCGCACGGTGCCGCCGCTGAAGGCGTAGGCGCTGTCGCAGTACTGGCAACGCAGCGGGCAACCGGTGAGGCGCACAAATACAGTGGGCAGCCCGGCAGTGCGCGTTTCACCCTGCAACGAGTAAAAAACTTCGGTGATACGTAATGTGTCTTGCATAGTCGCCACGGGCGTAACAGCTAAACAGGCTGTCCGCCTCCGTCAGGCACTTCGAGGAATTCCGCCAACGCGTAAACCCCAGGAAGCGTGTTTCATAAAAGGGCGTGGATTCTAACGAAAAAACCCGCGCAGGGCGCGGGTTTCTTCTGAACGGGTTGCGACGCTTACATGCGTTGCAGATCCCGCTGAGCCAACTGGGCCGCAGAGGTACCCGGATACTGGGCCACCACCTGCTGCAGAATGCCTTTGACCTTGTCGGTATGACCCAGGCGGCGTTCTACGTCAGCCAGTTTGTACAGCGAATCCGGCACCTTGGCGTGCTTGGGGTACAGCTGGCTGACCTTGGCAAATGCCTGGCCTGCGCCCTGCAGATCACCCTTGGCCAGGTTCACCTCACCCAACCAGTACTGGGCGTTGCCCGCGTACTGGCTGTTCGGGTATTTGCGCAGGAATGCGGTAAAAGCCTGGCTGGCCTTATCGAAATCCTTGGCTTTGATCAGGTCGAAGGCTGCATCGTAATACAGCTTTTCCTTCGCCGGATCACCCGGTTCGCTGCTGGCGGCAGGGGCTTGGCTCGCAGCCGCGGCCCCTGCCGCTGCACCACCGGCGGCGCTTGCGGCGCCACCGGCAGAAGAATTATCAGGAGTGGCGGCTGGTGTAACGCCGGCTCCAATGCGTCGATCAAGATCCTGGTAACGCTCCAGGCCTTCTTGCTTCAGCTGGTTCACTTGATTCTGCAGAACCTCAATCGTGCCTTGTTGCTGCGACAATTGATCCTGCATGCGTTGCAGCTGGTTGAACAGTTCGCCCTGTGCCGAAGGCGCGGCAGTTGCCGCGCCCCCGGCATAGGCGCCGTTCGTGCCATAACCCGCTGGCGGATAACTGCTCCCGCTATTGTTATAGCCAGAGTTGCTATCTTCCACAGGAACCGCAGCCCACACCGCAAGCGGTGCCAGGCTGAGAGCCAATACAGTTAGAGCACGACGGCACGTTCGCATGACGAATTACTTACGCAGTTCGACGCGACGGTTTTGAGCCCAGGACTGCTCGTCGTGGCCAGTAGCAACTGGACGCTCTTTACCGTAGGAAACCAGTTCCAGTTGGCCTGGAGCAACACCTTGCAGAACCAGGTAGCGCTGAACGGCTTTCGCACGACGCTCGCCCAGTGCCATGTTGTACTCACGAGTACCACGTTCGTCGGTGTTACCTTCCAGAACAACGCGAGCGCCGTTAGCTTTCAGGTCCTTCGCGTGAACGTCCAGAGCGCGCATGGCTTCTGGTTTCAGGTCCGAACTGTCGTATTCGAAGTAGAAAGTGGTGATAGCGCGCAGAGCAGCTTCTTCGCTCAGGGAGCCGTCAACTGCACCAGTGTTAGCGCCGTAACCAGCGTTTGGATCAACAGCTGCGCCTTCACCGGCATTGTCGCCGCCTTTAGACGAGCAACCAACGGCTACGGACAGAGCCAGAGCCAGAGCAGCAAACTTACCAAACTTCAGCATTTCCATCGTGAAACTCCTAATGAACCCCAGTGTGTTAAGTACTTCTTTTTGTAGCGCCGCGTCAGTTCAGGTAAGGGGACCAGGACGGTTCTCTGACTTCGCCTTGAGCGGTAGGAAGCGGGAGCCTTACGCGTCCATTAATGGACACGAGCATCAAGACTCCCCGGCCCTGCTGGCGGGTGGCGTAGATTACCATGGTGCCGTTGGGCGCAACAGTAGCTGACTCATCAAGGTTGGTATCTGTAAGGATTTTTACGGTTCCACGCTGCAAATCCTGGGCCGCAACCCGGAAATTAGTGAAACCATCCTGACGGTGAATCATCACCAACGTCTTTTCATCAGCCGAAAGCTTAGGTGCAGCGTTGTAGTTACCAATAAAGGTCACTCGTTCCGCGCCGCCGCCGTTGACGCTGGTTTTGTAGACTTGCGGCTTGCCGCCACGGTCGGAGGTGAAGTAGATGGTCGAGCCATCCTTGCCCCAGAACGGTTCGGTGTTGATGCCCGGGCCGCTGGTAACACGGCTCAGTTGGCGCGAAGCCATGTTCATCACGTAGATGTCCGGGTTGCCATCCTTGGACAATACGAATGCCAGGCGTGAACCATCCGGCGACCAGGCTGGCGCGCCATTCAGGCCTTCGAAGTTGGTGATCTGCTCACGGCGACCGGTATCGATGTGCTGGACGAAGATCCGTGGACGCTTCTGTTCAAAGGACACGTAGGCGATACGCTTGCCATCTGGCGCGAAACGCGGCGACAGGATCGGCTCACGGGATTGCAGCAACGTCACTGCACGCGCGCCGTCATAGTCGGAACGCTGCAAAGTGTAACGAGTGTTGTCTACCGAAAAACGCTCGGCCGTTACATAGAGCAAGCGCGTGGAGAAGGCACCCTTGATCCCGGTCAGTTTTTCAAACGACTGGTCGGAGATGTAGTGCGCCATGTCCCGCAGCTGATCCGTGGTGCCCGACACGCTGCCGGTCAGCACTTGCTGCTCGGTCGCGACGTTGAACAGGGTGTACTGGATCTGCAGGCGACCGCCGGCGGGCGTGATGCTGCCCACCATCAGGTACTGGGCGTTCAGCGCTTTCCAGTCACGGAAGATGACTTCGCTGGCCTGGGTTGGCTGGCTGATCATGTTGCCTTTGTCGATCGGTGCGTAGTAGCCGGAGTTGCGCAGGTCATCGCTGATGATCTGCGACATGTCGTCCGGCAGCACGCTGCCGCCCTGCCAGCCAAACGGCACAACGGCGATCGGGGTGGCCCGATCGCTACCGCTGGTGACCAGGATGTTCTTTTCATCCGCCGCCGCTATCCCTGCCATGCAGCAAATAACGACAAGCATTCCTCGAAGAAGGTTTCTCACAAGGCTAGATCCTCAGGTGTGAATGTCATCTTGAATGAACGGTAGGGAGCGAAGTCGCTTGGTTTCATTCCCTGCATCTCGGTCAACCGGCCAATGTTCTTGACCGCTGCTACCGCCGAACTGTCGAACGAACCGTCGCCACTGGACTTGGCCACGCTGACCGAAGTCACCGTACCGTCCGGCAACATGCCGATCTGCAGCACTACTGTCATGCCTTTACGTGCCGAAGGAGGACGGGTCCACCCTTCCGCTGCCCGTGAACGAATCAGGTCGTCGAAACTGCCCGCGACTTCATCACCACGTTCATCGGCCAAGGCTTGCTGGCGCTGCGGCGTGTCGGAAAGCAAATCGGCCAAGGCCTGGGCCTTTTTGTCTTCGGTCGATTTACGCGCTGCTTCCTGGGCCTTTTTCTTGGAGGCATCGGCGGCAGCTTTCTTCTTCGCATCGTCGGCGATCTTCTTCTTCGCCTCGTCAGCTTCAGCTTTCTTCTTGGCGTCGTCCGCGGCTTTCTTCTTCGCGTCTTCGACTATCTTTTTCTTCGCGTCTTCAGCGGCCTTTTTCTTGGCCTCTTCTTCGGCAGCCTTCTTGGCTTCTTCTTCAGATTTCTTCTTGGCTATATCAGCCAATTGTTTCTCTTCAGCCTTCTTGGCTTCGGCAGCTTTATCGGCTTTCTTGGCTTCATCAGCCTTTTGCGCCTCTGCAGCTTTCTTCGCCTCGTCAGCCTTTTTCGATTCCTCGGCCTTTTGAGCCGCCTCTTCTTTCTTTTGTTCCGCAGCAGCCTTCACCGCTTCCTGCTCGACCTTCTTCTGTTCCATCTGCTCGACTTCAGTCTGGCGCGCAGCCGACTTCTGGGCCTCACCCGCAATCTTCTGATTGGTCTGGGTGGTGGCCTGGCTTTTCGATTTCAGCTGATACAGGGTCGCCTGCACGATCGGCTTGGCTGGCGGCAGGTCCGGGGTCATGGCAAAGCTGACGAACAGCATGCCAAACACCAGGACGTGCAGGGCAATTGCCCAGACGCTAGGCCAGAAGTAGCTTTCCGAGGCGGACGGCTCTCGCTGTTGGTGCATCAGGGCGCCTCGGTAATCAAGCCAACATTACCGACCCCGGCCTTCTGCAGCCCGCCCATGGCGCCCATGACGGAGCCGTAGTCGACGACCTTGTCGCCGCGAATGAACACCTGGGTGTGCTTGCCACCTTCGTTGCCGGCGCGAATGATCTTGGTCACGGCATCAGTCATCTGCGGCAAGGTCATGGCCTTGTCCTGCTGTTTCTGAGTGTCAACTTCGCTGCCAAGGTTCCAGTAATAGGTCTTGTCAGCCTTGATCGAAATGGTCAGGACCTGGGTGTTGTTGTCCTGCGGCAAGGCTTCGCTGGAAACCTTGGGCAGATCAACCTTCACGCCCTGATTGAGCATCGGCGCAGTCACCATGAAGATAACCAGCAGCACCAGCATCACGTCGATGTAAGGCACTACGTTCATCTCGGCGACCGGCTTGCGCTTTTTGCGAGCTCGAGCGATTAAAGCCATTGGGAATTACCTGCTTATTCTTCGCTGGTGTGCACTTTACGGTGCAGGATCGCCTGGAATTCATCGGCGAAGGTGTAGTAACGGCTGATCAAGGTTTCGCCACGAGCGGCAAAACGGTTGTAGGCGATTACTGCGGGAATAGCTGCGAACAGGCCGATGGCGGTGGCGATCAGCGCTTCGGCGATACCCGGGGCCACGGTGGCCAGGGTCGCTTGCTGGGCCTGGGCCAGGCCGCGGAAGGAGTTCATGATCCCCCATACGGTACCGAACAGGCCGATATACGGGCTGACGGAACCTACGGTGGCGAGGAACGGCAGGCTTTGCTCAAGCTTTTCTTCTTCCCGGGAGATGGCGACGCGCATGGCACGGGCCACGCCTTCCATGACCGCTTCCGGGTCAACGCCTGGCTGCTGACGCAGACGGGAGAATTCCTTGAAGCCGGCGCGGAAGATCTGCTCGACGCCCGAATCCGGGTCCGGGTTGCTGCCCGCCTGGCGGTACAGCTTGGACAGGTCGATACCCGACCAGAAGCGCTCTTCGAAGCTCTCCAGGGCACGTCGACCAGCACGCAGCAGGTTGCTGCGCTGAAAAATCATGACCCAAGAGGTAACCGATGCGGCTACCAGGACCAGCATCACCAGTTGAACCACGACACTGGCATTGCTGACCAGGCTCCACATGGAGGAATGGTCGACGACGGTAGGTTCCACGCTAAATCTCCTGCTCTGAATGTTTACCCGCGCCGCTCACGCCGGCAAAGGCCGCGCGTAGAGTTTCGGGAATGGCCCGGGGTTTCAAACTATTGGTGCGAACACAGGCCACCAGGAACTGCCCCTCACAGAGCAGCGTTGCATCCGTAGCCCGCCTGACCTGCTGTTTAAAGCGCAGGCTGGCACGGTTCAATTCGGTTATTTCTGCGCTGACCAGCAGCTCGTCGTCCAGTCGCGCCGGCGCGTGGTAACGCGCCTCGCTGGAATGCACGACAAACAACAGGTCCTCCCCTGCCAGCTGGGATTGGGCAAAGCCCAGCTCCCGTAGCCGCTCGGTTCGAGCCCGCTCCATGAACTTTAGGTAATTGACGTAATAAACGATGCCGCCAGCATCGGTGTCCTCGTAATAAACGCGACAGCGATGTGCGAACGACTGATCCCCGTTTTGCGCGCGCATACTCTAGTGCTTACTCCTCAGGTTGCCAATCCGGCCAGGCAACTGTTTTTCATTCTGTGGCACATTTCTAACGAAAGAATGACGACGCCAGCCACTAGGACAGCACAAACTCCGAATAAATCGAATCGCCAAGCGTTTTTAATCGTCTACTGCATCGAGGAATTCGTCTACTACGGGCATCTCGCCCAATCGTGACGGAATGTTTAACCCAAAGTGCAGATACGCATGCCGGGTGACCACACGCCCCCTTGGCGTGCGCATGATGTAGCCCTGCTGAATCAGATACGGCTCCAGTACATCCTCAATCGTATGCCGCTCTTCGCTGATGGCGGCGGCGAGGCTGTCCACGCCCACCGGGCCGCCGTCGAACTTCTCGATCATGGTCAACAGCAGGCGCCGGTCCTGGTGATCAAAGCCATGCTCATCCACATCCAGCAGGTTCAGCGCCAGGTCTGCCACGGGCTTGGTGATATGCCCCTTGGCCCGCACTTCGGCAAAGTCGCGCACCCGGCGCAGCAGACGGTTGGCAATCCGCGGGGTACCACGGGCGCGGCGGGCGATTTCAAAGGCGCCTTCCGGGTCCAGGGGCAAGCCAAGGATGCTCGCCGAACGGCTGACGATGGTGGCCAGATCCGCCGTGCTATAGAACTCTAGACGTTGAACAATCCCGAAACGGTCTCGCAGCGGGTTGGTCAGCATGCCCGCACGGGTGGTCGCACCCACCAGCGTGAACGGTGGCAGGTCGAGCTTGATCGAGCGCGCCGCCGGGCCTTCACCGATCATGATGTCCAGCTGGAAGTCTTCCATGGCCGGGTACAGTACTTCCTCGACGATGGGCGAAAGCCGGTGGATCTCGTCGATAAACAGTACGTCGTGGGGCTCCAGGTTGGTCAGCAGCGCCGCCAGGTCGCCCGGGCGCTCCAGCACGGGGCCGGAGGTGGACTTGATCGACACGCCCATTTCCTGGGCGATGATGTTGGCCAGGGTGGTCTTGCCGAGCCCGGGCGGGCCGAAGATCAACGTATGGTCCAGGGACTCGCTGCGCCCGCGCGCGGCCTGGATGAACAGCTCCATCTGCTCGCGCACGGCGGGCTGGCCGATGTATTCGGCAAGGCTCAGGGGGCGAATCGCCCGGTCCTGGATTTCTTCACGATCACGAGGCCCGGTGGCCGCGATCAGACGATCAGCTTCAATCACTTAAATCATTCCCTTCAGGGCGCGGCGGATCATGTCTTCGCTGCTCAGGTTCTTGTCCTTGATGGCTGACACGGCCTTGCTCGCCTCTTGCGGCTTGTAGCCCAGGGAGATCAGCGCGCTGACCGCATCGCTTTCAGCGCTGGCCACCGGCACACCCGGCGCATCAGGCTGGTTGGGCACCAGGGCAAACATGCTCGGCACAACCTCCCAGGCCTTGAAGCGGTCTTTGAGCTCCACCAGCAGGCGCTCGGCGGTTTTCTTGCCAACGCCCGGTACCTTGGTCAGCGCGGACGTGTCCTGGGCCGACACACAGCGCACCAATTCATCCACTTCCAGGCTCGACATCAGCGCCAGCGCCAGCTTCGGCCCCACGCCGTTGAGGCGGATCAGCTCACGGAAAAAATCCCGGTCACGCTTGCCAACGAACCCATAGAGCAATTGCGCGTCTTCGCGCACCACCAGGTGAGTGTGCAGGGTCAGCGGTTCACCGACCGACGGTAAGCGGTAGAGGGTGGTCATGGGCACTTCAAGCTCATAACCCAGCCCGTTTACATCCAGAATCAGGTGCGGTGGCTGTTTCTCAGCCAGGGTGCCGCGCAAGCGTCCAATCACGTTCGAATCCTTAAGAATCGGCTCAAATCAAGGCCTGGCCGGTAATAACGCGGGCATGCCGGCCGACAGCACAGGCCGTTCATGCACCCCACGCAGAATGAATGCGCTGATGCTATCAGAGACGCAGCCGGCCGCCACGACTGCGTGCGGTCCCCAAGCCATGGGGCATCAGGCTGGAACGGGTATGGGCATGGCAAATGGCAATGGCCAGGGCGTCGGAGGCATCGATTTGCGGTTTGGCGGTGAGTTTGAGCATGTGCATGACCATCATCATCACCTGCTCTTTATTGGCAGCACCGGTACCGACCACGGCTTGCTTGACCTGGGTCGCGGTGTATTCAGCGATCTCCATGCCCTCCTCGGCTCCGGCCACGATGGCCGCACCGCGGGCCTGGCCGAGCTTCAGGGCGGAGTCGGCGTTTTTCGCCATGAACACTTTTTCGATGCCCATGGTCACTGGCCCATAGGTCTGGATCACTTCACGCACGCCGCGATACACGATCTGCAAGCGCTCGGCCAACTCGCCGGCGCCGGTACGGATACAGCCCGACGCCACATACACGCAGCCTCGCGGGGTCTGTTGGACCACGCCAAAGCCGGTGATTCGCGAACCGGGGTCGATACCTAGGATTAGAGTCATAACGCCTGCAGTTGGATAAAAAATTCTTGATATAGCCAAGATCAAAATGTGGGAGCGGGCTTGCTCGCTCCCACATTAGATCTGCATCATCCTTCAGCCTAGCTGTTCAGCCACCGATTCCGGAATATCGGCATTGGAATAGACGTTCTGCACGTCATCCAGGTCTTCAAGCATGTCGAGCATCTTGAGTACCTTCTGCGCCCCGTCCAGGTCCAGCTCGGCGCTGGTGGTCGGCAGCATCACGATTTCCGCGTCGGTGCCTTTGAAACCAGCCGCTTCCAGGGCGTTACGCACCGAATAGAAGCCCGCGAACGAGGTGAACACGTCGATGGAACCGTCTTCGTTGGTCACCACGTCGTCGGCATCGGCCTCCATTGCCGCCTCAATCAGCGCATCTTCATCCACGCCAGGCGCGAAGGAAATCTGCCCCTTGCGCTCAAACAGGTAGGCCACCGAACCGTCAGTGCCGAGGTTGCCGCCACATTTGCTGAACGCATGGCGCACGGCAGCCGCGGTACGGTTGCGGTTGTCGGTCATGCACTCGACCATCACCGCCACGCCACCCGGGCCGTAGCCTTCGTAGCTCAACTCGACCATGTCGTCGGTATCGGCCGCACCGGCACCACGGGCCACGGCGCGGTCGATGATGTCGCGGCTCATGTTGGCGCCGAGGGCTTTGTCCAGGGCCAGGCGCAGGCGCGGGTTGGAACCCGGGTCACCGCCACCCTGGCGCGCGGCAACGGTCAGCTCGCGAATCCACTTGGTGAAGATCTTACCTTTCTTGGCATCCTGACGCTCTTTGCGGTGCTTGATGTTCGCCCACTTGGAATGGCCAGCCATAACACAACTCCGAAATTCTGTAGAAACCTGTCGATCCCGCCCCAGGCGGGACTTCCCTCTTTAACGTGCAGCCCTTGTAACGCAAAGGCGCATCCGAAGATGCGCCCTTAGCTGACAATGTAAAACCTTATCGCGCTTTCACGCTGCGGCCTTACTCAGCCTTTGGTGTCTCGCGCAGACGGATATGCAGCTCGCGCAGTGCCTTGGCATCCACCACACCCGGCGCTTGCGTCATGACGTCGGCAGCACTTTGGGTTTTCGGGAAGGCAATCACTTCACGGATCGACTGGGCACCGGTCATCAGCATCACCAGACGGTCCAGGCCGAAGGCCAGGCCGCCATGGGGTGGCGCGCCGTATTTCAGGGCGTCGAGCAGGAAGCCGAACTTCTCTTGCTGCTCATCTTCGTTGATGCCCAGCAGGCGGAAGACCGATTGCTGCATTTCCTTGCGGTGGATACGGATCGAACCGCCACCCAGCTCGGTGCCGTTGAGCACCATGTCGTAGGCACGGGACAGAGCGCCAGCCGGGTTGGCTTCCAGCTCTTGCGGCGTGCACTTCGGCGCGGTGAACGGGTGGTGCAGTGCGCTGAAGCTGCCGTCGTCGTTTTCTTCGAACATCGGGAAGTCGACAACCCACATCGGCGCCCACTGGCAGGTCAGCAGGTTCAGGTCGTTGCCGACCTTGATCCGCAGTGCACCCAGCGCTTCGCTGACGATCTTCGACTTGTCGGCACCGAAGAACACGATGTCGCCGTCAACTGCGCCAACACGATCCAGGATCACATTGAGGTTGGCTTCAGGGATGTTCTTGACGATTGGCGACTGCAGGCCTTCGACGCCCTTGGCGCGCTCGTTGACCTTGATGTACGCCAGGCCCTTGGCACCGTAGATGCCGACGAACTTGGTGTAGTCGTCGATCTGCTTGCGCGGCATGCTCGCAGCGCCAGGCACGCGCAGTGCGGCGATACGGCATTTCGGGTCGTTGGCCGGGCCGCTGAACACCTTGAAGTCGACATCTTTCAGTTGATCTTCAACGTCAACCAGTTCCAGCGGGTTACGCAGGTCTGGCTTGTCGGAACCGTAGCGGCGCATGGCTTCTTCGAAGGTCATGTGCGGGAATTCGCCGAACTCCAGGTTCAGCACTTCCTTGAACAGGTTGCGGATCATCTGCTCGGTGATGCCCATGATCTCTTTTTCATCGAGGAAACTGGTCTCGATGTCGATCTGAGTGAATTCCGGCTGGCGGTCGGCCCGCAGGTCTTCGTCACGGAAGCACTTGGCGATCTGGTAGTAACGGTCGAAGCCGGCGACCATCAGCAGTTGCTTGAACAGCTGTGGCGATTGCGGCAGGGCGAAGAAGGAACCGGCGTGGGTACGGCTCGGCACCAGGTAGTCGCGGGCGCCTTCCGGGGTAGCACGGGTCAGGATCGGCGTCTCGACGTCGAGGAAGCCGTTCTCGTCGAGGAAGCGACGGATGCTGGTGGTCATGCGCGAACGCAGGCGCAGCTTCTCGGCCATTTCCGGGCGACGCAGGTCCAGGAAGCGATAACGCAGGCGGGTTTCTTCGCCAACGTCAGAGAACTCGTTCAGCGGGAACGGCGGAGTTTCCGACTCGTTCAGCACTTCCAGTTCGTAACCCAGCACTTCGATCATGCCCGACGCCATGTTGGCGTTGGTGGCACCGGCCGGACGCAGGCGAACCTTGCCGGTGATCTTCACGACGTACTCGCTGCGCACGCGATCGGCGGCGGCGAAGCTCTCGGCGCGGTCCGGATCGAACACCACCTGGGCCAGACCATCACGATCACGGATATCGAGGAAGATCACCCCGCCGTGGTCGCGGCGACGGTGAACCCATCCGCAAAGGGTGATTTCCTGACCTTCCAGGGTCTCGTTCAGTTGGCCGCAATAGTGGCTGCGCATCATGATAGTGGTTTCGCTTCTCGTAATTCGAAATTCGGTGGAGGCCCGCCTCATCACCGTACAGCTAAGTCAGGTGACGGATAATGCAGGAGCCTGCGCGTAGAGTTCAACTCAGTCTGCTTTGTCGCCGCCGGCCAGATTCTTCTTCGAACCGGTCTTGAAGTCGGTCTCGTACCAACCGTTGCCACTCAGGCGAAAGCCCGGCATGGACAACATCTTCTTGAGCTCCGGTGCCTGGCAGGCAGGGCAATCGACCAGCGGCGCTGCGCTGATCTTTTGAATGGCTTCCAACTGATGACCACAGGAAGCGCATTGATAGTCGTACATGGGCATGGAGATGTCTCGGCGATCAGATCATTACTGCGCCACGCCCTGCCCTGGCTCTATCCTGTGGGAAAGTCCCGGCATGCGCAGCAAAGCCCGGGATTATATCTGGTAAATCGAGGCTGTGCAGCCGTAGCGGCGCGCTGCTCTTTATATAGATGACTGCAGCAGGCTTCTGCCGGGCGCCCGACCCGGGGCAATCCCGGGACGGGCGCCCGGCACAAGGTTCATGCAGGGTCCGGCTGGACACTGGGCGCGACAAGCCGCCCTTTCAATACATGCACCACGCAAACCACCCTGACCAGACCGCTGAAGTTCTTTACACCGCCATAACGCAAGTGCACTTCCCGGTCCACGTAAGACAGCAGCGCACTGACCGAACACGTATTGATCCTGGCGATCTCCGCGAGGATATTCCAATACACCTCTTCGAGCCGCAAACACGTCGAAAAACCATTAAGCCGAACCGATCGGGACAATGGCCTGGCCAAGTTCATATCGAACCCCTTGGCAAAGGGATCTACCTTTATCTTGTGCAATCCGCACGTTTCCATAACTCCATTACCTGCTCCGCGTGACATACACTTGACACTCCATTGCCTGACGGCCACTCATGTTCTCGTTGGCCGTTGAGCTATAAAACATCAAGACGACAAGTGCAGCCAGAAGACAGGGAGCCGATCACCGTAGGACAAGCCAACGCGCGTATCAGGAAGCTCGCGGAATCGCGGAAATCGCCGGAAAGCAGGCATGCGAGGGGCGTCAGCTCGACGCCCTCCCGCCACCGGTGTTATTTGTTTTCGAGCAGGGAACGCAACATCCATGCGGTCTTTTCATGCACTTGCATACGCTGGGTCAGCAAGTCCGCCGTCGGTTCATCACTGACTTTATCCAACAACGGGAAGATCCCCCGGGCTGTGCGAGTCACCGCTTCCTGGCCTTCGACCAGTTGCTTGATCATGTCTTCAGCGCTCGGCACACCCTCTTCTTCCTTGATCGAAGAAAGTCGCGCATACACCGAGTAGGCACCCGGTGCGGGAAAGCCCAGGGCACGAATACGCTCTGCGATTGAATCCACCGCCAGCGCCAGTTCGTTGTACTGTTCTTCAAACATCAAGTGCAGTGTACGAAACATGGGCCCCGTTACGTTCCAATGGAAGTTGTGGGTCTTCAGGTAAAGTACATAGGTATCGGAAAGCAGTCGCGAAAGTCCATCAACGATTGATTTACGGTCTTCTTCACTGATACCAATATCGATTGCCATGTGTTTCCCCTTCAATTGATAAAAATTCATTGATCAGGTGCAGGACCACTCTAGCAAGAGTGCCGGCCGTGCGCAGCCTGGCTGACCCTTTCGAGGTGCGGCAAATCGCCCCTTGCAGAGCGGGCTTGCCCGACAGGCAAGGCTTCAACAGCTACCGGAAAAATTACCCAGCGCCTGCGAAAAAGCCTGCACCTGTCTAGGACAAGTGTTTGACGCAGAAATGCCGTGCCCCTTGTAACAGCCTGAAATGCTTGATTTGAGTAGGCACAGGCTTTGCTGTTAAATAGGCAGCGTGTCGCCGCCGATATTTTTCGCGGCAAGCGGCATAGGCTGATACCCGTGCACGTGCCCAACGCCTCCCATTGTTCAGAAGCGAACCGTGCCCGTCAGCTCTTCCTTGTGATCCGTCTTAACGTGAGTTAATCAAAATGTTGAAAATCGTCCACCTGCTAACGGGCGCTGCAGCTTTGCTGCTGTCCTTTATCCCCAGCCTGCGATCAGAGACCCTGCCTTACCTGCAGCAACCTGACGCTCTCTACCTGACCTTCTTTGGTCTTCTTAACCTGACACTGGCTCCAGTCATTCCATACTGGAACAAAGGCCCGCGTCATCAACTGCAAAA
Source organism: Pseudomonas sp. B6001 (assembly GCF_013386015.1). NCBI lineage: Bacteria > Pseudomonadati > Pseudomonadota > Gammaproteobacteria > Pseudomonadales > Pseudomonadaceae > Pseudomonas > Pseudomonas sp. B6001. The sequence continues at coordinate 27,259 of NZ_JACAOX010000024.1, forward strand.
CCTGGTCAGCGCCCTGCTGGTCCTGGCTGTTGTCGTGCAAACCCTCACCCTGCTGGCGCCTATGCCTGAAGTGGGTGGCCACCCGGCCGTCCTGCTCAGCCTGGCAATAGCACTGGTCGCCATCGTTCTTCATCTGGCTATCAGTTTTTACCGCTCCTCCCCGGCCGCTGCGTCGCAAAGCTACGACATGACCAACCGGGATACCGGGACCGTCAAGTGGTTCAACACCTCCAAGGGCTTCGGCTTTATTTCCCGGGATTCGGGCGACGATATCTTCGTCCACTTCCGGGCGATTCGCGGCGAAGGCCATCGCGTACTGGTGGAAGGCCAGCGCGTGGAGTTCTCCGTCATGAACCGTGACAAGGGGCTGCAAGCTGAAGATGTGATCGCCGCATTGCCGCGTCGCTGATTCCAGCACCCCGAAAAAAAGAAACCGCGATGCAGCCTGGCTGCATCGCGGTTTTTTTATGCCCGGGGGTTCAACCCCTGCCTTATTAATAATGAGGCGGCGGCGCCTCTTCCTCGGACGACTCGAACTGGCCGCCCATTTCTTCCTGGCGCTTGAGCAACGCAGTCATCTGCAACTGCAGGCGTTCCACGGCACGCTGCTGGGTGACCAGGATGTCATTCAGGGTCTCGATGGTGTCGTCCTGAAAGGCCAGGCGGCTTTCCAGGTCGGTCACGCGGGCTTGAAGATCCATGGCTCAAGCCTCCAGGAACGTGAAGTCGGCCGGCAGGATCTCGCGCAGGCGCGCACGAATTGCCACCACTTGCTCGTCACTGTAGGGCTTCGCCGGGTGCTTGCCCCAGACCGGCGCAGGCCAGGCCGCGTCGTCGCGCTTGCGTACGATCACATGCACGTGCAGTTGGCTGACCACATTACCCAAGGCACCGATATTCATTTTGTCGGCGCCGAACCCTTCGTTCAGCCACTGTGCCAGTGCCGTGCTTTCCTGCCACACCCGCTGCTGGTCGGCGACATCCAGTTGAAACACTTCGCTGATACCGTCGATGCGCGGCACCAGGATGAACCAGGGGTAATTCGAGTCATTGGAAAGCAGCAGCCGACACAGGGGGAAATCCCCGATAGGCAAGGTGTCTTGTTGAAGGCGTGGATCTAAGGCGAACACAGCAGTCACTCCCGTTCGGCGGGTCAGGTTTCAGGCGCCCAGCATACCTGCGAATGCCGGTCGCTTCACGGCGAATGCGCGTGGCCGAATACGCGCCCAAACAGGACGCCACGAAAAAAAGCGCACCATTTCGAGACAGGCCAATATTTCAGCTACGCTAAATGACCAATGTATCCAACTCTGGTCAAAGTCGGGACGCAGAACATGCTTCAAGACCTTGAGCCAGACGGCTTTCAAAAGGCCAAGGGTGAACGGGAGCAGAAACGCAGTCAGTGAAGCACTGCACCAAAATGACCCATTTGTGCTTCAAAGGGATCCGCCAACTACCCACCGAACGGGGTGAACCGGTAACGTTTTGCTCTGGTACAGGTTTTATGCGCCACCAAACCGGAGTACGGCACGCGCGTCAAGGCCAAACCAAACGGCGTAAAAAGCCCGTGCTTATGCGGTTTTTACAGGCCGTTGACACTTTTCACGAAAAAATCACATTCGGTTACGGGTTTGTGCACGCTTGTTGCATTCACACCCATATCGTCGACAACGGCACCGGCGGGAAGCAGGTGTTTCGCGACGGAAAATAACAGCGGTTCAATGCCTGACAGGGATGAGTTGAAACTTTCAGGGGTGACTTTTCCACCCCGCTTCCAAGGTTTTAAAACAGCATTGAAGTTGTCAGTCCGGTTACAAGTGGACTGTGAATTTGCGACATGGAGCTAGCAATTTACGACAGGCCCGTAAAGAAGCTGAAAGGATAGATGTGCAAGTATCGTCAATAATGTCTGCGTGATATAACTTTGCGCCGACACAAAAAAGAAAGAGCCGCCCAGACAAAAATATAGGTGGGACGGCAGTACTCTTCCTAAAACCAAAGGAGCAAATCACGATGCGCGTGATGAAGTGGAGCATGATCGCCCTGGCTGTTTCAGCAGGCACCTCGCAGTTCGCAATGGCGTCCTCCCAGGACGATTCCAAGGGCTTTGTTGAAGACAGCACTTTCAGCATCAACACTCGCCTCCTGAACTTTAGCCGCGACTTCCGTAACAATGACACCGGCAAGAGCCGCGTCGACGAAACCGGTCTGGGCTTCAACGGCCTGTACCAGTCGGGCTTCACCCAAGGCACCATCGGTGTGGGTGTCGACGTCATCGGTCTGTTGGGCGTCAAACTGGACAGCGGCAAGGGTCGTTCCGGCACTGGCCTGTTTCCAACTGGCTCCGACGGTCGCGCTCAGGATGATTACTCCAAGGGCGGCGGCGCAGTTAAGTTCCGTATCTCCGATACGGTCCTGAAAATCGGCGACCAGTACACCACCGCGCCTGTATTCGCTTCCGATGACAGCCGTCTGCTGCCTGAATTGCCACAGGGTATCTCGCTGACCAGCAACGAGATCAAAGGCCTGAAACTTGAAGGCGGTCACTTCACTTCGAGCGTGGCACAAGCCCAGACCTACCGCGACAGCCTGGGCCTGACAAAAACCGACTTCATCGGTGGTGTCTACGCCCTGACTCCAGAAGTCAGCGCCAGCCTCTACTACGCGAAGACCGAAGACTACTGGAAGAAAACCTACGCCAACCTGAACTGGACCCATGCGCTCAGCAATGAGCAGTCCCTGGCGGTCGACTTCAACATCTACAGCACCAAAAGTGATGGCGCTGGCCTGCAACGGGCTGAGAAAGACGGCACCACCAAACTGGACAACCGTGCCTACAGCTTGCAAGGCGCGTACACCATCCAGGCTCACACCTTTACCCTGGCCTACCAGAAGGTCAGCGGTGACGGTGACTACGGCTACGGCGTAGACGGCGGCGGCACGATCTTCCTTGCCAACTCCATCGCTCGTTCCGACTTCAACGCTGAAGACGAGAAGTCGTTCCAGGCTCGCTACGACCTGAACATGGCGACTTTCGGCGTACCAGGCCTGAGCTTCATGACTCGCTACGTCAAAGGTACCGGCGCCAACACCGCCGACACCTCGAACGGCAAAGAGTGGGAACGTGACATCGAAGCCAAGTACGTGATCCAGAGCGGCCCGGCAAAAGACCTGAGCCTGCGCGTGCGTCAAGCCACTTATCGCTCCAGCGATGGTGTGTACTACGGTTCGGCGTCCATCGACGAACTGCGTCTGATCGCGCAATACCCGCTGAACATCTTGTAATTGGCAGTTTGATTACAACGATGACTTAGGGTTTCGGCCCTAACTAAAAAGCCGCTCACTTGTTCGCAAGTGAGCGGCTTTTTTATTGCAACTTAATCTCAACAACCGGATAACTAGCAAGCTAACTATCTAGTTTAATCCTGCGTAACAAACCTGACACATCGGCCAGGTTTAATCATCCAGTCACACTATTACTTCCCAGCACTTTCCTGCATGACGCGAATAACCCGTTGTGGAAACGGAATATCAATCCCCGCCGCTTTCAAACGGTCACGTGCCAGTTCATTGAACATGAACATCACATCCCAGTAATCCGAAGTCTTGGTCCAGACTCGCAGGGATACCGTGATCGAACTGTCGCCCAAGGTCGAAACTACCGCTGCCGGCGCAGGATCAGCCAATACACGTGGATCCTTGGCCAGTTCCAGCAGCACTTCACGTGCTTTCTGCAGGTCGGCTTCATAGTCGACCCCCACGTCAAACACCACCTTGCGGGTCGGCTGACGGTTGGTGTTGGTGATGAGGCCGTTGGACAGGCTGCCGTTCGGGATGATCACCGTCTTGTTGTCGCCGGTGCGCAACACGGTGTGAAAGATCTGGATGCTGTCGACGGTACCGGAAGTGCCCTGGGCTTCGATCCAGTCACCAATGCGGAACGGACGGAACAACAGAATCAGCACGCCGCCGGCGAAGTTCGCCAGGCTGCCTTGCAATGCCAGGCCGATGGCCAGGGTGGCGGCGCCGATCGCGGCAACGAACGAGGTGGTTGCGACGCCGATCATCGAGGCCACGTTGACCACCAGCATGACCTTGAGCGCAATGTTCGCAAGGCTGGTAATGAAGTGTTGCAGCGCCAGGTCAGCATTACGCAATGCCAGCAAACGCCCTACCCGGTGGGTCAAGACGTTGATCAGCCACCAACCGATGGCCAGGGTGACCACTGCCAGCAAAAATCGGCTGCCGTATTCCATGATCATCGGTAACCACGACTCCGAGGTCTTGATCAAGTGATCCACTTCAGCGTTCAAATCCATCTACATTCTCCTGTTTGCCGGATGTGCGGCCTTATCAATCCCCACATAACAAATGAGCCCCGAAGGGCTCAATCGTTTCTGCAGGTTCTGGGCGTGGGACGTCAAAAACGTCCACAGGTTCCCGAGGGGTCCACTCAGTCGCGGAAGTTATTGAACTGCAGCGGCATGTCGAAGGTCTTGGCGCGCAGGGCAGCAATGGCCTCCTGCAAATCGTCACGCTTCTTGCCGGTGATACGCACCTGCTCGCCCTGGATGGCGGCCTGGACCTTGAGCTTGGCGTCCTTGACGTGAGCAACGATTTTCTTCGCCAGCTCCTTGTCGATGCCTTCCTTGAGCACGGCTTCCTGCTTCATCAGCTTGCCGGACGCATAGGCATCCTTGATTTCGAGGCATTGCGCGTCGATCTTGCGCTTGACCAGAGACAGCTTGAGGATCTCAATCATCGCTTCCAGCTGGAAGTCGGCTTCCGCGGTCAGGTTGACGGTCAGCTCTTTTTCCTTGAACTCGAAGCTGCCCTTGCCCTTCAAGTCATAGCGGCGATCCAGCTCCTTGACGGCGTTCTCGACGGCGTTGGTGACTTCATGTTTGTCCAGTTCGGATACCACGTCGAACGACGGCATGTAATTTCTCCAATAAAAAAGGGGCGCGGCTCAGTAGAGATGGAGCACGCCCGGGCTAAAATGCCCGGGCATTATAGCGGTTCTTTCGCCTCGTTCACTGCGGGCAGCCTTACGGAGTAAAAACTGATGTCGACCACCTGGCACGTCCTCGGCGCCGGCAGCCTCGGAACACTGTGGGCCGCCCGCCTGGCCCGCGCCGGTCTGCCCGTGCGCCTGATCCTGCGGGATCCCGGGCGGTTGGCGAGTTATCAGACGGCCAATGGCCTGACCCTGGTCGAGCAAGGCGTGGCTCACACCTACCCGGTCGTCGGCGAAACCTCCGACAGCCCTGGGCCAATTCATCGCCTGCTGGTGGCGTGCAAGGCCTACGACGCCCAGGAAGCCGTCGCACAGCTGGAACATCGACTGGTGCCGGACGCCGAACTGATCCTGTTGCAAAACGGGCTGGGCAGCCAGGACGCAGTCGCCGCCCAACTGCCCCAGGCACGCTGCATCTTCGCCTCCAGCACCGAAGGCGCGTTTCGCGAGAGTGACTGGCGAGTAGTGTTTGCCGGCCATGGCTACACCTGGCTGGGGGATGCTCGGCACCCTACTCCGCCGCTGTGGCTGGATGACCTGCAAGCCGCCGGCATTCCCCATGAGTGGAGCACCGACATCCTCACCCGCCTGTGGCGCAAACTGGCCCTGAACTGCGCCATCAACCCGCTGACCGTGCTTTACCAGTGTCGCAATGGCGAGCTGCAAGCCCATCAGTGCGAAGTGGCCACCCTGTGCGCCGAACTCGCCGACCTGCTGGAATGCTGCGGCCAACCCGCTGCCGCAGAGGATTTGCACAGCGAAGTGGAACGGGTAATCCAGGCCACGGCGGCCAATTACTCCTCGATGTACCAGGACGTGGCCAGTGCCCGACGCACCGAAATCAGCTATTTGCTGGGCTATGCCTGCCAGGCGGCCGCCCGCCACCAACTGAGCTTGCCGCACCTGCAACAACTCCAGGCGCGCCTGGTACGGCAACTGTCTGCACGCGGATTGCCCAGCGACTGAAGCACGCGCTACCCTGCCTGCTTGTTCCTTTGCAGCGAAAACCTTGATGCCACTGCGCCAGCGTCTCGAAAATCTACCGGTTGGGCAGAAACTGCTGGCGGCCCTGCTGGTTTTGTTGACCACCGTCTTGCTGGTGGCCAACCTGACCTTTATCAGCGCCGCCTACTGGATCTCCCAGGAAAGCATGGCGCCCCAGGCCTTGCAGGCCATCGGTCGGCTGGTGTCCAACCCGTCGCTCGCCGCCGAGTCACTGGACTCACCGCTCAAGGCGCAAACCCTGCTGGATGAACTGACCAGCTACTCGCCATTGCGGGCCGCGGCCTTATACGACGGAGACGGCACGCGCCTGGCCCAGCTGCAACATGCCAATCGCCTGCACCTGCCAGATAATTTCCGGGACATTGAAACCTGGCGTACCACCGAATTTCGCAGCAACCAGGTGATCACCCTGCCCCGTGCCGGCAAACCGTCCGGGCACTTGCTGCTGGTGGCCAGCAGCGAACTGCCGGTGGCTTTCTATACCGGGACCTTCACCGCCAGCCTGGGTATCCTGATCTTCAGCGTGCTGTTGTGGCTGGTGATCGCCCGGCAGATCAAGCGCCTGATTACCCGGCCGATCCATGAACTGGAAGAATTGTCGCGCCAGGTCACCCGGGAAGAGAACTACGCCCTGCGCGCCGGTCGCGGCAACCATGATGAAATCGGCAGCCTCGCCGAAGCTTTCAACACCATGCTTTCGCGCATTGAAGCCCGTGAGCAGCAACTCAAGCGCGCGCGGGACGATTCCCAGGCCGCCTACGATCAAGCCCAGGGCCTGGCGGAAGAAACCCGCCACACCAACCGCAAGCTGGAACTGGAAGTGCAGGTGCGCAGCAAGATCGAGAAAAAGCTCACCGGCTTCCAGAACTACCTCAACAGCATCATCGACTCGATGCCCTCGGCGCTGATCGCCCTCGACGAACAGCTCTACGTCACCCAATGGAACCAGGAAGCCAGCGCACTTTCCGGGACCCGCCTGGACGAGGCACTGAACCAGCCGATTTTCCTCGCCTTCCAGCCGCTCAAGCCGTTCCTGCCGCAGATCAAGGCCACGGTAGAGCAACACACCGTGGAGCGGATCGAGCGCGTTACCTGGGTCAAGGATGACGAACCCAAGCACTACGCCCTGACCTTCTACCCGTTGATGGGCGGTGCCGGGCGCGGCGTGGTGATCCGGATCGACGACATCACCCAGCGCCTGTCCCTGGAAGAAATGATGGTGCAGTCAGAGAAAATGCTCTCGGTCGGCGGCCTGGCCGCCGGCATGGCGCACGAAATCAACAACCCGCTGGGAGCGATCCTGCATAACGTGCAGAACATTCGCCGCCGGTTGTCCAACGAACTGCCGAAAAACCTCGAGCACGCCGAACAGGCGGGCATCGACCTGGACTCGGTCAACCGCTACCTGCAAAGCCGCGAAGTGCCACAGTTGCTCGACGGCATCCAGCAGGCTGGCGCCCGGGCGGCGAAAATCGTCACCCACATGCTCAGTTTCAGCCGCCGCAGCAACCGGCAGATGGCGCCGTGCGACTTGCCGGCCTTGATCGACCAGGCGGTGGAAATTGCCGGCAACGACTTCGACCTCACCGTCGGCTTCGACTTCAAGGGCCAGGCGATCATCCGCCAGTTCGACCCGCAACTGGGCCCGGTCCCCGGCACCGCCAACGAACTGGAGCAAGTACTGCTCAACCTGCTGAAAAACGCCGCCCAGGCCATTCATCAGCGCGAAGACGGCAGCGAGCCCGGCCGGATCATCCTGCGCACCCGGCTCAACCCGCCGTGGGCAGAAATCCAGGTGGAAGACAACGGCATCGGCATGAGCGAGAACGTGCGCAAACGCACGTTTGAGCCATTCTTCACCACCAAGGAAATCGGCCAGGGCACCGGGCTTGGGTTGTCGGTTTCGTATTTCATCATCACCAACAATCACAAGGGGCAGATGGAAGTGCATTCGACCCTTGGCCAGGGTACCTGCTTCACCTTGCGCCTGCCCCTGGCGGGCAGCCAATTGCCACCCAACGAACTCACTCAACTGGAGCGCTAACCATGGGCTTTCGCCTGTCGAAAATTTACACCCGTACCGGCGACAAGGGCGAAACCGGCCTGGGCGACGGCCGCCGCGTGCCCAAGGACCATCCACGGGTGGAGGCGATTGGCGAGGTGGATGCGCTGAACAGCCAGTTGGGTTTGTTGCTGGCGGGATTGGAGGAACAAAGCGGGCAGCATCCAGCGTTGAAGGATGTGATCGAGGTGCTGACACCTTGCCAGCATCGTCTGTTTGACCTGGGCGGCGAATTGGCGATGCCGGTGTACAAGGCGCTGAACGCGGCGGAAGTCGACCGCCTTGAGGCGGCGATCGATCGCTGGAATGAAGAGGTCGGGCCGCTGGAGAACTTCATTCTGCCGGGTGGTTCGGCGTTGATTGCCCAGGCCCATGTATGCCGAAGCCTGGCTCGCAGTGCGGAGCGCCGGTGTCAGCACCTGAATGCAGAGGAACCGCTGGAAGGCGTCGGGTTGGCGTACATCAACCGGCTGTCGGACTTGCTCTTTGTGGCAGCCAGGGTGATTGCCAAGCGCCAGGGCGTTGCAGAGATCTTGTGGCAGGCGGCGGCAAAGCCGCACTGACGCTTACTGACCGATTGCAACCTGTGGCGAGGGAGCTTGCTCCCGCTGGAGTGCGCAGCGCTCCCAATATTTTGGGTCTGCTACGCAGCCCAACGGGAGCAAGCTCCCTCGCCACAACAGCTCCCTTGGCCACTCGCCAGGGTTATGCCTAAACCTCAGGCCAGAACGCCCGAATCCCCGCCACACCTTGAGCACCAGCCTCCCAGGCCTTTTCCCGCTCAGCAGGACCCACCCCACCGAGCAAGAACACCGGTTTGCTGAACCCACTGATCAACTGCTGTGCCTGCTCCCAGCCCAACGGCTCGGCATCAGGATGAGTCTGGGTCGGCTGCACCGGCGACAAGGTGACGAAATCCACGTCCATCAACTCCGCCAAGGCTAATTCCTCAGCATTGTGGCAAGACGCCGCCAACCAGCGATCCTTCGGCAAAGGACGTCCCTTGCTGGCGTACTTGCGCAGTTGCGCCGAGGTCATATGCCAGCCGGCCGCGGGAAAATCCCCCAGCCATTCAAACGGCCCCTTGAGCATAAGCTGAGCCTTGCCCGCACACAGGCCCACGGCGTCCACCGCCAGGTCACGGTACTTGGGGTCGTAACCATTGGGGGCACGCAGCTGAACCAGCTTGATGCCACCAGCGATGGCTTTTTGAATACCGCGCAGCAGGACGGGTGTCTCCAGCTCGCCCGGAGTGATCAAGTAGTCAGCCGGCAAACGCGCCGCCGCAACGATCGGCGCATTGGCTGCCGGAAACTCATAGTTCGGCAGGTCCCGCTGGGCCACCCACTCAAGGGGTTGGCCTTCGGCACCGTGGGGCTCGCCGGTAAAGGCCGAGACTTCCCAGACATCCAGCAACACCTGCTTGTCCGGGTAATCATGCTGCACCTTGATCAACGGGCGAGCCGCCGTGACCTGGATGCCCAGCTCCTCCTGCAATTCACGGGACAGCGCGGTAGCGACCGACTCATCGGCCTCCACCTTGCCACCGGGAAACTCCCAGAGGCCGCCCTGATGCTGGGTATCGGCGCGGCGCGCCAGCAGAATCCTGCCGTCGACACCCCGGATGACCGCTGCTGCTACATGAACTCGTTTCACCGCACTATTTCCTCTGAATCGGTTTGAAGACCTGCCTGGTATCAGGTGCGGTATTCCGCATTGATCTTCACGTACTCGTGGGACAGGTCAGTGGTCCAGATGGTTTCGCTGCACTCACCGCGACCCAATTCGATCCGGATGGTGATTTCTTCCTGCTGCATCACCGCCGAACCCTGGGCTTCGGTGTACGTCTCGGCCCGGGCGCCACGGCTGGCGATGCACACTTCGCCGAGGAACACGTCGATCTTGCTCACGTCCAGGTTCGGCACGCCGGCACGGCCCACAGCGGCCAGGATACGGCCCCAGTTCGGGTCGGAGGCAAACAGCGCGGTCTTGATCAGCGGCGAGTGAGCCACGGTGTAACCGACATCCAGGCATTCCTGGTGGTTACCGCCGCCGTTGACTTCAACCGTCACAAACTTGGTGGCGCCTTCGCCGTCGCGCACGATGGCCTGGGCCACGTCCATGCACACTTCGAACACCGCCTGCTTCAACGCGGCGAAATACGCGCCGTTGGACGAGGTGATTTCCGGCAGGTCAGCCTGGCCGGTGGCGATCAACATGCAGCAATCGTTGGTCGAGGTGTCGCCGTCGATGGTGATGCGGTTGAAGGACTTGTTGGCGCCGTCGAGCATCAGGTTTTGCAGCACGTCACGGGAGACTTTGGCGTCGGTGGCGATATAGCCCAGCATGGTCGCCATGTTCGGGCGAATCATGCCGGCGCCTTTGCTGATGCCCGTGACGGTAACGGTCACGCCTTCGTGCACAAACTGACGGCTGGCGCCTTTTGGCAGAGTATCGGTGGTCATGATCCCGGTAGCCGCAGCCGCCCAGTTATCCACCGACAGGTCATCCAGCGCTGCTTGCAACGCGCCTTCGATTTTCTCTACCGGCAGCGGCTCACCGATCACACCGGTGGAGTACGGCAGCACCTGGCTGGCGTCTACGCCGGTCAGCTCCGCCAGCTTGGCGCAGGTGCGGGCAGCGGCGGCCAGGCCAGGCTCGCCGGTCCCGGCGTTGGCATTGCCGGTGTTGGTCAACAGGTAACGCACCGGGCCTTCGACACGCTGCTTGGCCAGAATCACGGGCGCGGCGCAAAACGCGTTCAGGGTGAACACACCCGCGACGGTCGAGCCTTCGGCACAGCGCATCACCACCACATCCTTGCGCCCCGGGCGCTTGATGCCCGCCGAAGCGATACCGAGTTCAAAACCGGCAACCGGGTGCAACGTGGGCAAAGGACCAAGACCAACAGCCATGAATGCGCTCCTAAAAATATTGGGTGTGTACCCCGTCGCTATCGACGGTGACGAAATGGCAAAACGCCGCGACGGCTGATGCCGGTCGCGGCGCGGGGGTGTTGCAGCGTCAGGCGAAAATCTTAGTTGATTTCGCCGTGGCAGTGTTTGAACTTCTTGCCCGAACCGCACCAGCACAGTTCGTTGCGGCCCAGCTTCTGTTCGTTGCGCACCGGGGCCTGGGCCAGGGCCACATCGACCTCTTCGCCCAATACTTCCGGAGCCTCAAGACCAGGCGCTTCGTCGTGCTGGAACTGCATACGCGCAGCCAGTGCCTCGGCTTCCTGACGCAGGCGGGCTTCTTCCTCGATCGGGTCTTCGCGACGCACCTGAACGTGGGACAGCACACGAATCGAATCGCGCTTGATCGAATCCAGCAGTTCGGAGAACAGCGTGAACGACTCGCGCTTGTACTCCTGCTTCGGGTTCTTCTGGGCGTAGCCACGCAAGTGGATGCCGTGACGCAGGTGGTCCATGGTCGACAGGTGGTCTTTCCACAGGTCGTCCAGCACGCGCAGTACGATTTGCTTCTCGAAGGTGCGCAGTGCTTCGGCACTCGCCTGCTCTTCTTTCTCGTTGTACGCGGCCAGCAGCTCGGTCATGAGCTTCTCGCGCAGGGTTTCTTCGTACAGGTGGTCGTCTTCGTCGAGCCATTGCTGGACCGGCAAGTCGACACCGAAGTCGCTCTTCAACGCAGCTTCCAGGCCGGCAACATCCCACTGCTCAGGCAGGGACTGTGGCGGGATATGGGCGCTGACGGTGGCGTTGAGCACGTCCTGGCGGAAATCGGCAATGGTCTCGCCGATGTTGGTGGCAGCCAACAAACTGTTACGCATGTGATAAATCACTTTACGCTGTTCGTTGTTGACGTCATCGAACTCGAGCAGTTGCTTACGAATGTCGAAGTTACGGCCTTCTACCTTGCGCTGGGCCTTCTCGATGGCGTTGGTCACCATGCGGTGTTCAATCGCTTCACCGGACTGCATGCCCAGGGCTTTCATGAAGTTCTTCACCCGATCCGAGGCGAAGATGCGCATCAGGCTGTCTTCCAGGGACAGGTAGAAACGGCTGGAACCGGCGTCACCCTGACGACCGGCACGACCACGCAGCTGGTTGTCGATACGGCGCGATTCGTGACGCTCGGACGCGATCACCTGCAAGCCGCCGGACTCCAGCACTTGCTGGTGGCGCTTCTGCCAGTCGGCCTTGATCTGCGCGATCTGCTCAGGGGTCGGGTTGTCCAGGGACGCAACTTCCACTTCCCAGTTACCGCCCAACAGGATGTCGGTACCACGACCGGCCATGTTGGTGGCGATGGTCAGTGCGCCCGGGCGACCGGCCTGGGCAATGATCTCGGCTTCTTTTTCGTGGAACTTGGCGTTGAGGACCTTGTGCTCGATGCCTTCCTTGGCCAGCAAGCTGGACATGTGCTCGGAAGTTTCGATGGTGGCAGTACCCACCAGCACTGGACGGCCCTGGGCCATACATTCCTTGATGTCGGCGACGATTGCAGCGTATTTCTCGTCGGCGGTCAGGAACACCAGGTCGTTGAAGTCTTTACGCGCCAGCGGCTTGTTCGGCGGGATAACCATCACCGACAGACCGTAGATCTGGTGGAATTCGAACGCTTCGGTGTCGGCTGTACCGGTCATGCCGGACAGTTTGTTGTACAGACGGAAGTAGTTCTGGAAGGTGGTCGACGCCAGGGTCTGGCTTTCAGCCTGGATGTTCAGGGCTTCCTTGGCTTCGATCGCCTGGTGCAGGCCTTCCGACAAACGGCGACCCGGCATGGTACGACCGGTGTGTTCGTCGACCAGTACGACCTGGCCGTCCTGCACGATGTATTCAACGTTGCGATGGAACAGCTTGTGGGCACGCAGACCGGCATACACGTGGGTCAACAGGCCCAGGTTGTGCGCCGAGTACAGGCTCTCGCCTTCGGCCAGCAGGCCGATCTGGGTCAGCATGTCTTCGACGAACTGGTGACCGGCTTCGTTGAGTTCGACCTGGCGGGTCTTCTCGTCGATGGTGAAGTGACCTTCTTTGGTCACCACGCCTTCCACTTCCTCGATGTGTTGCTCAAGGCGCGGGATCAGCTTGTTGATCTCGGTGTACAGGCGCGAGCTGTCCTCGGCCTGACCGGAGATGATCAGCGGGGTACGGGCTTCGTCGATCAGGATGGAGTCGACTTCGTCGATCACGGCAAAATTGAGTTCGCGCTGGAATTTTTCTTCCATGCTGAACGCCATGTTGTCGCGCAGGTAGTCGAAACCGAATTCGTTGTTGGTACCGTAGGTGATGTCGGCAGCGTAGGCGGCGCGCTTCTCTTCCGGCGGCTGGAACGGCGTGACAACGCCGACCGTCAGGCCGAGGAATTCGTACAGCGGACGCATCCAGTTGGCATCCCGGCGGGCGAGGTAGTCGTTCACCGTCACAACGTGCACGCCCTTGCCGGACAATGCGTTGAGGTAAACGCCCAGGGTAGCTACCAGGGTCTTGCCTTCACCGGTACGCATTTCGGCAATCATGCCTTCATGCAAGGTCATGCCGCCGATCAACTGGACGTCGAAGTGGCGCATGCCCATGACACGCTTACCGGCTTCGCGGGCGACCGCAAAGGCTTCGGGAAGCAGCTTGTCGAGGGTTTCACCTTTGGCTATGCGGGCCTTGAACTCTTCGGTCTTGGCGCGCAATTGCTCGTCCGAAAGGGCAACCATCTGCTCTTCGAAGGCATTGACCAGCTGCACCGTCTTGAGCATGCGTTTGACTTCGCGCTCATTCTTGCTTCCAAAAAGTTTCTTTAACAAAGGCGCAAACATATCGGCAGGTTCTTCCACACATAGGGATGGAGGGCGCCCCGTGAGTCGCCCGAGCAGCCCTCACGGCCGCATGCGAACGAGCATTCTACCCGGAAACGTGGGTGAGGAAAGTGGCGTTATTCCACGATGCTGGCACGGCGCTCTTGGAGGGCTTGTTTAAAATAAGGGCTTTTTGCTGAACTTCAACCCATTCGGGTAATAAGTTACTCGTTGATTTAATGGATAAACTGCCGCTAATGCAATGGCGGCGGTGTCGCAGACGCTTTCTGCTACCATGGCCTCTCTGTTACTTAAGGTGTCTAGTCATGGCATTTCGCCCTCTTACGGCCCGAGCTCCCGCCGTGTTGCTTCGCGAAGCCAAGCCTTTAAAAGCCATCTTCGGCCATGCGCAACGCCTTGGTCATCTGCAACGCCTGGTAGAAAGCCAACTGCAGCCCGCCGCTCGCGAACACTGCCATGTGGCCTCGTGGCGCGAAGGCAATCTGCTGCTGATCGTCACCGACGGCCATTGGGCGACGCGCCTGCGCTACCAGCAGAAACGTTTGCAGCGCCAATTGATGGCCTTCGATGAGTTCACCAGCCTGACGCGCATCCAATTCAAAGTACAACCGCCGACCGTGCCGCAAGGTGCGGTGGGGCACACGATGGATTTGTCGGAAATCGCCGCCGAAACCATTCAGGCCACGGCAGACGGGATTACCGATCCGAACTTACGCGCTGCGCTGGAGCGGCTGGCCGCTCACGCCAAACCCAAAACCTGAGACCGGCGTAGAACCAAGTGTGGGAGCGGGCTTGCTCGCGAAGGTGGCGTGTCAGTCACTGGATATATTGACTGATCCACCGCTTTCGCGAGCAAGCCCGCTCCCACATTTGATCCCATCGTTATTTACGTTTGCTGCCGCCTAACAAAGACCCCAGTAACCCGCGCACCAACTGCCGGCCCATCTGATTGGCCGCCTGTTGCATCGCCGATTTCAGTGCCTTGCCTGCCGTAGTACCGAGGAACGCACCGGCCTTGTCGGTAAAGCTTGGCTCTTCAGCGGCGGGCGTCGAATCCTCTTGCGGGCCCAAGTCCTTGCGCGCCATCAGCACTTCGTACGCCGACTCACGGTCAATCGGCTTGTCATAACGCCCCTGCAATGGCGAACTGGCAATCAGTGCTGCCCGCTCAGCTTCGCTCAGTGGCCCGATCCGCGATTGCGGCGGTGCTACCAGTACGCGTTGGACTACTTCAGGCGTCCCCTTTTCCTGCAAGGTTCCCACCAATGCCTCACCTGTACCCAACTCGGTCAGCACCGCCAGCGCATCAAATGCCGGATTGGGCCGGAAACCATCGGCCACCGCCCGCAGGGACTTCTGCTCCTTGGTGGTGAACGCCCGCAGCCCGTGCTGGATGCGCAAGCCGAGTTGCGCCAGCACGGTGTCCGGCAAGTCCCCGGGAGACTGGGTGACGAAATACACACCGACGCCTTTCGAGCGAATCAGCCGCACCACTTGCTCCAGGCGATCCTGCAGGGCCTTGGGGGTGTCGGCAAACAACAGATGCGCCTCATCGAAAAACAGCGCCAGCAGCGGCTTGTCGGCATCGCCACGTTCCGGCAGTTGCTCGAACAGTTCGGCCAACAGCCAAAGCAGGAAGGTCGCGTAGACCTTCGGCGCCTCATGCACCAGCCGGCTGGCGTCCAATAGATGAATACGCCCGCGGCCGTCACTGGCCGGTTGCAGGATGTCTTCGAGTTGCAGCGCCGGCTCGCCGAACAACGCTTCGGCACCCTGCTGCTCCAGCACCGCCAGGCGCCGCAACAGCGCCTGGCTGGAACCGGTGGTCATCAAGGCCGCGTCTTCCCCGAGCAACTCCGGGTGATAGCGCAAATGGTTCAGCAGCGCCTTGAGGTCCTTGAGGTCCAGCAACAACAGGCCTTCACGATCGGCCACCTTGAAGGCTGCGTAGAGGGCCGATTGCTGGCTGTCGGTGAGCTCCAACAGGCTGCCGAGCAACAGCGGGCCCATTTCACTCATGGTGGTGCGCAACGGATGACCGGACTGGCCGTGGATATCCCACAACGTCACCGGATACGCCTTGGGCGTGTAATTAAGGAAAGGCATGCCGGCTATGCGCTCGGCGACCTTGCCCTGAGGGTTGGCCGCAGCGCCCAGGCCACACAGGTCACCCTTGATATCGGCGGCAAATACCGCGACCCCGGCGTCGCTGAAAGCTTCCGCCAGGCGCTGCAAGGTCACGGTCTTGCCGGTGCCGGTGGCGCCTGCGATCAGGCCGTGGCGGTTGGCCAGGCGCATCGACTGGGCAATCGGCTGGCCCTGAAGATCTGCACCAATAATGAGTTGCGAGGAGTCAGGCATTTTGTCACCCATGGTTAATCTTTGGCGCTGAATGGTCGATACAGATAAAGCGAGAGACCCAAAAAGTCTTGGAAAAACAGGCCGGATAATTCCTGCAGGAGCAGATGGAAATATCACACTTTTTTTGACGCAGCCATTCCGCGCGCCCCAGAAGGACGTGCATCGGATATTAAGACCATAGCGGACCCCACAAGCCATGAATAAAAATCTGCGTTTCAGCCATAAAATCCTGCTTGCCGCCGCTCTTGTCGTCATTGCCGCCTTTGCGTTGTTTACCCTCTACAACGACTACTTGCAGCGTAATGCGATTCGCGACGACCTGAACAACTACCTGCATGAAATGGGCGATGTCACTGCCAGCAACATCCAGACCTGGCTTACCGGGCGCATTGTGCTGATAGAAAGCGCCGCACAGAACATCGCCATCAACCCGGATTCAACCAGCGTCGCCAGCCTCCTGGAACAGAAGGCCCTGACGTCCTCGTTCATGGCCACGTACCTTGGCGACAGCAAGGGCGGCTTCGTCATCCGCCCCGATACCAAGATGCCCGACGGCTTCGACCCACGGGTACGCCCCTGGTACAAGGGCGCGCAGGGCAGCAACGGCTCAACCCTGACCGAACCCTACATTGACGCGGCCACCGGCCAGTTGATCATCTCCATCGCCACCCCCAGCACCAAGGCCGGCCAGAGTGTCGGCGTGGTGGGCGGCGACCTGAGCCTGCAAACCCTGGTAGACAACATCGGTGCCCTGAACTTCGGCGGCATGGGTTATGCCTTCCTGGTCAGTGCCGACGGCAAAGTGCTGGTACACCCGGACAAGGGCCTAGTGATAAAAACCCTGGCCGACGTCTATCCGAACAACACCCCCAGGATCAGCAGCGACTTCAGTGAAGTCGAGGTAAACGGCAAGACACGTATCGTCACCTTTACCCCGATCAAGGGCCTGCCCTCGGTGAACTGGTACCTCGGCCTGTCGGTGGATAAAGATAAATCCTTCGCCATGCTCAGCGAATTCCGCACCTCGGCGATCATCGCCACGATCATCGCCGTGGTCATCATCATCGCCCTGCTGGGCATGCTGATTCGCATCCTCCTGCAGCCACTGCACGTCATGACCCGCGCCATGGAAGACATCGCCGACGGTGAAGGCGACCTGACCCGCCGCCTGACCATCCAGAACCACGACGAATTCGGCGTGCTTGGCAGCGCTTTCAATCGTTTCGTGGAGCGGATTCACACCTCGATTCGCGAAGTTTCCTCGGCCACCGAGCAGGTCAATGAAGTGGCCCTGCGGGTGGTCAGCGCCTCCAATTCCTCGATGGTCAATTCCGACGAGCAGGCCAACCGGACCAACAGCGTCGCGGCCGCGATCAACGAGCTGGGGGCCGCCGCCCAGGAAATCGCCCGCAACGCCGCACAGGCCTCCAACCAGGCCAGCGATGCCCGGCACTTGGCCGAAGACGGTCAGCAAGTGGTGGAACGCAATATCAAGGCGATGAACCAGTTGTCGCAGATGATCAGCGCCTCCAGCACCAATATCGAAGCGCTTAACAGCAAGACAGTGAACATCGGGCAGATTCTGGAAGTGATCACCAGCATTTCCCAGCAAACCAACCTGCTGGCCCTCAACGCGGCGATTGAAGCCGCACGGGCCGGGGAAGCCGGGCGCGGCTTTGCGGTGGTGGCCGATGAAGTGCGCAACCTGGCGCACCGCACCCAGGAGTCAGCGCAGCAGGTGCAGATGATGATCGAGGAGCTGCAAGTCGGCGCCCGAGATTCGGTCAGCACCATGAGCGAAAGCCAGCGGCACAGCCAGGACAGTGTGGAAATCGCCAACCTGGCGGGCGAGCGTCTGAACAGCGTGACCCAGCGTATCGGCGAAATTGACGGGATGAACCAGTCGGTAGCCACCGCTACCGAGGAACAGACCTCGGTGGTGGAGTCAATCAACATGGACATCACCGAGATCAACACCCTCAATCAGGAAGGTGTGGAAAACCTGCAATCAACCTTGCGGGCCTGTTCCGACCTGGAACAGCAAGCGGCGCGCTTGAAACAACTGGTGGGTAGTTTCCGGATTTGATCCCGCCGGGTCAGCGGCTGCCTTGCACAGCCGCTGACGCCTTTTCTTCAGGCAATTCGGATGTGTCCTGCAATTGTTCCCACAACTCGGCGGCGCCTGGAAACTCGGTGCCGTCCTCACTGCTCAGGTCATCCGGGTCATATCGACTCAAACAACCCTCTCCCAGCGTCGCGGGGGCTTTGGACGTCGCCTTGTCCAGTGGATCGCTCATGCTCCAGTCCTCACCCGCGCTCAAAAAAAGGGCCTGTAGCGATTTAACGCCCAGGCCCTTCATTCTTCAATCAAAACACTTCAATCAGAACACGACAGTCTTGTTGCCGTGCACCAGCACCCGGTCTTCCAGGTGATAGCGCAGGCCGCGAGCCAGCACCATCTTCTCGACGTCACGGCCAAAACGGACCATGTCTTCGATGCTGTCGCTATGGCTGACACGCACCACGTCCTGCTCGATGATGGGACCGGCGTCCAACTCTTCGGTGACGTAGTGGCACGTTGCACCGATCAGCTTCACGCCACGCAGGGATGCCTGGTGATACGGCTTGGCACCCACAAACGATGGCAGGAAACTGTGGTGAATATTGATCACCTTGCCAGCGTATTCACTGCACAACTCCGGCGGCAGAATCTGCATGTAGCGCGCCAGTACCACGACGTCCGCATCGTGCTGCTTGACCAGGCGCGAGACCTCGGCAAAGGCCGGCTCCTTGTCCTGCGGGTTGACCGGGACGTGGTAGTACGGAATGCCATGCCACTCGACCATGCTGCGCAGGTCGTCATGGTTGGAAATCACGCAGGAGATTTCGCAGTCCAGTTCATCGCTGTGCCAGCGGTGCAGCAGGTCTGCCAGGCAGTGGGACTCACGACTGGCCATCAGGACCACGCGTTTTTTCTGTTCCGTGTCGGTGATGCGCCAGGTCATCGAGAACTCTTCAGCGATCGGCGCAAATGCCTCGCGAAATGCCTCTAGACCAAAGGGCAGCGTATCGGCACGAATTTCGTGACGCATGAAAAACCAGCCGCTGAGATTGTCCGAGTGATGGCTCGCTTCGGTGATCCAACCGTTGTGGGAAGCCAGAAAGTTACTGACCTTGGCAACGATGCCAACCCGGTCCGGGCAAGCAATCACCAGCCGAAAAGTGCGCATTAGGGGGAAACTCCAGAACTTCGCAAAGGCCGCCATTCTAGCGATTGCGCAGAAAAACTGCAGTATTCCTCAACGCTTATTCTGATCGGCTGCGTCAACCCTGCCCCTTAATAGCGTAAGGTTTTTCCCCACTATGTGTGCAAACGCGTGGACTCCGGCAGTAAGCCAAGACTTAACCAGAGTATCTTTAGGCCATCCCCCTTACTAATTAACTCAATTCCACGCTTTTGCCACAAACAACCAAAGTAAATTACATAAATGCGGCCTTAAATGTTTACTTGGGCAAACTGTCTGACTATTATTGAGCCACTATCCCCTTTCACCCAGCGCCCTGCATAAGGTAGTCCCCATGTCCCTGATCAACGAATATCGCGCCACCGAAGAAGCTATCAAAGAGCTGCAAGCCCGTTTGAAGAACCTGTCCCAAGACGACAAACTGCAAACCGAGCTGGAATTCGAAGGCAAATTGCGCACCCTGATGGGCGAATACTCCAAATCCCTGCGTGACATCATCGCGCTGCTGGATCCGGATTCGAAAGTTAAGGCTCCACGTGGCGCCGTAAAAGCTACCGGCACCAAGCGTGCACGCAAGGTTAAACAATACAAAAACCCGCACAACGGCGAAGTGATTGAAACCAAAGGTGGCAACCACAAGACTCTGAAAGAGTGGAAAGCCAAGTGGGGCGGCGACGTGGTTGAAGGCTGGGCTACCCTGCTGGGCTAAGCCTCGCCAGGACGCTGCGTGATACGCAACGCAATAAAAAACGCCAGCTTGCTGGCGTTTTTTATTGTCCGTATTTTACCGGGAAGCTGATTACAGACTCATTCGAGTCGCTAAGGCATCAACATACTCCTGCCATTCATCAAGCACCTGGCGCTGAAACGGTGTGGCACTAACAGCCAACTCAAGACACGCCTGCTTAAAACCCTCAAGGGTGTTTGGCGCGCCCCATTGAGGGTCTGACAAACGTTGCTGACAGAAAACTCTCCAGCGTTGTTGCTCTTCACTATTCAAGGTGTCTGGAAAGTTGCGTGCACGATAGCGAAATAATAATTCAGGCAAACGTTCATCATCGAAAGGCCATTGCTGGCGCGCTAGTTGCGCAGGCTCGGCGACTCTCACTTGCTCACATAAACGTCGATCACGATCCCCGATAAAACCATCGTATAGCTGCTGCTCGGGATCGGCGCTTGGCGCAAAATCTTCCTCGGCGTAAATCGCCGCCAGTTTATCGCGCCATAGTTCCTGTGCGTCGCTTAGCCGCAGGGCCCGCGCATCACACTCATCCATATCCAGCTGCAAACGCTCGCGGTCTTGCGGCCGAAGCACGCTCAACGGTGCGACCACCGGGCAACGATTGATGTGCAGCAACTTGAGCGGTACCGGCAATTCACCTTCGGCCAGTTCGTCGCGGCGGGTATATAAGCGCCGGCGCAAGGTATCGGCGTCCTCGTCCAACAGCCCTTGCGGATCGAGCCCCAGGTCGCAGACGATCAATGCATTGCGATTGCGCGGGTGCCACGCCAGCGGCAGCACCACCCCCAGGTAATGACGCTCGGCAGAAAAACGACCGGAAATATGCACCATCGGCTGCAACAACCGCACCTGGTCCATGACCCGTTGTTTGCTACGCAGTTGAAACAGCCAGTCATAGAGCTTGGGTTGCTTCTCGCGGATCAACCGGGCCAGGGCGATGGTGGCGCGCACATCGGACAAGGCGTCGTGGGCCTGGCCGTGGTCGATGCCGTTGGCGGCCGTCAACCGCTCAAGCTTGAGGGTGACGCGCCCGTCCTGTTCCGGCCAGACGATCCCGTCAGGGCGCAGCGCGTAGGCAGTGCGCACCACGTCGATCAGGTCCCAGCGGCTGTTGCCGCCTTGCCATTCCCGGGCATAGGGATCGAAGAAATTGCGGTACAAGCTGTAGCGCGTCATCTCATCGTCAAAACGCAAGGTGTTGTAGCCGGCCCCGCAGGTGCCCGGGGTGGCCAGCTCGGCGTGCACCCGGGTCATGAAGTCGGCTTCGGCCAGGCCTTTTTCCGCCAGCACGCCGGGAGTGATGCCAGTGATCGCGCACGCTGCCGGATGCGGCAGGATATCGTCGCTGGGGTGGCAGTAGAGATTGACCGGCGGCCCGACCTCGTTAAGCTCGAGGTCGGTGCGAATACCGGCTACCTGCAGCGGGCGGTCGGTACGCGGATTGATGCCGGTGGTTTCATAGTCGTACCAGAAAATGGTGGTCACGGGCTATTCCTGTGCTGAAGACCGGCAAAGTCTAGGCGCTTGCAGGCATCGGGGGCCAGCGCTGTGTTCCCTGTACAAATATTCAGTAAATCGTTGAGTGGTTGCTTCCACCGTCGACACTGCTAGCATCGGTCTTTCCAACCCCGCCGCTGCCGCCCAGGCGCCAGCGCCGCACTGCCAAGGACCGCGATGCCACCTGCGCCACTGGATACCCGCTACCAGATCGAGACCCCGGAGGGTATCGACCTGCCCCTGCGCCCGGCCGGCCTGCTGGTACGCTCACTGGCCTTTGCCTTCGACCTGGGTTTGCGCGGCCTGATTCTCGGCATCCTGTTTATCGCATTGGCCTTTCTCGGCAACCTGGGCATTGGCCTGGGTTCGCTGCTGCTGTTCCTCGTCAGTTGGTGGTACATGGTGCTTTTCGAAGTGCTCAACCAGGGCTGCTCGCCCGGCAAGCAGGTCATGGGCCTGCGGGTGGTACAGGACGACGGCACGCCCATCGGCTGGTCCGCCTCGCTGATCCGTAACCTGCTGCGTTTTGTCGACATGCTGCCCTTCGGCTATTTCCTCGGCGCCATCAGTTGCCTGCAACACCCCAACTTCAAGCGCCTGGGCGACCTGGCGGCCGGGACCCTGGTGATCTACCGCGAACAACCGCTTTCCCGCCCGCAAGTGCCCCAGGCCCCGGCGCTGCGCCTGCCGTTCGCCCTTGAGCTGAACGAACAACGGGCGATTCTCAGCTTCGCCGAACGCCAGGGCGAACTGTCGGCCGAACGGGTCAACGAACTGGCCGCTATCCTGGCCACGCCCCTGCAGGTCTCCCCTGCCCGCGCCGTGGCAGAACTCAACGGTGTGGCCCGCGGATTGTTGGGGCCAGCATGAAACAGAGTCTTTTCGAAAGCCGTCATCAGCCACAATGGCAAGCCTTTGCCGAGCAGTTGACGCAGTTGGAGAAAGGCAAAGCCAAAGGCGCCGACTTCGTCGACTTCCCTCATCAATACCGGCAGTTGTGCCAGCACCTGGCCCTGGCCCAGGAGCGCGGCTACAGCAGCTACCTGGTGGACCCGTTGCAGCAGCTTGCCTTGCGCGGCCATCAACAGTTGTATCGTCATCGCAGCCGGATGGGGGCAAACGTGCTGAGCTTCCTGCTGGCCGATTTCCCCAGGCTGGTTCGCGCGCAATGGCCATTTGTGCTGGCTGCCGGCCTGCTATTCTTTGGCAGCCTGCTCGGCATTGCTTTGCTGGTGTACCTGTTTCCGGACTTGATCTACAGCATCGTCAGCCCTCGGCAGGTGGCCGAGATGCAGGCCATGTACAACCCCGATGCCAGCCGCCTGGGCCGGGCAGCCGAACGCGCTTCCAGCGAAGACTGGATGATGTTCGGCTACTACGTGATGCACAACATCGGTATCGCCTTCCAGACCTTTGCCGCCGGGCTGCTGTTCGGCCTGGGCAGCGTATTTTTCCTGTTCTTCAATGGCCTGATCATTGGCGCCGTTGCCGGGCACCTGACGCAAATCGGCTACGGGCAAACGTTCTGGTCATTTGTCATCGGCCATGGCGCCTTCGAGCTCAGCGCAATTGCCCTGGCTGGCGCGGCTGGCCTGCAACTGGGCTGGGCGCTGATTGCACCGGGGCCCCTCACCAGAGGCGAATCCCTGCGCCTGGCCGCGCGCAAAAGTGTGCAAATGATTTGTGGTGTGATGGTGTTCCTGCTGATCGCCGCGTTTATCGAGGCGTACTGGTCGTCCACCAATGCCGTGGCGCCGTGGGTCAAGTACCTGGTCGGCACCGCCCTGTGGTTGCTGATGGCGGCCTACCTGCTGTTTGCCGGACGGAATCGCCATGCGCCTGAGTGATGCCAGCGTCGTGATCCGCCCGCGTACCTCCTGGGAGGCCATGGACCTCGGCATCCTGCTGGCCCGGGAACATCGACTGCTGTTGATGAGCAGTTGGGCCATCGTGACCTTGCCGGTCTTCGCCCTGTTCAGCGTGCTGCTGTGGAATCACCCCACCACGGCGCTGTTGCTGTTCTGGTGGTTGAAACCCGCCTTCGACCGCCTGCCACTGTATATCCTGTCCAAGGCCCTGTTCGGCGAAACACCCAGCCTGAAACAAGCGCTGCGCCAATCGCCGCGGCTGCTCAAGGGCCAACTGCTGGCCAGCCTGACCTGGCGGCGCTTCAGCCTCAGCCGTAGCTTCGAGATGCCGGTGGTCCAGCTCGAAGGGCTGCAAGGCCAGGCGCGCCAACAACGTCTCGGGGTGTTGCAGCAGCGCAACGCAGGCGCCGCGCGCTGGCTGACCCTGATCGGGGTGCACCTGGAAATCGCCCTGTGGTTCGGGTTGATGGCCGTGTTCTATTTCTTCCTGCCGCAAGAGGTCGAACGCGACTGGGATTGGCAGCAACTGGTGCTCACCGCCGGCCACGACTGGCGTTGGCTGGAGCACCTGACCAACATGTTCTACGCCTTGATCCTGGTGTTCTGGGAGCCGATCTATGTCGCCTGTGGCTTCAGCCTTTACCTGAACCGCCGCACGGTGCTGGAAGCCTGGGACCTGGAACTGGTGTTCCGCCGAATGCGCCAGCGCCTGAGCGGTGTGGCGTCGCTGCTGTTGCTGGTGGCCGGGCTGACGCTGATTCCGCCGATCCCATCGGCATGGGCTGATGAACCGGTTCCCCAAACGCCGCTGACTACACAATCGGCCAGTCACTCGATCAAGACGCTGTTGGAGCAGCCACCGTTCAAGAACCCGGAAACGCTCACTCGCTACCGCTTCGGCGAGGATAAAGCAGCCGACAAAAACAAAGCGGCAGGTGATGCCAAGCTGCCAGCCTGGCTGGAAGCATTGCTGAAAAACCTCAACAGTGATTCGTTCAAGCACATCGCCAAGGGCCTTGAAGTACTGCTCTGGGGATTGCTGGCAGGTGGCCTGGCACTGGTGATCTGGCGCTACCGCGACTGGCTGCATGCCTTTGTCAGCCGCCGCAGCCCGCGCAAACCCAAGGCTGCCAAACCCGTGCCTTCGCAGTTGTTCGGCCTTGAACTGGGGGCTGACACCTTGCCCGAAGACATCGCAGGCGCCGCCGAACAGCTGTGGGCAACACAGCCCCGGGAAGCCCTCGGCCTGCTCTACCGTGGGTTGCTCAGCCGCTTGCTGCACGACTTCAACCTGCCGCTGAAAAGTGCCGACACGGAAGGTGAAGTCCTGGAACGTATCCGCCAACTGCAACAACCGCAGCTGCTGGCATTCAGCGGTGAGCTGACCCGTTACTGGCAAAACCTTGCCTATGGCCATCGCCTGCCGCCTGCCTTGGTGCAACAACAGCTATGCAGCGATTGGCGAACCCTGTTCGGTTCGGGAGCGGCGCAATGAACCGGCCGTTGCTGTGGGTCGGGCTGCTGGTCGCGGGCTTGCTGGCAGCAGGCGGTTTTTATGCCTGGCACAAGGCGATTCCTTATCAGGAAGTGGTCGATCGCGGCCCTTCACCCGAAGCCCTGGTCAACCCCTACCTGGCAGCTGAACACTTTCTGCGCCAGCAGGGCCTGGTGGTGGAACATGCCAACAGCCTCGAACGGCTGGCCAGCCTTTCGCCCAAGGGCAACAGCCTGCTGTTGCTGGGCGAGCGCAGCAACATGAGCCCGCCCCAGGTTGATCAACTGCTGCAGTGGACCCGGGCTGGCGGCCATCTGCTGCTGGTAGCCGAAGCGCTGTGGGATGAGGACACCGGTGAAAGTGGCGACCTGTTGCTGGATCGTGTGCAGATACACCAATCCTTCAGTGAAGAATTCGACGCTCCGGCACCCGCGCGTAAAAAGAAAACGCCGGACCTGACCAAACTCTATGTGGACAACGAAACAGCGCCGGCCTATTTCAGCTTCGACACCGACTTCAACCTCACCGACCCCAGGCACCTGGCACAATTCTCGGCCAACAGCGCCCGGTCGACGCACCTGATGCAGGTCAACCTCGGGCAAGGGCGTGTGACCGTGGTCACCGACAGCGACCTGTGGAAAAACCCCGGCATCGGCCTGCACGATAACGCGTGGCTGCTCTGGTACCTGAGCCAGGGCACCCAGGTCACACTGCTGTTCAACACTGATGTCGAGGACCTGTTCAGCCTGTTGTTGCGCTACTTCCCCCAGGCACTGGTGGCACTTGCCGCACTGATCGCCCTGGGCCTCTGGCACGCCAGCCTGCGCCAGGGTCCGATCCGGCAACCGGCGCCCAAGGCACGGCGGCAATTGCAGGAACACTTGAACGCCAGTGCCGACTTCCTGTTGCGCCGCAGCGGGCAAGACAGCTTGCTGCAAGCCTTGCAGCGCGACATCCAGCGCACCGCTCGGCGCCGTCATCCCGGGTTCGAACACCTCGATACAGCCGAACAATTGCGGGTGCTTGAACGCCTGACCCGCCAACCCTCCCTTGTTATCAGCCAGGCCCTTGGCCCACCTGCGACGAAACGGCTCTCCAGCGCCGATTTCAGCCGCCAGGTGGCCTGCCTGCAAACCCTCAGGAATGCCCTATGAGCGAATTTCCCGCCACTGACCCGATTCAGCGCGCCAGCCAACTGGCCCAGGCCTTGCGCGTCGAACTGCGCAAGGCGGTTATCGGTCAGGACCCGGTGATCGATGACGTGCTCACGGCGTTGATCGCGGGCGGCCATGTGTTGCTTGAAGGGGTTCCCGGCCTGGGCAAGACCTTGCTGGTACGCGCGCTGGCACGCTGTTTTGGAGGCGAGTTCGCGCGCATCCAGTTCACCCCGGACCTGATGCCCAGCGACGTGACCGGCCATGCCGTATACGACCTGCATACCGAACAGTTCAAGCTGCGCAAGGGACCGTTGTTCACCAACCTGCTGTTGGCTGACGAGATCAACCGTGCCCCGGCGAAAACCCAGGCAGCGTTGCTGGAAGCCATGCAGGAACGCCAGGTAACCCTTGAAGGCGAGGCGCTGCCCATCGGCCAGCCGTTCATGGTACTGGCCACCCAGAACCCCATCGAGCAGGAAGGTACTTACCCGTTGCCCGAAGCCGAACTGGACCGTTTCATGCTCAAGGTGCGCATGGACTATCCCGAGGCACGGCAGGAACTGGACATGGTGCGCGAAGTCACCCGCTCGTCCCGAGCCGACATGCTCGACGTACAGCCGCTGCGCACGGTGCTGCAAGCCGAAGACGTGCTGCTGTTGCAACAGATTGCCAGCGAGTTGGCGCTGGATGAGCAGGTGCTCGACTACGCCGTGCGCCTGGCCCGCACTACGCGCAGTTGGCCGGGCCTGACCATCGGCGCCGGGCCCCGGGCCTCCATCGCCCTGGTTCGCGGTGCACGGGCGCGGGCCTTGCTGCGCGGGGGCGAGTTCGTGACCCCGGACGACATCAAGGGCTGCGCCCTGGCAGTGTTGCGCCATCGGGTGCGTATTGCCCCGGAGCTGGATATCGACGGGTTGGAAGTCGACCAGGTGCTCCGGCAATTGCTGGACCAGGTCCCGGCGCCACGCCAATGAGACGCCCATGAGACCAACCCGCCTGCTGTTGACCTGGCTCGGTGTACTGCTGGGCCTGAGTATCCTGCTCGGCGCACTGGTGGCGCTACAGGTCAAGGTGCCAGACGCCCTGCACTCAGTGACGTGGGGCCTGCTGCTGGCCCTGTTGCTGCTGGCCTTGCTGGATGCCAGCCGCCTGCGCCGCCGGCCGTCCCCGCGCGTGCGACGGCAGATGCCCGGCAGCCTGGCACTGGGGCGCTGGGGGGAAGTGCGGCTAAGCCTGGAGCACGATTATCCCCAGCCGTTGGCGGTCCAGGTATTCGATCATGTGCCTGACGGCCTGGCGGTGGAGGACCTGCCGCAGTCCATCGAACTGCGGCCCGGCGAGCACAGTGAACTGGGTTATCGGCTAAGGCCCCAAAGGCGCGGGCATTTCAGCTTTACCCGCTGTGAAGTGCATCTGCCCAGCGCCCTGGGGCTATGGTCGGCCCGGCGCCTGATCGACGTCAGCGACGCCACCCGGGTCTACCCGGACTTCGCACGCCTGTATGGCGCGCAGTTGCTGGCGGTGGACAACTGGCTCAACCAGCTGGGCGTACGCCAGCGGCAACGGCGTGGGCTGGGCCTGGAGTTTCACCAGCTGCGTGAGTTTCGCGAAGGTGACAGCCTGCGCCAGATCGACTGGAAAGCCACCGCCCGGCAACGCACGCCCATTGCCAGGGAGTACCAGGACGAGCGCGACCAGCAGATCATGTTCATGCTCGATTGTGGCCGCCGTATGCGCAGCCAGGACGCCGAACTGTCGCACTTCGACCACGCGCTCAACGCCTGCCTGCTGCTCAGTTATGTAGCCTTGCGCCAGGGCGATGCCGTAGGGCTGTGCACATTTGCCTGCGACCAGCCGCGCTACCTGGCGCCGGTCAAGGGCGGTGGCCAGCTCAACCTGTTGCTGAATGCGGTGTATGACCTGGACACGTCCCGGCGTACGGCCGATTACCAGGCGGCCGCCAGCCAACTGCTGGCCCGGCAGAAACGTCGCTCGCTGGTGATCGTAGTGACCAATTTGCGGGATGAGGAAGATGAAGAGTTACTCAGCGCCGTAAAGCGCATCAGCCGCCAGCACCGGGTAATGGTCGCAAGCCTGCGGGAGGAGGTCCTTGACCAGTTACGCCAGGCTCCCGTGCAAACCCTGCCCGAAGCCCTGGCCTACTGCGGCACGATCAACTATCTCAATACCCGGGACGAACTCCACGACCGCTTGAACGCCCACGGGCTGTCGGTACTGGACACACTGCCTTCGGACCTGGGTGCCGCCCTGGTGACCCGCTACCTGGGCTGGAAAAAAGCCGGCGCGCTATGAACGCCGGATGCAGCACCTAGGCAGAGGCCTGCAACGGATCAAAGCTGAAGTAATCCAGCAGCGCGCTGATCACCTCCCCATATTCGGCAGGGGCCTGGGATATGCTGAACCCGGAATCGTAATGCTGGGGGTTTATATCCTCATGACACCACAGGCAGGTGGCCGTGAGGTCTACCGCCTGCACCTCACCCTCAGGCCCGGGGATCTTCAAGCGCAGCTCGAACTCCACATCGACCATCATGGGTAACTGGCTGATCAACATCAGGCCCTGCTCGGAAACATTGCCCAGATAGCCGATTGGCTTGTCCGTCAGGCGGTTGAACACTTGAAGGAAGCAAGGTAACTGATGCCGCTCGATCCGTCGGTGAGTAAACATGATGAGGTCGCCATCCAATGGCCATATATGTGGCCGCTCCAGTGATTCGAAACGAGCCTGAAGGCCCGCTCTCCCCGGATATCGGTGCGACAACCGCAAACGGGTTGCCACTTTTACAGCTGCCAAATCCGGGAACGCCATCCGTTTGAATAGAAACCTATACAAACTGACATTCAAAGATTAGCCCAAGACTGGCAACGAGCCAGCTATGGCATGACAAATATCATCACAACGACGCCGGCCGCGGCTGGGCAACGCTCGCGCCGGGGTAATGCCCCAGTTGCTGCAGGGTATCCAAACGGGCACGGGCACGGAATGCGTACTCGCTCGCCGGGTACTGGCTGATGATGAACTGATAGGTTTGCGCCGCATCGACAAACAGCTTCTCGCGCTCCAGGCACTGCCCGCGCAACATCGAGACTTCCGGTTGCACGTAGCGCCGGGAACGGCTTTCACGGTCGACCTGGGACAACTCAAGGGTGACCCGCTGGCAATCGCCCACACCGTAGGCGCGGTACGCATTGTTCAAATGATGGTCCATCGACCAACGGGTGCAGCCGACAACACTGACGGCCAGGGCAGCAATGATCACGATTCGCATGGGGGTTCTCCTGTCTTGTGCAGTGTATCGACCCTTCATCGAAAATCTTCAAGGTTGTTCATCTGTTCATGCAGAGTGAAAACAAGCGAATCATCGATAAGTAGTGCAAACGAACAATGACTACAACCAAAGAGCATAGTAGCCTTCCCCAGCGCTTGAACTCAGGAGTCCGTGCATGTCCGTCCGTCGTACCAAAATCGTCGCCACCCTTGGCCCGGCCAGTAACTCGCCGGAAGTCCTCGAACAGCTGATTCTGGCTGGCCTGGACGTTGCCCGTCTGAACTTCTCCCACGGCATCCCGGACGAGCACAAGGCTCGCGCCAAGCTGGTGCGTGACCTGGCCGCCAAGCATGGCCGCTTCGTGGCGTTGCTGGGTGACCTGCAAGGCCCGAAAATCCGTATCGCCAAATTCGCCAACAAGCGGATCGAGCTGAAGATCGGTGACCAGTTCACTTTCTCCACCAGCCATCCGCTGACCGAGGGCAACCAGCAAGTCGTGGGTATCGACTACCCGGACCTGGTGAAAGACTGCGGCGTGGGCGACGAGCTGCTGCTGGACGACGGCCGTGTGGTAATGCGCGTCGACACCGCCACCCCGACCGAACTGAATTGCACCGTGATCATCGGCGGCCCGCTGTCGGACCACAAAGGCATCAACCGTCGCGGCGGTGGCCTGACTGCCCCGGCCCTGACTGAAAAAGACAAGGCCGACATCAAGCTCGCCGCCGAAATGGAAGTGGACTACCTCGCGGTATCCTTCCCGCGCGACGCCGCCGACATGGAATACGCCCGTAAACTGCGCGACGAAGCCGGCGGCACTGCCTGGCTGGTGGCGAAGATCGAACGCGCCGAAGCCGTAGCCGACGATGAAACCCTCGACGGCCTGATCAAGGCTTCCGACGCCGTGATGGTTGCCCGTGGCGACCTGGGTGTGGAAATCGGTGACGCCGAGCTGATCGGTATCCAGAAGAAAATCATCCTGCACGCACGTCGCCACAACAAGGCGGTGATCGTTGCGACCCAGATGATGGAGTCGATGATCCAGAACCCGATGCCAACCCGTGCCGAAGTGTCCGACGTGGCCAACGCCGTGCTCGACTACACCGACGCCGTGATGCTTTCAGCTGAAAGTGCGGCTGGCCCGTACCCGCTGGAAGCCGTGCAGGCCATGGCACGCATCTGCGTCGGCGCTGAAAAGCACCCGACCAGCAAGACCTCCAGCCACCGTATCGGCAAGGTCTTCGAAAGCTGCGACCAGAGCATCGCCCTGGCGGCCATGTACACCGCCAACCACTTCCCGGGTGTGAAAGCGATCATCGCCCTGACCGAAAGTGGCTACACGCCGTTGATCATGTCGCGCATCCGTTCCTCGATCCCGATCTACGCGTTCTCCCCGCACCGCGAAACCCAGGCCCGTGCGGCCATGTTCCGCGGCGTCTACACCGTACCGTTCGACCCGGCATCGCTGCCGCCTGAGCAAGTCAGCCAGGCCGCGATCGACGAGTTGCTCAAGCGCGGCGTCGTGGAGAAAGGCGACTGGGTCATCCTGACCAAGGGTGACAGCTACCACACCATCGGCGGCACCAACGGCATGAAGATCCTGCACGTTGGCGACCCAATGGTCTGAGTGACCGCTCGCTGAAAAACAAAAGCCCCGCCATGTGAATGGCGGGGCTTTTTGCATTGCAAATTGGCTTGTGTGTTGGCTTTACTGGCCTATTCGCGAGCAAGCCCGCTCCCACATTTGATCGCGTACATCCTCAAGAAACACGGTCGAATGTGGGAGCGGGCTTGCTCGCGAATAGGCCGACCAGTCAACGCTCATTCATCTCCGAGTGATAAACCCCGACAACGCCGCAATCGCCTCCGGCGACTTCAACCTCTGGGTAAACAACGCCCCCTCCTCCTCGATCACCTTGCGCAACTGCTCGCGATCAACGCTTTTCATCAGATGCTTGCTGACCTGTACCGCGCCCGGCGCCAGGGTCTCAAACCGTCCAGCAATTTCCCGCGCCTTGGCCAGGGCCGATTCACCGCTGCCCAATGCCTCGGTGGCAATGCCCCAGGCGGCAGCCTGTTCGCCGGTAAACCCTTCACCCAACAGCAGCAACTCCGCCGCCTTGGCATGCCCCAGCAAGCGCGGCAGGATCAAGCTGGACCCAAACTCCGGACACAGCCCCAGGTTGACGAACGGCATGCGCAACCGTGCATCCCGGCTGACATACACCAGGTCACAATGCAGCAGCAGCGTCGTGCCAATTCCCACCGCCACGCCCGCCACCGCCGCAATCACCGGCTTGCGGCAGTTGAGCAAGCTGCGCATGAAATTGAAGACCGGGCTGTCGAGATCCGCCGGCGGTTGTTCGAGGAAGTCGCCAATATCGTTACCGGCGGTGAAGCACTCGCTGCTGCCCTGGATCAGCACGGCATTCACGCTGGTATCGGCATCCGCCTGCTCCAGCGCCTCGGCCAATTGGCTGTACATGGCGCGGGTCAGGGCATTTTTCTTGTCCGGGCGATTGAGCTGCAAAATCAGCAACCCGCGTTCGCGTTGCTGCAGGATGGCATCGGTCATGACAAATCTCGCGGCTGGGAAATTCAGCGCTCAACCACGGGGCAGGAACACATCGGCCAGCAGTTGATTGCGCGGCAGTCCGGCCAGGAACAGGCGCTTGGAAAAGGCCTCGACACTGGCCGGGTGCCCGCAGAGTAAAGCCAGAGTTTGCCGGGAAACAAGCCGCAGTTGCGCCAACGCCTGCGTCACCTCAGCCGCTGTCCATAGCTCAACGGTCACGTTCGGATGCGCACCAGCCAGCTGGGCCAATGGCCCGGCGAGGTAATGACCGCCCGCGTCATGGGCCAGGTGAATGACCCGGATGGCGCCCTGGTGATCCTGGCGCAAGGCCTCGCGCAACACGCCCCATAGCGGGCCGAGTCCGGTGCCCGAGGCCAGCAGCCAGAGCGGCCGCGATTGCCAGTCGGGGTCGTACTGCAACGCGCCGCCCCGCAATTCGCCCAGGCGCAGGCTGTCACCGGCCTTGAATTGGCGGGCGGCGTCGCTGAATTCGCCGGGCAGGCGGCAATCGATGTGAAATTCGAGAAACGGATCTTCCTGGGGCAGGCTGGCCAATGAATAAGGCCGCGCAACGCTGCCGGCCCACAACACCAGATGCTGCCCCGCCCGGTAGCGCAAGCCGCGTTCGGGTTGCAGCCGCAAGCGCAGTACACTCGGGTTCAACCAATCGACGCTCAGCACCGTCGCCGGCAACCCGTCACGCAGCGGGTCGAAGGCTTCGACCTGCAAGTCACCTGCGACCTGGCACTGGCACGCCAGGCGCCAGCCATCCTGGCGCTGCGCCGGGCTCAGGGCATCCGGCTGGTTGTCCTGGATATCACCCTGGCAACGCACCAGGCAGGCATGGCAGCTGCCGGCGCGGCAACTATAAGGCACGGCCACGCCCGCCTGGTTCAGGGCATCCAGCAGGTTGCTGCCGGCGGCTACCGACCAGTGGCGTTCACCGACGTGAAGTTCAGGCATCAAGGGTCTCGGATCAAAAAGGCGTCTACAGGGAATCACGCCCGGTAGAGTTTGACCATAGTCGGGTGTATCGGCCACCGTGGCGGGTTATACTGCCGCGCCTTTTTAGCGTCGCGCCTGCACCACTTTGGCGTGCCTTGGAAAGGTGGCTTCAGCCGACCGATGCAACACTGACGCCACCTTTATTGAATGTTCCCTTATAGAGGAGCGCGACTCATGACCGTGATCAAGCAAGACGACCTGATTCAGAGCGTTGCCGACGCCCTGCAATTCATTTCCTACTACCATCCCGTTGACTTCATCCAGGCGATGCACGAGGCCTACCTGCGCGAAGAATCGCCAGCGGCCCGTGACTCCATGGCTCAGATCCTGATCAACTCGCGCATGTGTGCCACCGGCCACCGCCCGATCTGCCAGGACACCGGGATTGTCACCGTATTTGTACGTGTAGGCATGGACGTGCGCTGGGATGGCGCCACCATGAGCCTGGACGACATGATCAACCAAGGCGTGCGCCAGGCCTACAACCTGCCGGAAAACGTCCTGCGGGCTTCGATCCTCGCCGACCCGGCCGGTGCGCGTAAAAACACCAAGGACAACACCCCTGCCGTGATCCACTACTCCATCGTCCCGGGTAACACCGTGGAAGTGGACGTGGCCGCCAAGGGCGGTGGTTCCGAGAACAAGTCGAAAATGGCCATGCTCAACCCGTCCGACTCGATCGTCGACTGGGTGCTCAAGACCGTTCCGACCATGGGCGCCGGCTGGTGCCCACCGGGCATGCTTGGCATCGGCATCGGCGGCACCGCCGAGAAAGCCGCGGTAATGGCCAAGGAAGTGTTGATGGAATCCATCGACATCCACGAGCTGAAGAAACGCGGCCCGTCCAACCGTATCGAAGAGATGCGCCTGGAGCTGTTCGAGAAGGTCAACCAACTGGGCATCGGCGCCCAGGGCCTGGGTGGCCTGACCACCGTGCTCGACGTGAAAATCATGGACTACCCGACCCACGCGGCCTCGCTGCCGGTGTGCATGATCCCCAACTGCGCCGCCACCCGTCACGCGCACTTCGTGCTCGACGGCTCGGGCCCTGCATCGCTCGAAGCGCCACCGCTGGACGCCTACCCGGAAATCGTCTGGGAAGCCGGCCCGTCGGCCCGTCGCGTCAACCTCGACACCCTGACCCCGGAAGACGTGCAGAGCTGGAAGCCGGGCGAAACCGTGTTGCTCAACGGCAAGATGCTCACCGGTCGCGACGCCGCGCACAAGCGCATGGTCGAGATGCTGAACAAGGGCGAAACCCTGCCGGTGGACCTCAAGGGTCGCTTCATCTACTACGTCGGCCCGGTTGATCCGGTGCGCGAAGAAGTGGTGGGGCCTGCCGGTCCGACCACCGCCACGCGGATGGACAAGTTCACCCGCCAGATCCTCGAGCAAACCGGCCTGTTGGGCATGATCGGCAAATCCGAGCGCGGCCCGACCGCTATCGAAGCGATCAAGGACCACAAGGCGGTTTACCTGATGGCAGTGGGCGGCGCGGCTTACCTGGTGGCCCAGGCCATCAAGAAATCCCGCGTCGTGGCGTTCGCCGAGCTGGGCATGGAAGCGATCTACGAGTTCGACGTGAAAGACATGCCGGTCACCGTTGCCGTTGATAGCAAGGGCGAGTCGGTACACATCACCGGTCCTGCCATCTGGCAGAAAAAGATCAGTGAAAGCCTGGCGGTAGAAGTGCAGTAAGCATTTCCCCTGCAAGGATAAAAGGCGACCACTACGGTCGCCTTTTTTGTTTCATGCACCTCTCACTGTGGCGAGGGAGCTTGCTCCCGCTCCAGTGCGCAGCGCTCCCATTTTTTTGGGGCTGCTACGCGCCCCAGCGGGAGCAAGCTCCCTCGCCACAACAGCCATGCGCCTCGTGCTATGGTGCTCGCCCCTAATTGCACTGTTCATCTTCGTATGATTGCGATTCCCCGCCCGCTGCGTTTGACCTTCTACTCCTTGCTGATCATCGCCGGCGCGGTACTGGCTGCCGCCCTGGCTACCCGCCACGCCGAACGCCTGGCCCTGGTGGATGACGCCGCCCGCGCCAATCAGCAGCTCATGCTTTATGGCAACTCCCTGCACACCCTGATCGAACGTTACCGCGCCCTGCCCGCCGTGCTGGCCCTGGACTCGGAAATGATCAGCGCCCTGAAGGGCCCGCTGGACACCGCCACCCAGGATTTGCTCAACCGCAAGCTGGAGCGCATCAACGGCGCCGCCCAGTCCTCGACCCTGGAACTGATGGACCGCAACGGCCTCGCCGTGGCCGCCAGCAACTGGAACCTGCCCAGCAGTTATGTGGGGCACAACTACGCGTTTCGCCCGTACTTCAGCCAAACCTTGAGCCAGGGCACCGGGCGTTTTTATGCAGTGGGGGTGACCACCGGGATTCCGGGGTATTTCCTCTCCAGCGCGGTGGTCGGCGAGAACGAGCAGTTCCTCGGTGCCATGGTGGTCAAGCTGGAGTTCCCGGAACTGGAGCGCGAGTGGGCCCAGGGCAATGACTTGCTGCTGGTCAGCGATGCCCGGGGCATTGTGTTTATCGCCAATCAGCCGGGCTGGCGCTACCGCGCGCTGCGTCCGTTGTCGGACAGCGACCACGCCGAACTCAAGGCCACCCGCCAATACGACAAGAAACAATTGCTGCCGCTGGACACCGAAGCCTTGCAACGCTTTGACGAAAACAGCCACCTGATGCGCGTCGACGGCCCCGACGGCAAGGCCAATTACATTTGGGAATCCCTGCCGCTGAAGGCCGAAGGCTGGACCTTGCACCTGCTGCGCAAGCCACAATTTGCCTTTGAAGACCAACGCAACGCCGGCCTCGCCGCCGCCGGCTCATGGCTGGCGCTGGTGTTCCTGGTGCTGTTCCTGACCCAGCGCTGGCGCCTCGCCCGCTTGCGCCAGCGCAGCCGCGAAGAACTTGAACAACTGGTGGAAGAACGCACCCGCGCCCTGCGTACTGCCCAGGATGGCCTGGTGCAATCCGCCAAACTGGCAGCGCTGGGGCAGATGTCTGCCGCCCTCGCTCACGAAATCAACCAGCCATTGACCGCCCAGCGCATGCAGTTGGCGACTCTGCGGCTGCTGCTGGACCATGGCCGGGTGGACGACGCCTACCAGGCCCTGACCCCGCTGGACGACATGCTCACACGCATGGCCGCGCTCACCGGCCACCTCAAGACCTTCGCCCGCAAGAGCCCCAGCGGCCTGCGCGAACGCCTCGACCTGGCGACGGTGGTGGACCAATCCCTGCACTTGCTCGATGCGCGCCTGCGGGACGAAGCCATCGGCACCGTACTGGACCTGACCCGCCCCGCCTGGGTACGCGGCGACGCGATCCGCCTCGAACAGGTGCTGATCAACCTGCTGCGCAACGCCCTCGACGCCATGGCCGACAAGCCACGCAAGCGCCTGGAGATCCGTCTGCACGCCGATCAGCAGCTATGGCACCTGACCGTCAGCGATAGCGGCGGCGGGATCGCCGAGGAAAACCTCAACAGCGTGTTCGACCCGTTCTTCACCACCAAGCCGGTGGGCGACGGGCTCGGCTTGGGGCTCGCCGTGTCGTACGCTATCGTCCACGAACTTGGCGGGCGCCTGAGCGCCGGCAATCAAGGTGACGGGGCGATCTTTACCCTGACCTTGCCCATCGCACTGGAGACGCCAGACCTATGTTGAATGCGGTGATTGTGGTCGACGACGAAGCCAGCATTCGCACGGCCGTCGAGCAATGGCTGAGCCTGTCGGGCTTTGAGGTGCAGTTGTTCGGCCGCGCCGAAGAATGCCTGGCGCAATTGCCGAGGGACTTTCCCGGGGTGATCCTGAGCGACGTGCGCATGCCCGGCCTCAGCGGCCTGGAGTTGCTGGCTGAAGTGCAGCGGCGTGACGCCGACCTGCCGGTGATTCTGCTCACCGGCCACGGCGATGTGCCGATGGCCGTCGAAGCCATGCGCGACGGCGCCTACGACTTCCTCGAAAAACCCTTCAGCCCCGAAGCCCTGCTCAGCAGCCTGCGCCGGGCGCTGGACAAGCGCGGGCTGGTGCTCGAAAACCGCCGCTTGCATCAGCAGGCCGATCACCGTGCCCAACTGGAATCGAGCCTGCTGGGGGTGTCCCGGGGTTTGCAGAACCTGCGCCGGCAAGTCCTGGACCTGGCCGGCTTGCCGGTCAATGTGTTGATTCGCGGCGAAACCGGCAGCGGCAAGGAACTGGTCGCCCGTTGCCTGCATGATTTCGGCCCCCGGGCGAAGAAGCCGTTTGTGGCGCTGAACTGCGCGGCGATTCCCGAGCAGCTGTTTGAAGCCGAGCTGTTCGGCCATGAAAGTGGCGCGTTCACCGGCGCCCAGGGCAAGCGCATCGGCAAGCTGGAATACGCCAATGGCGGTACGCTGTTTCTCGATGAGATCGAAAGCATGCCGCTGGCCCAGCAGGTGAAATTGCTGCGGGTGTTGCAGGAGCAAAAACTCGAACGGCTCGGTTCCAATCAAAGCATCAAGGTGGACTTGCGGATCATCGCCGCCACCAAACCCGACCTGCTGGACGAAGCTCGCGCCGGGCGTTTTCGCGAGGACTTGGCCTATCGCCTGACCGTCGCACAACTGCGCCTGCCACCGCTGCGGGAACGCCGGGAAGACATTCCCCTGCTGTTCGAGCACTTTGCACAAAGCGCCGCCGAGCGCCTGGGCCGCAACTTCGCGCCCCTGAGCGGACCCGCGCTGGGGCGCCTGCTCAGCCATGACTGGCCGGGGAATGTGCGGGAGCTGGCCAATGCCGCTGAACGCCAGGTGCTGGGGCTGGGTGAACCGGAGCCGGAAGGCATCGAAGCCGGGCAATCGTTGGCGGCGCAGCAGGAAGCATTTGAAGCCCATTGCCTGAAAGCCGCGCTGACCCGGCACAAAGGCGATATCAAGGCGGTGCTGGCCGAGTTGCAACTGCCACGGCGCACCTTCAATGAAAAAATGCAGCGCCATGGCCTGGCGCGGGATACGTTCCTCTAACCCGATCGTTCCCACGCTCCGCGTGGGAATGCAGCTCTGGACGCTCCGCGTCCGCCCTTAAAATCGTGACGCGGAACGTCACAGGATGCGCGCCCACGCAGAGCGTGGGAGCGATCTTCGTCGGCGGTTTTCCGCTCATCCCCCTTGATTCATCAGCAATTTTCCGCTCAAAAATTTCCGCAAACCCTTCTAGACCGGGCCTTCATCGGCTTGGCACAGCTCCTGCTATAGCCCAGCCAGGCTGCGCTACCGCGCGCTCCACAAAAACAATTAGATGAAGGATCCTTAAATGGATAACTCCAACTCCCTGCCTCTGGGGTCGGCGGCTGCGCCGGCAAAAGAACGCACCACCTCCAGCCGTATCAGGTCGATCTTCGGCGGATCGGTCGGCAACATGGTCGAGTGGTACGACTGGTACGTCTACGCGGCTTTCTCCCTGTATTTCGCCAAGACCTTTTTCCCGAAAGGCGACACCACCGCCCAACTCCTGAACACCGCCGCGATCTTCGCCGTGGGCTTCCTGATGCGCCCGATCGGTGGCTGGCTGATGGGCCTGTACGCCGACAAGGTCGGGCGTAAAAAGGCCTTGATGGCGTCGGTCTACCTGATGTGCTTCGGCTCGCTGCTGATTGCCCTGAGCCCGGGCTATGAAGCCATTGGTATCGGTGCGCCGATCCTGCTGGTATTCGCCCGTTTGCTGCAGGGCCTGTCGGTCGGCGGTGAATACGGCACCTCCGCCACTTACCTCAGCGAAATGGCGACCAAGGAACGTCGGGGCTTCTACTCCAGCTTCCAGTACGTGACCCTGATCTCCGGCCAGCTCATCGCCCTTGGCGTGCTGATTGTGCTGCAACAGACCCTGACGACCGAGCAGCTGTACGACTGGGGCTGGCGCATCCCGTTCGCCATCGGCGCCCTGTGTGCGGTAGTGGCGCTGTACCTGCGTCGTGGCATGGAAGAAACCGAGTCGTTCACCAAGAAAGAAAAGGCCAAGGAAAGCGCAATGCGCACCTTGATGCGCCACCCCAAGGAACTGATGACCGTGGTCGGCCTGACCATGGGCGGCACCCTGGCGTTCTACACCTACACCACCTACATGCAGAAATACCTGGTGAACACTGTCGGCATGAGCATCTCCGACTCCACCACCATTTCGGCGGCCACGCTGTTCCTGTTCATGTGCCTGCAACCCATCATCGGCGGGCTGTCGGACAAGGTTGGCCGCCGGCCGATCCTGATCGCCTTCGGCGTCCTCGGCACGCTGTTCACCGTGCCGATCCTCACCACCCTGCACACCATCCAGACCTGGTGGGGCGCGTTCTTCCTGATCATGGCGGCGCTGATCATCGTCAGCGGCTACACCTCGATCAACGCCGTGGTGAAGGCCGAATTGTTCCCCACCGAAATCCGCGCCCTGGGCGTTGGCTTGCCCTATGCGCTGACCGTGTCGATCTTCGGCGGCACCGCTGAATACATCGCGCTGTGGTTCAAGAGCATTGGTATGGAAACCGGTTACTACTGGTACGTCACCGCGTGTATTGCGGTGTCGCTGTTGGTGTATGTGACCATGAAGGACACCCGCAAGCATTCGCGGATTACTACGGACTAAGGGTTCGGCAGGCGTAAAAAAAGGGCCATGTCAGTCAATGACACGGCCCTTTTTCATTGCCCTCAAGACAGCTCGGCAGCCGCCTGGCGTCCATACCGACGCTGGACATACGCCGCCCCGGCAATCATCACCACCAGCACCGCCGCCAACACGGCCGACGAGCCGATGGTGCCAAAGTCCAGCCCGCCCTTTTCATGGGGTTTGGTCAGGAAGTCACCCAGGGTTGCGCCGAACGGCCGGGTCAACACAAACGCCACCCAGAACAGCAGCACC
This sequence comes from Pseudomonas sp. B6001, assembly GCF_013386015.1. NCBI lineage: Bacteria > Pseudomonadati > Pseudomonadota > Gammaproteobacteria > Pseudomonadales > Pseudomonadaceae > Pseudomonas > Pseudomonas sp. B6001. The sequence continues at coordinate 67,233 of NZ_JACAOX010000024.1, forward strand.
GACGAAATCCGCGTGAAGTATTTAAGCAACACCACCACCGCGATACTCGCCCCGATCAGCAACGCGCCACCAGCGAACCCCAGCCCGGAATCATCCGCGAGGAAATCACCCAGCGCCGTGCCCAGGGTGTTGGAGAACAGAATCGCCATCCAGTAGAACAGCTCACCGCGAAAGGTCTGCACCTTGTTCACGTTCAGCGAGTCGCCGCTGATACGCCACAGGGCAAAGATCGCCACCAGGATCGACACCAGAATCATCGAGCCCGTGGCATAACCCAGCCCCAGCGTGCGGTCCATAAAGTCCGACATGGTGGTGCCGGCGGTGCTGGTGGACAGGATCACGATCCAGTACAGCACCGGGTTGTAGGTTTTCGACCAGAGTTGCGTCACCAGAGTGACCAGGAACACGCTGATCAGGATCATCGAGCTGATGGCGTAACCGACATTCAAGGTCATCGACAGCAAGTCCCCGGCGGTTTCGCCCAGGGTCGTGGCGCAGATTTTCATGACCCAGAACGCCAGGGTGATCTGAGGAAGTTTGTTCATTGTGCAGAAGGCTCCAAAGGCTCAGTCGTTCAATCGGTCGACTTATAGGGGGTGTCGACCTGGCGCGCAGACTGACCCGGGAGCTGTGAAAAATAGGTGGGGGCTGTATGAAAATTCCATATGGATGATAGAAATCCGCCGCGCCGGATTGCACTATGGTGCCCTCCCCAGAACCGCGCAGCAGGAACCCCGGCCATGTCCGACGATATTCATTTCTACGAACCCGCCAACGGCCACGGCCTGCCCCATGACCCGTTCAATGCGATTGTCGGCCCGCGCCCGATTGGCTGGATTTCGTCCCACGACAGCCAGGGCCGCTTGAACCTGGCGCCCTACAGTTTCTTTAACGCGTTCAACTACATTCCGCCGATCATTGGGTTTTCCAGTGTCGGGCGCAAAGACAGCCTGAACAACATCGAACAGACCGGTGAGTTCGTGTGGAACCTGGCCACCCGCCCGCTGGCCGAGCAGATGAACCAGAGTTGCGCGCCGGTATCACCCGAGGTCAACGAGTTTGAATTGTCGGGCCTGACGCCGGTGGCTTCAAAGGTGATCGCCGTGCCTCGCGTGGCCGAAAGCCCGGTGTCGTTCGAGTGCAAGGTGACGCAGATCATTCAACTGCAGCGCGCCGACAAACAGCTGGTGCCAAGCTGGTTGGTGCTCGGCGAGGTGGTCGCGGTGCATATTGCCAAGTGGCTATTGAAAGACGGGGTGTACGACACAGCTGCCGCCCAGCCGATCCTGCGTGGAGGTGGCCCGGCGGATTATTTTCAGTTGGGGCCGGAAGCGCTGTTCAAAATGTACCGCCCAGGCGCCACGCAACGCTGATTGGAACGAGATAAAAATGTGGGAGCGGGCTTGCTCGCGAAGGGGGCGTATCAGTCAATGCATATGCCAACTGATCCACCGCATTCGCGAGCAAGCCCGCTCCCACACAAGCCCGCTCCCAGATTTGGATCAGCGGTGTTTTTAGTTGGCGGAAGTTGCCCAAGAGAGCTGACCGTCTTCATCTACATCGACCAAGCGCTCCAGTTGCAGAGCTGCGGCATCGTCGGCGTCGGAGGCAGTCTTGAACGTCTGTCCATCGAGGATCTTGTGAAAGCGCGGTGCGCCCATGCCATCCAGCGCCTTGACGGCGATGGCGGCGCTATAGCCACCCTCTTCTTCACGCACCAAGGCGGAAACGGCTTCGTGGTGGGCAAACTCTTTACGTGCCATGTTGCAGGTCCTGGCCAATGGGAAAGGCGGCCATTCTAAAGCACTAGCCCGCCAGTTGCAGGTACTCGCCATAGGCATTGGCCGCCGAGGCGTCGGTAAAGGTCTGGAAGTCCATGCTGCGAACCACCATGTCATTCAACAACTCGGTGAAGACCATCAGCGCCGGCGAGCTGAAGTAGGCACTCATCGCCTGCTCGCTGCTCCAGAAGCCCGACACCAACCACACATCCGGGTCGGCCAGGGAGTGCTGCAACGAGAATTGCAGGCAACCCTGAGCCTGGCGGCCCGGTTCGATCAAACTGCTCAAGCGTGCACCCAGTTCGGTGCTGTACCCGGTACGGGCACGGATAAAGGCCATATGGCTCGCGGGAATGGGGGTGGACATGTTCGACTCTCCCGTTGAGAAGTGATGCTCGGCAAGCACTGTGAGGGCGTGTTGCCACAGGATCAAAGATACGGGCGCGGGTGTGGATGCGGTTAGTCAATTCCTGCTGGCTTATTGCACAATCCTGCGAGATACGTAGATATAGCAATCGGCCTGCGAAGTTTATTCCCGGCATGACTGCCGTATTTCAGGGGCATGACAGGCCCCGGCTTGCCTGATTCACGATTTTTCGCAGGATCAGGCAAGGATTGTGCAGAATCGAAATACCGCTTTTTGCAAAGCCGCCCTTAAGCTGTGCCCATCGTCAAAGCACCAGAGGATGTCCCATGTCGTCGCCCGAACTTCGCTCCAAACCCCTCGACGCCGATATGGAAAAGCAGCGCGCAGAACTCGCCGGCATCGTTCGCCGGCATACCTGGGAGGATGGTTCCTACGGCACGGCGATCACGTCGCTGTATCTCAACCGCCATAACTCCCCGCGTGAATTCACGCCGGTGCTGGTTGAACCCGCGCTGTGCATCCTCGCCCAGGGCAGCAAGGAAGTGCGCCTGGCGGATGAAGTCTTCGCCTACGACCCGCTCAATTACCTGGTGTTTTCGGTAGCGATGCCGGTGGCCGGGCGCATCCTTGATGCCACGCCGGAAGACCCCAACCTGTCGATTCGGGTGAATATCGACCCGGCACAGATCACCGCACTGATTGCCGAAGCCGGGCCGATGGGCGTGCCCCCGCGCCCGACCTCCCGAGGGATGTATGTCGACCGCCTGGACAGCCAGCTACTGGACGCCGTGCTGCGCCTGACCCGATTGCTCGACGCACCGAAAGACATCGCAATGCTCGCGCCGCTGATCAATCGGGAAATTCTCTATCGCCTGTTGCGCGGTCCACAGGGTTATCGGCTGTATGAAATTGCCGTCGCCAACAGTCAGAGCCATCGGGTGAGCCAGGCGATCACCTGGTTGAACGGCAACTACGAACAGCCCCTGCGCATTGATGACCTGGCCAAGGAAGTGAACCTCAGCGTCTCGACCTTGCACCACCGCTTCAAGGCGATGACCGCCATGAGCCCGCTGCAGTACCAGAAGCAACTGCGTTTGCAGGAGGCTCGGCGGTTGATGATCGCCGAGGGCCTGGAAGCCTCGGCGGCGGGGTATCGGGTGGGCTATGAGAGCCCATCACAGTTCAGCCGCGAATACAGCCGGCTGTTTGGTGCGCCGCCGTTGCGGGATCTGGCCAGGTTGCGCCAGAGCGTCTAACCACGGTTATAACACCGGATACTAATAATGTGGCGAGGGAGCTTGCTCCCGTTGGACTGCGCAGCAGTCCCATCTTTTGGGGCCGCTTCGCGCCCCAACGGGAGCAAGCTCCCTCGCCACAAGTACTCAATCAGCTGCGGTATTGGTGGTGTTCAATCCAGGCCACGAGGCAGTTGCAAGGTCACCCGCAAACCGCCCTCCCGCAGATTCTGCAAACTCACTTCACCGCCATGGCTGTGGGCAATGTTGCGGGCGATGCCCAGGCCCAGGCCGTAACCCTGTTGCTGCCCGGCCAGGCGGAAGTGCGGCTCGAAGACCTGCTCCAGGCGCTGTTCCGGCACGCCCGGGCCTTCGTCGTCGACGTGGAGGATGAACTCCGCGCCATCGTCTTCAATGTGCAAATGGGCGTTCTGCCCGTACTTCAGGGCGTTGTCGATCAGGTTGCCGATGCAGCGCTTGAGCGCCAGCGGCTTGCCCGGGTACGTCGTAAGTGCCCGACCATGTTGGGTCACGCGCCCATTGCCGTTGGGCGCCAGGTACGGCTCCACCAGGCAGTCGAGTACGTGGTTGAGGTCCACCGGTTCGATGTTTTCGTGGATGTCGGTGTCCTTCACGCACTGCAACGCGCCTTTGACCAGCAACTCCAGTTCATCCAGGTCGCGGCCGAACTTGGCTTGCAGGTTCTCGTCTTCCAGCAATTCCACCCGCAACCGCAGGCGTGTGATGGGTGTGCGCAGGTCGTGGGAAATGGCGCTGAACAGCTGGCTGCGTTCGGTCAGGTAACGGCTGATGCGTTCGCGCATGGCATTGAACGCGCGGCCTACTTCCACCACTTCGCTGCCGCCGCCTTCGGCCACCGGCTCCACGTCGGCGCCCAGGGACATGTCCCGCGCCGCCCTCGCCAGGCGCTTGAGTGGACGGCTTTGCCAGTGCACCAACAGGCCGATAAACAGCAGCAGGAAGCCGCTGGTGAGCACGATAAACCACACCTGCTGGTATGGCAGGCCTTGTTCTTCGAGGCTGGTATAGGGTTCGGGCAGCAAGGAGGCAATGTAGAGCCATTCGCCCTGGGCCAGCTGGATCTGGGTGACCAACACCGGCGGATTCACCGGTTCCAGGGTCAACGCGTAATGCGCCCAGGAGCGCGGCAACTCATCGAGTTTCAAGCCGGCGTTGAAGATGCGCAGGTCTTCGGCGCTGACGAACTCCACCGAAACATGCACGTCGCTGCCCAGGGTCTGGCGCAACACTTCTTCGACAGCACCGAGCACTGCATGCTTGCGCGGGGTTTCCGGCAATACCGCCATGTCCAGGGGCTTATCGTTGAGCGTCACCACAAACCGGGTACCGCCCATGCTGCGCAACTGGTCCAGTACCAACGGCCGGAAGGCCACCGGCAACGAGCGGAAATAACTGACGCTGGCGGTCATCGAATGCGCCAGGCTGCGGGCGGCGGTTACCAGGCCTTCAAGCTGGGTAGCGCGCAATTGCGAGACCCAGATCACGCTGGACAACGCCTGGGCAAACAGCACCGCCAACAGGGTCAGCAGTAACATCCGCCCCAGCAGCGAACGCGGTACCGGGATGCGCCGGCGCAGTTCACGCAGGCGCTCAGTGGGCATTGCCGGCAACCACGCTGGCTGCCAATTGATAGCCACTGCCGCGCACGGTGCGGATCAGCCGGGGTGGTTTTTCGGTGTCGCGCAGGCGTTGGCGCAGACGGCTGACGGCCATGTCGACAATCCGGTCCAGGGGCATCAGGTCGCGGCCACGGGTGGCGTTGCCGATGGTGTCGCGGTCGAGGATTTGCTGGGGGTGGTCGAGGAACAGTTTGAGCAGGGCAAAATCGGCGCCGGAAAGAATCACTTCCTCGCCGTCGACGTGGAACAGCCGGTGGCTGACCATGTCCAGGCGCCACTCGCCAAACACCAGCACCTCGCCGCCGCTGCGCTCCTGGCCAAACTGGCAGCGCCGCAACAAGGCCTTGATACGGGCCTGCAACTCACGGGGGCTGAAGGGTTTGCCGATGTAATCGTCGGCACCCAGCTCCAGGCCGATGACGCGGTCGGCTTCGTCGGAACTGGCGGTGAGCATGATGATCGGCACCTGGGCCTGGCGCGGGTGCTGGCGGATCCAGCGGCAGAGGCTGAAACCGTCTTCGTCCGGCAGCATCACATCAAGGATCACCAGGTCGCACGGGGCTTCGTTCATCGCCTGGCGGAACCCCGCGCCATCCGGCACGCCGCGCACCTGGAAACCGGCGCGGCTGAGGTAGGTTTGCAGCAACTCGCGGATTTCCTGGTCGTCGTCGACCAGGAGAATGGATTTACTGATTACGCTCACGGGGTCCTCCTTGTTGTTATGGCCAAGCTTAAGTCATTTGTTGCCCTTGAGGCCGCCTTCGCGAGCAAGCCCGCTCCCACATTCGACCTCATTCATCCAGTTGGAATGGGATTGAATGTGGGAGCGGGCTTGCTCGCGAAGAGGCCATCACTGCCTACGCAAATGCCTGCTCAAGCGCCACACCAGCACCTGTCAACCCTGAATACGGTGCCGTCACCAGCCACACCGGAATGCCTTTGAAGTAGTCGCTCATGCAGCCCTTGTCGCCAAAACTCCTGGCAAAACCACTCTTGATAAAGAAATCGGCAAAGCGCGGGATCACCCCACCCACGATGTACACGCCACCACGACCGCCGGTGGTCAGCACGTTGTTACCGGCAACGCGGCCCAGCCAGATACTGAACTGGTCCAGCACTTCCAGGGCTATCGGGTCACCCGCCAGGCCAGCGGCAGTGATGGCTTCGGGAGTTTCCAGAACCGCCTCGTGACCGTCCACCGCGCAGATCGCCCGGTACAACCTGGGCAAACCGCCACCGCTCAAGGCAGTTTCAGCGCTGACATGGCCGATCTCATTGTAGATGTGCTGCCACAGCTGGGCTTCACGCGGGCTGCTCACGGGCAGGTCGACATGGCCGCCCTCCCCCGGCAATGCCGCCCAACGGCCATGGCCGAGGTCGAGCAAGGTGCCCACGCCCAGGCCAGTGCCCGGGCCAATCACCACCGCAGGGCGCAACGGCTCCGGCGTGCCTTCGCACACCACGCGGAATTCGTCGGGCTTCAGGCGGGTCATGCCCAGGGCCATGGCCGAGAAATCATTCACCAGCAGCAGCTCGTCTACCTGCAAGGTCTTGCAGAACGCAGTCTTGCTCAGGCGCCAGTGATTGTTGGTGAATTTAAATTCATCTCCACTCACCGGCCCCGCGACCGACAGGCACACCGCGCCAATCGAGCCGATGGCCAAGCCTTCTTCCTTCAGATAGACCTGGATCGCCTCCTCCGGGCTGGCATGATCCGCCGTCGCATGGACGCGGATCGAATGCAGCTCCTGATCCCGCCACAACGCAAAACGGGCGTTGGTACCACCGATATCACCGACCAGCGCTAGCTTCACTTAAGTGTCTCCAAGGCAGAGGTAAAGGCGCTGGCGCCCTGCTCTGCGGAGCTTGCAGCCAAACGCATAAACGCAAACAACTCGCGACCGGCCCCCACGTTATTGCCCAGAAGGCCCGTGGCAGGCGCGCGCGCGGCAAATTCTTCGGCGTCCACCTTAAGCTCCAAGGTGCCTTTGACGCCATCCACGCGAATGATATCGCCATCGCGCACACGTGCCAGTGGCCCGCCGCTCTGGGCTTCGGGGTTGACGTGAATCGCGGCGGGAATCTTACCCGAGGCGCCGGACATGCGCCCGTCTGTTACCAACGCCACTTTGAAGCCACGATCCTGCAACACGCCGAGGAACGGGGTCATCTTGTGCAATTCCGGCATGCCGTTGGAGCGCGGGCCCTGGAAACGCATCACCGCAACAAAGTCTTTTTCCAACTCACCGGCCTTGAACGCGTCGGCCAGGTCTTGCTGGTCCTGGAACACCACGGCCGGGGCTTCGACGATTTGATGTTCGAGGGCCACGGCGGAGACCTTCATCACACCCCGGCCGAGGTTGCCTTCCATTACCCGCAGGCCGCCTTCCGGAGAGAACGCACGGGCCACGGGACGCAGGATGGTTTCGTCGAGGCTTTCGATCGGGCCTTCACGCCATACCAGCTCGCCGTCCACCAGGAACGGTTCCTGGGTGTAGCGGCTCAGGCCATGACCGGCCACGGTGTTGACGTCGTTGTGCAGCAGGCCGGCTTCCAGCAGTTCGCGGATCAGGAACGACATGCCTCCCGCCGCCTGGAAGTGGTTGATGTCGGCCTTGCCGTTTGGATACACGTGGGACAGGGTCGGCACCACTTCGGAGAGGTCGGCCATATCATCCCAAGTCAGGATGATGCCCGCCGACATGGCGATGGCCGGCATGTGCAGGGTGTGGTTGGTGGACCCACCAGTGGCGTTGAGGGCGATGATGGAGTTGACGATGGATTTCTCGTCGACGATCTCGCCGATCGGCGTGAAGCTGCCGTTGGCCTTGGTCAGGCGCGTGACCTGGTGCGCGGCTTCGCGGGTCAGGGCGTCACGCAGCGGCGTGTACGGGTTGACGAACGAGGCGCCCGGCAGGTGCAGGCCCATGACTTCCATCAGCAACTGGTTGGTGTTGGCGGTGCCGTAGAAGGTGCAGGTGCCCGGGCTGTGGTAGGACTTCATCTCCGATTCCAGCAGCTCTTCGCGGGTGGCCTTGCCTTCGGCGTAGCGCTGGCGCACGTCGGCTTTCTGTTTGTTGGAGATCCCCGACGGCATCGGGCCGCCCGGTACGAAGATCATCGGCAGGTGGCCGTAGCGCAGGGCGCCCATCATCAGGCCGGGGACGATCTTGTCGCAGATACCCAGCATCAGCGCGGCGTCGAACATGTTATGGGACAGCGCTACCGCCGTGGACATGGCGATCACTTCGCGGCTCAGCAGGCTGAGCTCCATGCCTGGCTCGCCCTGGGTCACGCCGTCGCACATGGCGGGGGTACCGCCGGCGAACTGGCCAACAGAACCGACTTCACGCAGGGCCTTTTTGATTTGCTCGGGGAAATGTTCGTATGGCTGGTGGGCCGACAGCATGTCGTTATATGACGAAACAATTGCCACGTTGGCGGCGTTCATCATGCGCAGGCTGTTTTTGTCTTCGGTGCCACACCCGGCCACGCCGTGGGCAAAGTTGGCGCATTGCAGCTTGCCGCGCATCGGGCCGTCGCTGGCAGCGCCGCGAATGAGCGCAAGGTATGCCTCACGGGTTGCACGGCTGCGGGCGATAAGCCGTTCGGTGACCTCAAGTACGCGGGGATGCATGTATAGAACTCCAGGCTAACGGATGTGGCGACCTGAGTGTCTATGCTGGTCAAAAGCCCGCCGCGAAGAGGTTGGCAGGGTGTTGCTTGACCAATCGGACCAGTTGATTCAGGTCACTCGTTGTAGATTGAACAAAATATTGCCACTAAAAAGGCTTGTTTTCTATTTTTATGCGAATAATCTTGTAATTCTTACAACAAATCGACGACAGGCACCTTCCAATGACTCTACGTATCGCTATCAATGGTTTTGGCCGTATTGGCCGTAATGTCCTGCGCGCACTTTATACCCAAGGCTACCGTCAGGATTTGCAGATCGTCGCCATCAACGATCTCGGCGACAGCTCGATCAATGCCCACCTGCTTAAATACGACACCGTCCACGGTACTTTCGACGCAGAGGTCGCTCATGATCAGGAAAGCCTGACCGTGAACGGTGACCGGATTGCCGTGAGTGCCATTCGCAACCCGGCCGACCTGCCGTGGGCTGCGCACAAGGTGGACGTGGTGTTCGAATGCACCGGTCTGTTCACCGACCGTGACAAGGCCGCCGCCCATATTACCGCCGGCGCGCGCAAGGTAATCATCTCGGCCCCGGCCAAGGGCGCCGATGCCACCGTGGTGTACGGGGTAAACCATGACATTTTGCGTCAATCCCACCAGATCATCTCCAACGCTTCCTGCACCACCAACTGCCTGGCGCCCGTGGCCCAGGTGCTGCACCGCGAGCTGGGCATCGAAAGCGGCCTGATGACCACCATCCACGCCTACACCAACGACCAGAACCTGACCGACGTCTACCACACCGACCCGTACCGCGCGCGCTCGGCCACCCAGAACATGATCCCGAGCAAGACCGGCGCTGCCGAAGCCGTGGGCCTGGTGCTGCCGGAACTGGCAGGCAAGCTGACCGGCATGGCCGTGCGTGTACCGGTGATCAACGTGTCGCTGGTGGACCTCACCGTGCAACTGAAAAAAGAAGCCAGTGCCGAGCAGGTCAACGCGCTGCTGAAAGAAGCCAGCCAGCACTCGAAAATCCTCGGCTACAACACCCTGCCGCTGGTTTCCAGTGATTTCAACCATAACCCGCTTTCGTCGATCTTCGACGCCAATCACACCAAGGTCAGCGGCAAACTGCTGAAAGTGCTGGCCTGGTATGACAACGAGTGGGGCTTCTCGAACCGGATGCTGGATAACTGCCTGGCGCTGTGCAACGCCGAGTAATGCTCGGCCTGTAGGAGCGAGCTTGCTCGCGAAAAACGCAAAACCACCGCGTTTATTCAGGATGCCAGCGATATCGTTGACGCCCTTCGCGAGCAAGCTCGCTCCTACAGTAATCCAAAGTGCCACTTGCCATTTGCGTTGATGATAAGCATTATCATTCGCTGCAAATCGGTCTGGTATCACTGTGAGCCAATCTCGTTTCAACCAAGTCTTCCTCACCCAACGGGTGATTTTGCTGCGCACCTTGCAGCGGATGGTGAATAACCACAGCACCGCCGAGGACCTGTTGCAGGAAACCTACCTGCGCGTTACCCGGGCCCTGAGCGAACGGCCGATCGACCACCTCGAACCCTTTGTCTACCAGACGGCGCGCAACCTGGCGCTGGACCACCTGCGCGCCCGCAGGATTCAGGCCCGCACCCTGCAGGAAGATGTCCCGCTGGACGTCCTGCAAAGCGTCGCCTCCCCCGTCAGCACCCCCGAAGACGCGACACAGGCCGAGCAATTGCTCGAGCACCTGAGTGTCAGCCTCGGCCAGTTGAGCGCCCGCCAGCAGCAGATATTCATCCTCAGCCGCCTGCACGGTTGCAGCTATCAGGAGATCGCCGACAAGCTCGACGTGTCCCTGAGCACCGTGCAGAAGGAACTGAAACTGATCATGGCCATCTGCATAGGTGTGGCCGAAAGACTGGATCGCCCTTAAGCTTTGTCGGCACAGTCTGTAGGACTATTGATTAAAACGTGGCGAAGACCCGAGGAACACCGTGACGGAACCGAATAAACGGCACCCCCATGAGCTGGCTCATGAGGTGTTGCAAGACGCGGCCATGGACCAAGCCCTCGACTGGCTGATCGCGTTGCAGTGCCCGCAACCCGGGCAGCAGGCGGAATTTGAAGCCTGGCTCGCCAACGACCCGTTAAACGCCGAAGCCTTCATCAAGGCCCAGACTGCCTGGGGCGGCGCGCCGGTTCACAGCGCTGCCGTCGCCCTGAATGCTCCACGCAAACCCAGCGCCTGGCGCCGTATCAAACCGCACTGGAAGCCCCTGGCCACTGCCGCTGTGTTGCTGCTGGGCCTGTTCAGCTTCAGCAACCTGCCTATGCGCCTGCAGGCCGACCATCTGACCGTGGTGGGCGAGCGCCAGCGCCTGCAACTGGACGATGGCTCGAAAGTGTTGCTCAACACCAATTCAGCCTTCTCCAGCAGCATCAAGGACCACCAGCGCATCGCCCGCCTGTATCAGGGCGAGGCGTTTTTCGAAGTGCTGCCCAGCCGTGGCCTGCCCCTGGAAATCGACGCCGGCCCGGTGCGCGCCAGCGTGAGGGACACCTCTTTCGCGGTGCGCTACTTGAACGGTGAAGCCCAGGTTCAGGTACAGCGCGGTGATGTCGACCTGAGCAACACGTTTGACGACGCGCGGGTGCGCCTGAGCGCCGGTGAAAGTATCCGCATCGGGCCCAAGGGCTTCGGCCAACCGGCCAAGCTCGACACCACCAAGGACCTGGCCTGGGTCGACGGCCGGTTGATCTTCGAAAACTGCCCGATGAGCGAAGTACTGGCCGAATTGCGTCGCTACTACCCCGGCTGGATCGTCAACAACAACGACAGGCTCGCCAGCGTGGCCGTCACCGGCAATTACCGGCTCGACCAGCCGCTCGACGTGGTGCGCTCCCTGGCCCACATCACCTCGGCCAAGCTCTCGGAATACCCGGCGCTGGTGATCCTGAACTAAATGAGAATTATTTTTACTCGATAGCCAGCGACGATACGTCTCGTTATAGCCAATGCAACTGATTCCTATTTGATTCAGTGCGCAACTATAAGATTCGTACCTTCCGGAGCGCTCTCGATGTCGTCTCGTTTCAACCGCCGGTCCTCTTCGCCCGTTCGCCGCCAGGGCTTGTCGCTGCTGACGGCCGCAATCCTGTTGGCCGGTGCGCCCGTCATGGCCGCCACCGCCGCCGAGCCTGCCAGCCGCAGCCAGGGCAATTACAGCTTCAGCATCGAGCAGCAATCCCTGGTCTCGGCGCTGAACGCCTTCACCGCGGTGACCGGCTGGCAAGTCGGCCTGCCGGCAGAACTGGGCCAGGGTGTGTCGTCCCCTGGCGTGCGCGGCTCATTGCCGGCGGATAAAGCCCTGGACCGGCTGTTGGTGGGGACCAACCTGGGTTATCGCAAACTGGGCAACAACAACATCGTGCTGGAAAAACGCGTCGCCGTCGGCGCCATCACCCTGCAACAGATGACCATCAGTGCCACCCGCCAGGAACAGGCCGTGGACAGCGTGCCCAGCACCGTGACCGTGCACGACCGCGAAGAACTGGACCGCCAGAACGTCAACACCATCCGTGAACTGGTGCGTTATGAGCCAGGTGTTTCGGTGGGCGGTGCCGGCACCCGCTCCGGCAATGCTGGCTACAACATTCGCGGGATCGACGGCGACCGTATCCTGACCCAGGTGGACGGCGTCGAGGTGCCGGACAACTTCTTCAACGGCCCCTACGCCAAGACCCGCCGCAACTACGTCGACCCGGAAATCGTCAAGCGCGTGGAAATCCTGCGCGGCCCGGCCTCGGCCTTGTACGGCAGCAGCGCCATCGGCGGCGCGGTGAGCTACTTTACCCTCGACCCCAACGACATCATCAAGCCCGGGCAGGACTACGGCGCACGCCTGAAGACCGGCTACAGCTCCGCCGATGAGAGCTGGCTGACCTCCGGCACCGTCGCCGGTCGCGTGCAGGACTTCGACGGCTTGCTGCACCTGAGCCAGCGCAACGGTCACGAGATGGAATCCTACGACGGCAATAACGCCACCGGCCTGGCCCGCACCGGCGCCAACCCGGAAGATGCGCGCACCACCAACGTGCTGGCCAAACTGGGTTGGAACTACGGCGAAGACAACCGCCTGGGCCTGACCTACGAGAAGTTCAAGGACGATCGCGACACCAACCTGAAAAACGCAGTGGGTGGCCCGTTTGTCGGTGGCCAGGGCTTCAATTTCTACCGCGGCCGCACGGGCAACGACACCATCACCCGCGAACGCTTCGGCATCGAAAACAAGTTCGCCCTCGACTCGCCGATTGCCGATCACATCAAGACCAGCCTCAACTACCAGATCGCCAAGACCGACCAGACCACCGCAGAAATCTACCAGCCATCGCGCAAGGTATTGCGCACCCGCGAGACCCTGTACGAAGAGAAGCAGTGGGTATTCGACGCGCAGTTGGACAAGGCTTTCAGCATCGGCGAAACCGACCATGTCGTGACCTACGGCACCACCCTCAAGCAGCAGAAAGTCACCGGTTCCCGTGAAGGCGCCGCGACCTGCCTGGCGGTCGGCGCAGGCTGCACCGCCATCGGTGCACCAAGCCCGTCGGCCGCCGACAGCGTGAAAAAAGCCAGCGACTTCCCCGACCCGACCATCAACTCCTACGCGCTGTTTGCCCAGGACCAGATTGCCTGGGACAAGTGGACCTTCCTGCCCAGCGTACGGTACGACTACATCCAGCTCAAACCCAAGCTGACCCAGGAATTCCTCAATACCGTTGACCCGACACGCATCTACGACCACAGCGATTCGGAAAAGAACTGGCACCGTGTAACGCCAAAATTCGGCATCACTTATGCCCTGACCGAGCAATACACCTGGTTCGGCCAATACGCCGAAGGCTATCGCACGCCATCGGCCAAGGCCTTGTATGGCCGCTTTGAAAACCTGCAGCAGCGCTACACCGTCGAACCCAACCCGGACCTCAAGCCGGAAAGCAGCCGGGGTGTCGAAACCGGGATTCGCGGCAACTTCGACTCGGGCTCGTTTGATGTGGCGGTGTACTACAACAAGTACCGTGATTTCATCGACGAAGATGCCTCGGTTGCCGGTGGCACCGTCCAGCAGTTCGAAGCCAACAACATCAAGCACGCCACCATCAAGGGCGTGGAGGCCAAGGGCCGCTTGAGCCTCGACGCATTCGGCGCACCGCAGGGCCTGTATACCCAAGGCTCGATTGCCTACACCTACGGGCGCAATGACGACAACGGCGAACCGTTGAACAGCGTCAACCCGCTCAAGGGCGTGTTCGGCCTGGGCTATGACCAGCAGAACTACGGTGCTCTGGTCAGCTGGACCCTGGTCAAGAAACAGGACCGCGTCGACAGCACCACCTTCTTCGCCCCTGACGGCAACAGCGCCAACGGCCCGTTCAAGACCCCGGGTTTTGGCATCGTCGACCTGACCGGCTTCTACAAAGTCACCAACGACGTGACCATCAACGGCGGCCTGTACAACCTGACGGACAAGAAATACTGGAACTGGGATGACGTGCGCAGCTACGACAGCGTCGGCGAAGCCGGTGTGACCGGCCCGGCCAACCTCGACCGCCTGACCCAGCCGGGCCGCAACTTTGCGATCAACCTGATCTGGGACATCTGATCCACGGAGCCTCACCCCGGCGCGATTTAATCTGCGCCGGGGTGAGGATTTTTTACTGTGACGCGTCTTCTGGTTCGTCTAGTTCATAACAGCCTGGCAACCAGACGCTTTCTCTTCTCAAGGACTCCCCGATGACCGCCTCCCCTACCGCAGAACGTGCAGCCCTGCGCTCCCAGCGCCTGAACCAGATCACCAATGAACCGCACACCAAGCTCGATGCGTTGGTGAAGGCCCATGCACCGTTTGAAACCCAGGCCAACTTCGCCCGCTTCGTGGTCGCGCAATACCTGTTCCAGTCGGAGCTGGTGGCGCTGTACAACGATGCCGAGTTGATCAAGATCGTCCCTGACCTCGCCGAACGCTGCCGTGCCGAAGCGGCCAAGCTGGACCTGGGCGACCTGGACACCGAAGTACCGGCACCGGTGGCCGGCGCGGTGAAAAACCCGAGCAAGGCCGAAGCCCTGGGGTGGCTGTTCGTGTCCGAAGGTTCCAAGCTGGGCGCCGCGTTCCTGATCAAGCGCGCCGTGGGCCTGGGCCTGAGCGAAACCTTCGGTGCCCGTCACCTGGGCGAGCCGGCAGGTGGTCGCGCTGAAGGCTGGAAGCGCTTCACCCGCACCCTCGACGCACTGGAATTCACCGCTGAAGAAGAAGCCGAAGTGGAGAAAGGCGCGATTGATGCGTTCGTGCGCTTCACCGTGTTGCTGGAACAGGCGTACGCTAGCGCCCCTGAACTGGCCTGATTCCCTGATTGGAATGCAATCAAATGTGGGAGCGGGCTTGCTCGCGAATGCCGTGGTTCAGTCACCAGATATATTGACTGAACCACCGCATTCGCGAGCAAGCCCGCTCCCACATTTTGATCCGGTTTCACTTTGAATCCTTCGTAAATCCATCCATGCAAACCGCACCCATGACCGGCAAAACCCAATCCTCATCCAAAATCGCCCGCGTCCTGTTCGGCCTGCTGGCCTACGTCAGCCTGGGCATCGGCTTGATTGCGATTGTGGTACCGGGCTTGCCCACCACCGAATTCATCCTGCTGGCCGCCTGGGCCGCCACCAAAAGCTCGCCGCGCCTGAGTGCCTGGCTGGAAAACCACCGGCTGTTCGGGCCGATCCTGTTCAATTGGCGCAATGGCAGGATCATCGCCCGCCGGGCCAAAGTCAGCGCCACCGTGAGCATGCTGCTGTGCGCCGGCCTGATGCTGGTGATGCTCGACCACGGCTGGCCGATCTACCTGGCCATCGCCGGAATGAGCATGGGCAACCTGTGGATCTGGTCGCGACCGGAACGTCTCCCGCAACCCACCTGACACCCCCCACTACCGCTCATCGGCTCCCGCTCATGAACTGCCGGCCCAAGCCGATGTTCCGGGCATAGCGCCGAATGGACTCGCCTGAGCTTGCATACTAATAAGTCCATTCGCGGGTACTTCTATGTTCGACACCCTCTCCATTCGCTTGAAAATCGTGCTGTTGTCCGGTCTGTGCTTGCTGGGGGTGATCGCCCTGGT
The DNA here is from genome assembly GCF_013386015.1 of Pseudomonas sp. B6001. Taxonomy (NCBI): domain Bacteria; kingdom Pseudomonadati; phylum Pseudomonadota; class Gammaproteobacteria; order Pseudomonadales; family Pseudomonadaceae; genus Pseudomonas; species Pseudomonas sp. B6001. The sequence goes on from NZ_JACAOX010000024.1 coordinate 83,080, forward strand.
GGTCGGCATGAACCTGTACCAGACCAACCAGAACGACGAACTCATCAGCGATTCAAGCTCGCGAATGCTCACCGACAGTGTGCAGAACCTGCTGCAGGCCAAGGCCGCCGAACAAGCAGTACAACTGCAAAAGACCTTCGGTGAAAGCCTGTTGGTGGTGACCGCCCTCGCCGACCAGATCAAGGACCTGCGCACTCTGGCCGCCAAGCGCTCGCTGGATGCCGGGGCCTTGCGTGAAGAACTCAACCACAGCCTGAAAACCGCCTTCGACCGCAACACCAAGGTGCTCGGCATCTGGCTGTCATTCGAGCCCAACGCTCTCGATGGCAAAGACAGTGAATTCGTCAATGATGCCGCCCGTGTGTCCAACGAAAAAGGCCGCTTTTCCAGCTACTGGAGCCGCGCCGGCGGTGAAGGCCTGAACACCGTGATGGTCGAGGATGACCTGACCAAGACCAGCCTCAACCTCAGCGGCACGCCCTACAACATCTGGTACACCTGCCCGCGGGACACAAAAAACACCTGCCTGCTGGACCCGTATGAAGACACCGTGGCCGGCAAGCCGGTGTTGATGACCACCATTTCCCTGCCGCTGCTGGTCGACGGCAAAGTGATCGGCGTGGTCGGTGTGGACCTCGCCCTCAATGCCCTGCAAGCGGCGACCAATGCGGCGCAAAAAGAACTGTTCAACGGCGCCGGAATTCTCGAAATACTGTCCGGTAACGGCTTGATCGCCGGCTACAGCGGCGAGCCGGCCAAAGTCGGCAAAAACCTGGTGGACACCCTCGGTGCCGAAGGCAAAGAGATCGTGCAACTGCTGTCCAGCGATACCCGCAAGATCCGCGAGGAAGACGGCACGATTCGCGCCGTGTACCCGGTCAAACCGATTGCCGACGCCAAATCCTGGGGCGTGGTAATCAAGCTGCCCAAACAAGTGCTGCTGGCAGACTCGCTCAAACTCCAGGCGGTGCTCGACAAGGCTCAGGCCAGTGGCACCGTCAAGGCGTTGCTGGTAGGCGCAGCCGCCGGGCTGCTGGGCCTGTTGCTGATCTGGCTGACCGCCACCGGCGTGACCCGGCCGATCAACAGCGTGGCCGCCATGCTCAAGGAAATCGCCAGCGGCGACGGCGACCTCACCCAGCGCCTGGCCTACGGTAAAAAAGATGAACTGGGGGAACTGGTGAACTGGTTCAACCGCTTCCTCGACAAGCTGCAGCCGACCATCGCGCAGATCAAGCAAAGCATCACCGAAGCCCGTGGCACCGCCGACCAGTCCTCGGCAATCGCGCGCCAGACCAGCGAAGGCATGCAGGTGCAGTTCCGTGAGATCGACCAGGTGGCCACCGCCTCGAATGAAATGAGCGCCACCGCCCACGACGTGGCCAACAGCGCCTCCAACGCCGCCAGCGCGGCCCGCGGCGCCGACCAGTCAGCCCGCGAAGGCATGCAGATCATTGAACGCAGCACCCGCGACATCACCACCCTGGCCGAAGAAGTCAGCAAGGCCGTGACCGAAGTCGAAGCCCTGGCGGTGAACAGCGAGCAGATCGACTCGGTACTGGAAGTGATCCGCAGCATCGCCGAACAGACCAACCTGCTGGCCCTGAACGCTGCGATTGAAGCGGCGCGAGCCGGGGAAAGCGGGCGCGGTTTTGCGGTGGTGGCCGACGAGGTGCGCAACCTGGCCAAGCGCACCCAGGATTCAGTGGAGGAGATTCGCCTGGTGATCGAACGCATCCAGACTGGCACCCGTGGAGTGGTGGCGACCATGCATTCGAGCCAGACCCAGGCGCAGAACAACGCCGGGCAGATTCATCAGGCGGTGCAGGCCCTGGGCAAGATCAGCGATGCGGTAACGGTGATCAGCGACATGAACCTGCAAATCGCCAGCGCCGCCGAGCAGCAAAGTGCGGTGGCCGAGGAGGTCAACCGCAACGTCTCGGCAATCCGCACAGTGACCGAAACCCTGACCGGCCAGGCCACCGAATCGGCGGCCATCAGCAGCCAGCTCAACGCCCTGGCCAGCCAGCAGATGAAGCTGATGGATCAGTTTCGGGTTTGACCCGGGCTTGAAGCCAGTAAGCACCAAATGTGGGAGCGGGCTTGCCCGCGAATACGGTGGATCAGTCGGTACATGTATTGACTGACACACCGCATTCGCGCGCAAGCCCGCTCCCACACAAGCCCGTCCACATTAAAGTTGCGGTGCCTTATTGACCCGTCCAGGCCGCCACAAACGGCGCGAGGTCTTCTTTCGGGGCCGTACGCGGCGGGTTTTGTGGGGTGCCCAGGTAGAGGAAGCCAATCACTTCCTCATCCGCCTTCAGCCCGAGGCCTTTGGCGACATGGGCCGAGTACGACAACTCACCGGTGCGCCACACCGCGCCGATCCCCTGGGCGTACGCCGCCAGCAGAATCCCGTGAGCCGCACAGGCCGCCGCCAGCAGCTGCTCGGATTTTGGCACTTTGAAATGTTCCTGCAGGCGGGCAATCACCACCACCACCAACGGCGCCCGCAGCGGGCCGTTCTGCGCCTTGTCGATCGCGGCCTGGGGCGCGTCGGCGTCCTGCAGGCGGGCGGCTTCGGCCAGCAGGGTGCCCATGCGCTCACGTGCCGCACCTTCCACCGTCAGGAAGCGCCAGGGCCGCAGCTGGCCGTGGTCGGGCGCGCGCATGGCAGCGGCGAACAGCAGGTCGCGCTGCTCCTGGGTCGGTGCCGGGTCCAGCAGTCGCGGCACGGAAACACGGTTGAGCAAAGCGTCGAGAGCCTGCATTAGCCACCTCCAGAGAAAAATGTGCGGTCATTCTAGCGGGAATGAATCGGATACCACCAAACGATAATTGCTCTTATTCAATCCGCCCTGCCCTGTTAGACTTTGCGGCCTTATTTTCAGCCTACGTTCAGGAAGACTGATGTCCCGTTCGCCCCTTCGCCTGTCTGCACTGTTGATGGCCTTGAGCCTGAGTGCCTGCGATGACGCCCCGCGATTCACCAAGGCCGAGCCTGGTGAAGCGCGTGCCGGTGGCGCGACCACGGTGAGGAAGACCGACCAGAACGCCTTCTCCCTGCCCTCGGCCAACCTGTCGCCCACCCGGCGCCTGGACTTCAGCGTCGGCAACAGTTTCTTTCGCAGCCCTTGGGTGATTGCCCCGTCCACCACCACTGCCCGCGACGGGCTGGGCCCGCTGTTCAATACCAATGCCTGCCAGAACTGCCATATCAAGGATGGCCGTGGGCATCCGCCATTGCCCGATGCGCCCAACGCGGTGTCGATGCTGGTACGCCTGTCGATTCCCGATGCACCGCCCTATGCGAAGGTCATCGAGCAACTGGGTGTAGTCCCCGAACCGGTCTACGGTGGGCAATTGCAGGACATGGCCGTGCCCGGCGTCGCCCCGGAGGGCAAGGTGCGGGTCGACTACACACCGGTCAACGTCCGCTTCAAGGACGGCACCGTGGTCGAATTGCGCAAGCCGGCCCTGCAAATCACCCAGCTCGGTTATGGGCCGATGCACCCCGACACGCGCTTCTCGGCGCGGGTTGCACCGCCGATGATCGGCCTGGGGCTGCTCGAAGCGATCCCCGACGCCGACATCCTGCGCAACACCGACCCGAAAACCGCCGACAAGGAAGCCATCGTCGGGCGGGCGAATTGGGTCTGGGACGACGCGCAACACAAGACCGTGCTCGGTCGATTTGGCTGGAAAGCCGGGCAACCGAACCTCAATCAACAAAATGTTCACGCGTTCTCTGGTGATATGGGCCTGACCACCTCCCTGAGACCGTTCGATGACTGCACCGATGCACAAGTGGCCTGCAAACAGGCGCCCAACGGCAATGGCCCGGATGGCGAGCCTGAGGTCAGCGACAATATCCTGCGCCTGGTGCTGTTCTACACCCGCAACCTGGCCGTCCCCGCCCGCCGCGACGTCAACGCACCGCAAGTGCTGGCCGGGAAAAACCTGTTCTACCAGGCCGGTTGCCAGGGCTGCCACACCCCGCAATTCACCACGGCGCCCACCGCCGCCGAACCTGAATTGGCTAACCAGGTGATTCGCCCCTACAGCGACTTGCTGCTGCACGACATGGGCGACGGCCTCGCCGACAACCGCAGCGAATTCAAGGCCAGTGGCCGCGACTGGCGCACGCCGCCGTTGTGGGGCATTGGCCTGACGCAAGCCGTCAGTGGCCACACCCAGTTCTTGCATGACGGCCGCGCCCGCAACCTGATGGAGGCCGTGCTGTGGCACGGCGGTGAAGCCCAGGCGGCGCAGCAGCATGTGTTGTCGTTCAATGCAGAGCAGCGCGCCGCGTTGCTGGCATTTCTGAATTCTTTATAAGCTTTGTCCTAATTACAGAAGGGAGCTCGACATGTTCCGTCCCAAGTTGTTGTTCACCAGCCTGGCCGCCCTCGCCCTCGGTGCGTGCTCGCCCCAGGACCCGCAAGCGGTGACCTCGGCGGCCATCGCCAAGCAAGTGATCCTGCCGACCTACAGCCGCTGGGTTGAAGCCGACCGCCAACTGGCCGTCAGCGCCCTGGCCTACTGCCAGGGCAAGGAAAGCCTGGAGACCGCCCGCGCCGACTTCCTGCACGCGCAAAAGGCCTGGGCCGAGTTGCAACCGCTGCTGATCGGCCCGCTGGCCGAGGGCAACCGCTCGTGGCAGGTGCAGTTCTGGCCGGACAAGAAAAACCTGGTGGGTCGTCAAGTCGAGCAACTGGTGACCGCCCAACCACAGATCGACGCCGCCACCCTGGCCAAATCCAGCGTCGTGGTGCAGGGCCTGTCGGCCTACGAATACATCCTCTACGACGCCAAGACCGATCTGGCGGACGAGACGCAAAAAGCCCGCTACTGCCCGTTGCTGGTAGCCATCGGCGAGCGCCAGAAACTGCTGGCCGAAGAGATCCTGTCGAGCTGGAACAGCACCGACGGCATGCTGGCGCAGATGACCAAGTTTCCTAACCAGCGCTACGCCGATTCCCACGAAGCCATCGCCGACCTGCTGCGGGTTCAAGTGACTGCGCTGGACACCCTGAAGAAAAAACTCGGCACCCCGATGGGCCGCCAGACCAAGGGCATCCCGCAACCGTTCCAGGCCGATGCGTGGCGCAGCCAGTCGTCCCTGCAAAGCCTGGAAGCCAGCCTGGCTGCCGCCCAGACCGTCTGGGTCGGCGTCGACAACAAAGGCCTGCGCGGCCTGTTGCCTGCCGATCAAAAGCCCCTGGCTGACAAGATCGACGCCGCGTATGCCGCCTCCCTGAAACTCTTCGCCAGCAACCAGCGTACGCTGAATGAAATGCTGGCCGACGATGCCGGGCGCCAGCAACTCAACGATATCTACGACAGCCTCAACGTCGTCCACCGCCTGCACGAAGGCGAGCTGGCCAAGGCGCTGGGCATCCAACTGGGCTTTAACGCCAACGACGGTGACTGATGATGCTCAGGCGACAGGCTTTGGCCCTCGGCAGCGTGCTGCTCAGTGCGATCACTTTGGGCGGCTGGACGCTGTTCAAGCAGAAGGGCAAAAGCCCGCTGCTGCTCTCGGCGCGGGATGACAGTGATGGCAGGCACTACGCCGTCGGCTTTCGCCTGGACGGCAAGCAGGTATTTGCCACCGAGGTCGGCCAGCGCTGCCACGACATCATCAACCACCCGACGCTGCCGATTGCGCTGTTTGTCGCCCGCCGGCCCGGCACCGAGAGTTACCTGATCGACCTGCGGGACGGGGCGCTGTTGCAAACCATCACCTCCAAGGCCAATCGCCACTTTTACGGGCATGCGGTGGTGCACAAGGATGGCGAGTGGTTGTATGCCACAGAGAACGACACGTCTGACCCGGGTCGCGGTTTGCTGGGGGTGTACCGGTTCGAGGGTGAGCGGCTGGTGCACACCGGGGAGATTTCTACCCATGGGATTGGGCCGCACCAGGTGTCGTGGATGCCTGATGGCGAGACGCTGGTGGTGGCTAACGGCGGGATTCGCACTGAGGCTGAGAGCCGGGTGGAGATGAACCTGAATGCCATGGAGCCGAGCCTGGTCCTGATGAAGCGCGACGGGACGCTGTTGAGCAAGGAGACCCTGGGCCAGCAGATGAACAGTGTGCGGCATATGGGGATTGCCAGCGACGGGACGATCCTCGCGGGGCAGCAGTTCATGGGGGCGTCTCATGAGCGGTCGGAGTTGCTGGCGATCAAGCGACCAGGGCAGCCGTTTGTGGCGTTTCCGGTGGCGGACGAGCAGTTGCAGGCCATGGGGCATTACACGGCCAGCGTAGCGGTGCACAGTGAGTTGCGGCTGGTGGCGTTGACGGCGCCTCGGGGGAATCGGTTCTTTATCTGGAACATGGACAGCGCGCAGTTGCTGCTGGACGGGCCGTTGCCGGATTGTGCCGGGGTGGGTGCGGTGGCTGACGGGTTTGTGGTGACTTCCGGGCAGGGCCGTTGCCGGTTTTATGATTGCCGGCAGGTGCCGTTGGTGGGCAAGCCGCTGGAGTTGCCGGCGGGGCTTTGGGATAACCATCTGCATCTGGTTTGATTGGGGGGCTGATTGGGGGCATATCCGTTGCTGCGGTAACGGCCACTTATGGTTCCGCTCTTACAGCGGGTCACTTTTGGAAAAGAGCCCCAAAAGTAACCAAAAGGGCTCTTGCCCCACCACTCGGCACCTC
>NZ_JACAOX010000025.1:0-73631 GCF_013386015.1 Pseudomonas sp. B6001
TTCCAGAACCCCTGATTGCTTATGCAGTCAGGGGTTTTGTTTTGCGCGGTCGGAAAACGGGGAGAGAGCTGTTGGCCGTAAAAAAGATCCAGCCTGGTTAAAAGCCTTGCTCCCTGATCAACTCAATCAGTGCCCTTAACCCGGCCGGCACATGGCGCCTACCTGGGTAATAGAGGCGCAAGCAGTCAAAAGACGGCGTCCATTCCTCCAGTACGCGCACTAACGTCCCGTTCGCTAAATCGGCAGCGGCATTCCATTCCGTAAGATAGGTCAAACCTAGTCCCGCCCTGGCAGCCTCAAGCATCAGAGTCGGATTATCCAGGGTCAAAACCCCTTGCACCTCGACAGCAAGCGCTTCGCCATGTCGCTCAAACTCCCAGTGATAGATCGCACCGCTGGGCATCCGGCTGCGAATACACTGATGGGCCCGCAGATCCATGGGACTGACGGGAACTGGGTTGAGAGCAAAATAGTCCGGGCTGCCCAATACCGAAAAACGCTGGGCCGGACTGATATCGACTGCGATCATGTCTTGAGGAACCGTACCCCCGAGCCGAATCCCCGCATCAAACCCCTGCGCGACGATATCCACCAGCCGCCCCTCAGTGACGATATCCAATTTCATCCGTGGATAACGTCGCAGGTACTCCAGCAGCAACGGCATCACCTGCTTTGCCGCCCCCGCCGAGGTATTCAGGCGCAAGGTACCGCTGGGTTCCGCGCTGCGATTTCCTGCCTGTTCCAAGGCCGTGCGAATGCTCAACAGTGCAGGGGTAATGGTTTCGACAAACTCCGCGCCCACTTCAGATAACGACACGCTGCGCGTGGTGCGATTGAACAGCCTCACCCCCATCCGCGCTTCAAGCCCCGCGATAGAGTGGCTCAACGCCGATGTCGACACATTCAACTCGGTCGCCGCTGCACGAAAACTGCGATGCCGAGCCACTGCCAGCACCGCTTCCAACTCATTCAGCCCGGATGTATTCATTGTCCTGAATCGCTCATCAACTCATGCCGATTTGTACGGCTTATCAGCTTAATCATAGTGACTTACCGTAGGACGCACTAGCTCAGCGTCCCGGAGGACCTATGCAATACATCAACCAGATTTACATCAACGGCGCCTTTGTGACGCCCCATGGCGAAGAGCTTTTTGACCTGTTCAACCCTGCAACAGGTCAGCGTATCGGCCAGGTTCGATTGGCAAATGAACAAGACGCCCTGGATGCCATCGCTGCCGCCAAGCGAGCTTTTACCGAGTTCTCCCATAGCTCTAAAGATGTGCGCATCGACTATCTCAAACGCCTTCACGCCGCAGTTGAATCCATTGAGGACGCACTTACCGACGCGATTATCGAGGAGTACGGCGCCCCAATATCCCGTGCGCGGTGGATGGCCAGGCATGCAGCCAGCGTCCTGCAAGATGCCGCTTCAGTACTGGAGAACTACAACTTCTCCCGACGCATTGGCATCGCCGAGGTGGTCATGCAGCCGCTGGGTGTGGCCGGCTTGATCACACCCTGGAACAGCAACGCCGGTTTTATCTGCGGCAAGCTCGCTGCGGCGTTGGCCGCCGGCTGTACCGCCGTGATCAAACCCAGTGAAATGAGCGCAATCCAGACCTCGCTAGTCACCCGCGCCCTGCATGACGCAGGCTTGCCTCCTGGTGTATTCAACATCGTCACTGGCCGTGGCGAAACCGTAGGCGCCGTGTTGAGCGCCCATCCCGACATCGCAAAAGTGTCCTTCACCGGTTCAACCGCTGTCGGCAAAACAATCCTGCGGACCGGCGCCGAGACCCTGAAGCGCGTGACCCTAGAGCTGGGCGGCAAATCACCGGTGCTGATTCTCGATGATGCGGACCTCAAGACGGCCGTGCCCATGGCCCTTCAGGCCGGTTTCATGAACAGCGGCCAGGCCTGCATCGCCGGCACTCGAATCCTGGTACCCGAAAGTCGTTTGGAAGAAATCGAAGCGCTGATGATCGACGAGGTGGGCAACGTGCAAGCCGGCGACCCTCGTGACCCAGCCACTGCGGTCGGCCCCATGGTCAGCCAAAAACAGTGGGAGCGCGTACAGCGCTACATTCAGATCGGGATCGAGGAGGGCGCCCACCTATTGGCAGGAGGTCGCGGTTTGCCTGAGGGCATCAAAGCCGGGTGGTTCGTAAAACCAACCGTATTCAGCCGGGTGACCAACCAAATGGCCATCGCCCGCGAGGAGATTTTCGGCCCGGTGCTCTCGATCATTACCTACGCAACCGAGGAAGAGGCCCTGACCATCGCCAACGACACACCCTACGGCCTCCAGGCATACATCCTGTCTTCAAATCCCGAACGCGCCCGCAGGCTGGCCAGCCGTATAGACGCTGGCCGAGTGCTGATCAATACCCTGGCCCATGAGCCTCTTGCGCCATTTGGTGGCTTCAAGCAATCGGGTATCGGCCGCGAGTACGGCACATTCGGCCTCGAAGCCTTCCTGGAGCCCAAGTCGATCCTGAGCTGATCCTCAGCATAAAAACGCATGAATAAGGTCAACGGCTCAAACCAAAGTGCATGAACAGGCTCCATTAGCACACCGTTCAGGGAAATCGATGCAAAGTGTTTCTGCATTTTTGGTATGGTGCAGCACATTTTCACAAGGACTGATTTTTCCTCCGCAGGAAGCGGCGTCGACCTTATTCAACGAGATGCTGTAGAAATGCCTGAACCAATACCGATCAAGGATCACGAAAAAGAAAACCGCCTGGTCAACAAGCGGCTGCTGGCCTGCGCGCTGCTGGTAATCGGCATTACCTGCGCCCTGGTAGGTCGGATGTACTTCCTGCAGGTGGTGCAGTACGACTACCACTCCACCATTTCCGAAAACAATCGCGTCCACGTCCTGCCGATCACACCGACCCGCGGCCTGATCTATGACCGCAACGGCGTAGTACTTGCCGACAACCGTCCCAGCTACAACCTGACCATCACCCGCGAGCGCACCACCGATCTCAAAGGAGAGCTGGACGCTATCGTCAGCCTCCTGCATTTGCCCGCCGAGGATCGCGGCGTATTTGATAAGGCGCTCAAGCAAGCCCGTCATCCCTTCGTGCCCGTCACCCTGTTCTACGAGCTGACCGAAGAGCAGATCGCCGTTTTGGCCGTCAACGAATTCCGTCTGCCGGGCGTGGATGTCGAGCCGCAATTCGTCCGCCATTATCCGCTGGGTGCGCACTTTGCCCACTCCATTGGCTACGTAGGCCGGATCAACGAAAAAGAATCCAAAGCCCTCGACTCAGTGGAGTACCGGGGCACGCAGTCCATTGGTAAAACCGGGATCGAGCGTTTCTACGAGTCCGAGTTGCATGGCCACGTCGGCTATGAAGAAGTTGAAACCAACGCCCAGGGCCGCGTCCTACGGGTGCTCAAGCACACCGACCCGATCCCCGGCAAAAACATCGTGCTGAGCCTGGACGTCAAACTCCAGGAAGCCGCCGAAGAAGCCCTCGGCGACCGCCGTGGTTCGGTGGTTGCTCTCGACCCGGCAACCGGCGAAGTGCTGGCGATGGTCAGCAAGCCAAGCTTCGACCCGAACCTGTTTGTCACCGGCATCAGCTTCAAGGAATACGCCGCGCTGCACGACTCCCTCGACCGTCCGCTGTTCAACCGCGTGCTGCGCGGGCTCTACGCGCCGGGTTCGACGATCAAGCCGGAAGTCGCCATCGCTGGCCTCGACAGCGGCGTGGTTACCGCCCAGACCCGGGTGTTCGACCCGGGCTATTACCAACTCCCGGATTTCGACCACAAATACCGCAACTGGAACCACAGCGGTGATGGTTGGGTGGACATGGACGCAGCGATCATGCGCTCCAACGACACCTACTTCTACGACCTGGCCCACAAGCTGGGTATCGACCGCCTGCACGACTACCTGGCCGAGTTCGGCCTTGGCCAGAAAGTCTCCCTCGACATGTTCGAAGAGTCAGCCGGCCTGATGCCGTCCCAAGCCTGGAAGCGCGCTACCCGGCGCCAGCCTTGGTTCCCGGGTGAAACCGTGATCCTCGGCATCGGCCAGGGTTACATGCAGGTCACCCCGTTGCAGCTGGCCCAGGCCACTGCGCTGATCGCCAACAAGGGCGTGTGGAACCGACCGCACCTGGCCAAGACCATCAATGGCGTGCCGCCGGTGGATGAAAACCCGATGCCCAACGTGGTGCTCAAAGACCCACGCGACTGGGAGCAGGTCAACCACGGCATGCAATTGGTAATGCACGATCCACGCGGTATCGCCCGGGCGGCTGCAGCCGGTGCGCAGTACCGGATTGCTGGCAAGTCTGGTACTGCGCAGGTAGTGGCGATCAAGCAGGGCGAGCGTTACAACCGTCTCAAGACCCTGGAGCGCAACCGCGACAACGCCTTGTTCGTCGGCTTTGCCCCGGCGGAGCACCCGCGGATCGTGATTTCGGTGATGATCGAAAACGGCGAGGCCGGTGGCCGAGTGGCGGGGCCGGTGGTGCGCCAGATCATGGACGCCTGGCTGCTCGATCAGGAAGGCCACTTGAAGCCGCAATACGCGATCCCCAGCAAGGCACCGGGTGATCCCCACGTTTGACGCCACAAGGGCATGACACCGTCATGCCCTATCCCTTTTCAAAGGTTGCGCATTGGTCGATGTCGCCTACTGTCAATACAGGAGGTGTCTCATGCACGAATCAAATGAAATCAAACGTAAAGTCCTGCTCAACGCTCCACGCCAACGGGTCTGGGAAGCACTGACCGACGCCGAGCAATTCGGCAGCTGGTTTGGCATCGCCCTCAAGGGCAAACAGTTTGCCCAGGGCCGGGCCATTGAAGCCCCGATCACCTATCCCGGTTACGAGCACGTGGTGTGGAAGGCAAGGATCGAGCGGCTTGAACCACAGACGCGGTTCTCTTTCAGCTGGCATCCCTACGCCGTAGACAAGGATGTGGATTACGACGCCGAAACCCCCACGCTGGTGGAGTTCACCCTCGAGGATCACGCCGAAGGCATCTTGTTGCGCGTGGTGGAGTCAGGTTTTGACGGGATCCCGGACGTTCGCCGCCAGATGGCCTACAAGAAGAACTCCCGAGGCTGGGATGATCAGATGAACAACATCGAAGACTATCTGGCGAAATCCCATCAGCCGTGAGCTGATGGGGCGCCGCATTCATCAGCCTTCGTGGGCGGTGCTGATTTCCAGGGTATCGGTGTAGGTCACCAACACGCTTTGGCCGACCTTGAGGTCTTTGAGGCCGGCGCGAATTTCCGGTTTCTCCACGGTCAGCACTTTGCTCTGGCCCGCCGGGTTTTCCAGGGTTACCTGGTTTTTCGTCAGGTCAATGTGGGTGATCTTCAACTGCACCTGTACCTGGCGGAAGGCCGCACCGCCCGGGTTCGGGTTATCCGCGGTGGCGCGCAAGACGCCAGTCTTCTCGGTGGCGTCCGGTGCGCTCTTGTCGATGTCGGTGTCCAGCACGGCGGCGACCGAATGGGTCACCAGCACCTTGACCTGATCACCTGCCTTGAGATTGCCCAGGTCCTTGGCCTGGTCGCTGAGCTGCACATGCACCTTGCGGCCTTCGGCACCTTCGAGCACCACCTGATGGTTGGCGGCATCCACCTCCAGCACCTTGGTGGTCACCTCATCGGCTTCCAGCGACTTGGACAACGGGATATCGGCAGCATGTGCCGTCAGGGCACCAGCAGACAGCAGGGTTGCCAGGGCAATTGCCTGGCGAAGAGGGCGCAATACATTCATTGAGTGGACTTCCATGTGAGAGGAGCCTTGAGTCTAGTGGCGAGTTCGCGATTCGCAAATTCGCCACTGAGACGGAACGGCTACTTGATCACCACCGGATTCACCGGTGCGCCACTGCCTCCGACAATCTTCAGCGGGGCGGCGGTGTAGAGGAATTTCCACTGGCCGTCGTCCGCACAATCGGCGGCCAGTTCCTCCAGCAACACGATTTCGGTGAAGGCGATCCCCAGGTTGCGCATCAGCGCGCAATGCAGCGGAATCTGCACCCCGGACACCGGGTCGGTGATCACTTCGTTGGCGATGGTGTCGGTCACCAGGTTGGGGATTTCCATCTCGTGGAACCACTCCACCAGCTCCCGGCTGTAGGTCAGCCCCGGCTCCATCAGGTCCTTGAAGAACTCGGTCTTGCCCAGCTCATAAAACGCCCCCATGGACCCGGTGCGGATGATCAGGATGTCACGTTTTTCAATGGTCACGCCCTGGGCTTTGGCGGCGTCGAGCAGGTCCAGGTGGTTGAAGGTTTCGCCCCGGCCCAGGCACTTCTTGCCGCGATGGCGCGCCATGTCGATCAGCACCGCACGGCCCACCACGCCGCGTTCGGCAATCGCCAGCACGCTGGCCTTGGCCATGCCGCCAACGGTGGTCTGGGCGTCGTAGCCGTTCCACAGTTGATTGTCGTACCAGGCGTGGCCGAGGGCGTCGTACTGGGTCGAGCCTTGCAGCTGCATGAAGATCACGTCGTCGGAATACGCCGCACCACCGGTCATGTGCGGTTGTTTGCCGAAGTGGTAATGGCTGTGGTCGAGGGTATTGAAGCGCATCGACGGGTTGCGCGCCGGCCACATCGGGTCGCCGTCGGGGTGGCCGATCTGCACTTGCAGGGTAAAGGTCTTGCCCTGGCGCACCGAGGCCACGCCCCGCAGTACTTCGGCTTCAGTCAGGTAATTGAGGGCGCCGACTTCGTCGTCCGGGCCCCATTTACCCCAGTTCTTTGGCAGGCCTTCAAGCAATTCGCGGGTGTTCGGCTCGTTCTTATTATGAAGATCACACATAGCAATTCCGGTCCCTGTGAAAGTGAGTTACACGCAGCGCCCGCCATCGACTTCAAGGCAAGTGCCGGTGATGAACGCCGCTTCGTCCGACGCCAGGTACAGGCAGGCGTTGGCCACATCTTGCGGGGTGGAAAAGCGCCCCAGGGGAATGGTCGCCATGAATTTCTGGCGGTTTTCCGGGGTGTCCGGTACGCCCATGAATTCGCTGAGCAACGCCGTGGCACCCACTACCGGGTTCACGCAGTTGACGCGGATATTGTCCGGCCCCAGCTCCGCCGCCATGGTCTTGCTCATGACCACCACTGCGCCCTTGCTGCCGTTATACCAGACCAGTCCCGGACGCGGGCGGATCGCCGCCGTCGAGGCAATATTGACGAACACGCCGCCGCCCTGGCCGCGAAAATGCGGCACAAAATGCTTGGCGCTCAAGAAGATGCTTTTGACGTTGACCGCAAACACCCGGTCGAATTCGGCTTCGTCGACTTCCAGCATCGGCCGGTTGCGGTGGGTGGTACCGGCGTTGTTGATGACGATATCCAGGCCGCCGAACTGCTCCAAAGTGCCACGCAGCAGGGCGCCCATGCTTTCATCGTTGGCCACGTTGACCTCGATGAAATGCGCATGGCCGCCGCTTTCGGCGATTTCATTGACCACCCGCTGACCGCCCACGGCGTTCATGTCCGCAACGATGACCTTGGCGCCCTGGCGGGCAAATGTCTTGGCGATGCCCTCGCCAAACCCCGAGCCGGCGCCGGTGACGATCGCGACTTTATTGGCTAAACGCATGGTGTGTTCTCCGTTCTTGTTGTTGTGAGGAATCAACCGTGTTTGATCGCAATGGTCTTCAAGGTGGTAAAGCCCAGCAGCGCCTCGAAGCCTTTTTCCCGTCCATACCCGCTGGCCTTCACGCCGCCGAATGGCAATTCAACGCCGCCACCGGCGCCATAGTTATTGATGAACACCTGGCCACAACGCAGGGTGCGCGCCAGGCGCATTTGCCGTGCGCCATCGCGGGTCCACACGCCGGCCACCAGGCCGAACTCGGTGCCGTTGGCCAGGCGAATCGCTTCGGCTTCATCATCGAAGGGCATCACGGCCAGCACCGGGCCGAACACTTCCTGTTGCGCCAGGCGACTGTCAGGCGGCACATCGCGAAACAGCACCGCCTCCTGGAAATACCCGCCGCTGCCGGCCTCGGCAACCACCGTTCCGCGCGCGGCGACGGTGATCCCTTCCTGTTCGGCTTGACGAATAAACTCGCGCACCAGGCGCAGCTGCTTCTGATTGATCAGCGGGCCCATGTCCAGGTCCAGCGCCGAAGGCCCGGCGCGCAGTTCGCTGAAACGTTGGCTGAGGCGTGCGAGCAGGGTTTCGTAAATGCTGCGTTCCACCAGCAAACGGCTGCCGGCGGAGCAGGTTTGCCCGCAGTTCTGAATGATGGAGTTGACCAGCACCGGCAACGCTTCATCCAGGTCGGCATCGTCGAACACCAGTTGCGGCGACTTGCCGCCCAACTCCAGGGTGACCGGGCAGTGGCGTTCGGCAGCGGCTTTCGACACGGCAGTACCGGTGGCGGTGGAGCCGGTGAACGAAATGTGATCGATGCCCGGGTGTGCACACAACGCCGCGCCGGCTTCGTAGCCGTAACCGGTGACTACGTTGATCGCGCCGGCTGGAAAACCAACCTCGGCAGCGATTTCCGCCAGGCGCAGCAACGACAGGCTGGCATCTTCCGCCGGCTTGACCACGCACGCATTGCCCGCCGCCAACGAGGCGCCGACGCTGCGCCCGAAAATCTGCATCGGGTAATTCCACGGGATGATATGCCCGGTCACCCCGTGGGGTTCGCGCACCGTCAACACCGTGTAGCCGGCCTGGTACGGTAGGGTTTCGCCGTGCAGTTTGTCGGCGGCACCCGCGTAGTATTCGAAATAGCGGGCAAGGGCGGTGGCATCGGCGCGGGCGACTTTCAGCGCCTTGCCGGTGTCCCGCGCCTCGATCTGCGCCAGCTCTTCATGATGTTCCAGCACTGCCGCGCCAAGCTTGGCCAGCAAACGGCTGCGCTCCACGGCCGACAACCGGCCCCACGGGCCGTCGAAGGTTTCGCCGAGTGCCAGGCGCGCCGCGCTGATCGCCGCCTCGATATCGGCGGCCGTGCCACGGGCGATGCTCGAATAGGTGTCGCCGGTGCTGGGGTCGATCACCGGAATGTCTTCCAGCGAGGTCGACGCCAGCCATTGGTTGGCGATGTAATGTGCGTTGGTCATGTTCAGCTCCTGTTCCCTGCGACGCATTCGGCGATGGCGCGACCCACTTCGACAGTGCTGGCGCTGCCGCCCATTTCCCGGGTGCGCGGGCCTTCGGCAAGCACCGTTTCGATGGCGGACACGATGGCTGCCGCCGCTTCCTGGTAAAGCGGATCACCGTCGCCCAGGTGCTCGATCATCAGCGCGGCCGACCAGATCTGCCCGATGGGATTGGCGACACCGAGCCCGGCAATATCCGGCGCGGAACCGTGCACCGGCTCGAACAGCGACGGGTAGCGCCGCTCCGGATTGAGGTTGGCCGACGGCGCAATGCCGATGGTGCCGGTGCACGCCGGGCCGAGGTCGGAAAGGATGTCGCCGAACAGGTTGGAGGCCACCACCACATCGAACCAGTCGGGATGCTGCACGAAGTGCGCGCACAGAATGTCGATGTGGAACTTGGCGGTCTTCACGTCCGGGTAGCGCCGGGCAATTTCGTTGACCCGCTCGTCCCAGAACGGCATGGTGATCGAGATACCATTGGATTTGGTCGCCGCCACCAGGTTTTTCCGCGGCCGCTGTTGCGCCAGTTTGAAGGCGTAGTCCACCACGCGGTCCACGCCTTCGCGGGAGAAGATCGACTCCTGCACTGCGATTTCCCGCGCCGTGCCTTCCCACATGCGGCCGCCAACGCTGGAGTATTCGCCCTCGGTATTTTCCCGCACCACGATAAAGTCGATGTCCCCGGGCACGCGGCCGGCCAGCGGGCAGGGCACGCCGGGCATCAGGCGCACCGGGCGAATATTCACGTATTGATCGAACTGGCGGCGGATCTTCAGCAGCGACTCCCACACCGCAGTGTGGTCGGCAATGATGTCGGGCGCACCCACCGCGCCGAAGAAGATCGCGTCATGGCTGCCGATCTGTTCGGCCCAGTCGTCGGGCATCATCGTGCCGTGGGCCAGGTAGTGCTCGCTGCACCAGGCAAAGTGGTCGAAGTGAAAGTGAATACCGAAGCGCCGGCTGACAGCGTCCAGTACCCGCAGGCCTTCGGGCACCACTTCGCGGCCGATGCCGTCGCCGGGAATCACGGCGATGCGGTGGGTGGGGCGGGTGTGGGATTGGGACACGCCGTGTCTCCTGTCTTGTTTTTATAGGAAGGTCTGGCGGGGGCATTCTTGGCACAGCTGTGACAACAGGGGAATTGCTAATTGTGGAATCGGCCTTCGCAAAATTCGAAGGCCAAAGGTTTACGCAGGGTTGGCGCTCAGGTAGTCGAACAGTGCCAGGCTCGTCAGTGACGGCTGTTCCTTGCGCATGCACAGGTACATCTGCCGGTCGGCCCAGCTGTCGTCGATTTCGATAAAGCGCAAGGCCATCTCCTTGCGGAAGATCTGCACCGCGCCCTGTGGCAACACGCCCACACCCTGGCCGGCGGCGATCAAGCGGCACACTGCTTCGAAACTGCGCACCTGCACCCGCAGCCGCAACGGCATGCCGATCGCCGCGGCGGCCTCGGTAATCAACGGGGTGATGGCGGCGTTGTCTTCCAGGCCGACGAAGTCGTAGCCGAGCAAATCCTCGAAGCGCGCATGGCGCATTTTCAGTGGGTGGTCATTGGGCACGAGCAGGCACAGGCGGTCCTGGCAGTAGGGCTCGAACCGCAGCTCTTCGCTGGGGCGGGTGGTGACGATACCGACATCCGCCACGCCCTCGCGCACGGCCTGGAGGATCTCCCGGCTGCGCTCCTCGCGAATATCCAGGCGGATGCCCGGGTGCAAGGTGTTCCACTGGGTCAGTTGGCGCGGCAGTTCCTGGCTCATCGCCGAACTGTTGGCGTACAGGCAAACCCGGCCGGTGGCGCCCTTGGCGTAATCGGCGAGATCGGCGTGCATGCCGTCCACGGCCCGCAGGATCGATTGTGCATGCTGGGCCAATACTTCCCCGGCTGCCGTCGGTGAAACGCCGGTGGAGGTGCGGGTCAGCAGGGCGACCTTGAAGTGCTGCTCCAGCAGCGACAGGCGTCGGCTGGCGGCAGAGAGGGAGAGATGGGATTGCTCGGCCGCCCGGGACAGGTTGCCCAGCTTGACCGCCTTGAGGAACAGCTCGATGGAAGTGAGGTCGGGGGACATGCCGGGGTCCTTGTGCGCAGTGGTTGGGAAACTACGCAGTTGGCGTTCGGCTGTCCAATGTCCGGCAAACAACCCGGGTGAAAGCAGATCTGCTTTCTGTAGGAGCTGGCTTGCCTGCGATAGCATCACCGAGGTGCATCTGACACACCGAGGTGCCCGCATCGCAGGCAAGCCAGCGCCCACATTGACAGGGGTTAGAAGTCGATACTGGCCGACAGCTTGGCCACGCGCGGGTCACCTTGGGTCAGGTAGCCGCCGAGTGCCGATTCCCAGTACTTGGTATTGGCGACGTTCTCCACAGTGGCGCCGAGGGTGACGTCACGCTGTTCCACCTTGAAGGTGTAGCGGGCGCCCACGTCGAAGCGGTTCCAGGCGGGCAGGCTGAGGTTGTTGGCCGCGTCGGCATATTGGCCGCCGGTGCGCAGCATTCGTCCGTTGACTGTCACGCCTTGCAGGCCTGGTACATCCCAGTCCACGCCGGCATTCAGTTGGAAGGTCGGTACGCCGATGGCGCGGTTGCCGTCGTTGGCGCCGTTCTGGGTGCCGTGGACTTCGGTGTGGATGATGGTTGCGCCGCCCAGCAGGCGCAGGCCTGCGATCGGTTCACCGAACACGTTGAGCTCAACGCCTTTGTTGACTTGCTCGCCCTGGCGAACATAGGTGGCGCTCAAGCCGTCGGCGCTGAGTTGTGAGTAACCGTCGGTTGGTTGCTCGATGCGATACACACCCAGGGTTGCGCCATAGGTACCCATGTCGAGCTTGACCCCGGCTTCGGTCTGTTTCGAGCGCGCCGGGGCATAGGCCTGGCCGGCGTTGGTAATGGGTGCGGTGCCGGCGTTCTGAGGTGCGGTCGGGCCCTGGGCCAAGCCTTCGATATGGTTGGCATAGAACGACACGTGGTCCCACGGCTTGAACACCAGGCCGTACACCGGTGTGGTGATCGACTTGTCGTAATCGGCGTTACGTGGGCCCGACCCGTAGGCATACCCTTGGACCACCAGTTCCTGGCGGCGCAACCCGGCGGTCACCAGCAAGCGATCATCCATAAAGCCCAGGGTGTCCGACACCGCTGCACTGCGGGCGAAGGTCTTGGCGGTGATGCCCGGATCGTTCAGGTCGCCGCCGACGAAACTGCCCTTGACCGGTTCGGCAACGTCCACCGGGTTATAGATATTGCTGGCGTGGCCGTTGAGGTCGAAGTCATAGGCGTTGCGCGTCTGGGCCCAGATTCCGGTCAACCCGAAGTTCAGTTTGTGGCTGACAGCGCCGGTCTGGAACTTGCCATTCAAGCCCGCCATCAGGCTGGTGTTGTCTTCCTGGTGGGCGATGCGCGAGCCGCTGACGGTGGCATTGCCCAGGGTGTCATTCAACGTGACCGAGGAGTAACGGCCAATCTCGTTGGTGTGCTTGGCGCCGCCTGCGATGTAGGCGGTCCAGTTGTCATTCAGGTCGTACTCGGCGCGCAACATGCCGAAAGTGTCTTCCAGGCTGCTGGTGCCCCAGCTCGGCGCGTAGTTGGTGTCGGCCGAAGGCGCGTTGGGGATATGGGTCAGGTTCTGGCCGAGCAACACGGTGTTGCGCCCGCCATTGATCTGCTGTTTCGAGTAGACAAAGTCTCCCGACAAACGCAGCGCATCACCGCGATAGTCCAGGCCAACCGCAAACAGCTTCGAACGCTGGCTCTCGTCATCGATCCCGGTGTCGCCTTCGCGCTGGGAAATATTCACCCGTGCGCCAAAACGATTGTCCTCGCCAAAACGTTGCCCGATATCCAGGTGCTCGCCGACCCGGCCATCGCTGCTGATGTCGGTGCTGAAACGCCGCAACGGCACATCATCGGCGCGCTTGGGTTGCAGGTTCACACCGCCGCCAATCCCGGAGCCGCCGGGCGTCACGCCGTTGATAAAGGCGTTGGGGCCCTTGAACACTTCAACCCGCTCCAGGGCGTCGGTGGACATGATCTGGCGCGGCAGGATGCCGTACAGACCGTTGAACGAAATGTCATCGCCGTTCAGCGGCAGGCCACGGATCACAAAGGCCTGGGCCTGGTTCGCGTACCCCGACGCCTGGCGCACGGACGAATCGTTGAGCAGCACATCGCCGACGTTCTCGGCCTGCTGGTCACGGATCAATTTTTCGGTGTAGGAAGACATGCTGAAGGGCACGTCCATGATGTCCTGGTTACCCAGCACCCCCAGCTGCCCGCCGCGGGCGACCTGGCCGCCGGCGTACACCGGGGGCAGGGCGTTGGGCGTGGCCGCGTCGGCGCTGATGGTGGTAGCACCCAGTTCCAGAGCCTTGCCGTCCTGACTGTTGTTCGCATCCTGCGGGGTTTCTGGAGTGGCGGCGTGAGCGGCGAGGCTCAGGGAGCAGCAAAGGGCGAGCAGGGTAGGGCGAAACGGCACAGCCAAACGGGTGGAAGTGGGCATGGTCGATCCTGACGGCGAACCGTCAATGTGAGGAAAAGGGCAACAACGTTGCGCGTCCTCGCTGCGCGGATACGACTCCGGTGCGAATGATAGTAATTGTCATTAATGTTCTGCAACAAGTTTGTGAGATTACTCTCTCCGTATACGTAGGCCATTTCGGTTAAATCGCCGCGCCGTGGCACAGGCCGAGTAGAATCACGCCCTGAAAGTGATTCTTGAGGTGTGGCAAGGTGGATTTACAGCAGGGGTTTGTCCTGACCCGGCATTGGCGCGACACCCCGGCGGGCACGGAGGTCAGCTTTTGGCTGGCTACCGATCAAGGCCCCAGGTTCGTGCGCTTGCCGGTGCAGACCTCCGTGATGTTCATCCCGCAAGCCCATCGCAAGCCGGCCGAGCTGCAGCTCAAGGGCGAGCGCGGTATCGAGTTGCGTGACCTGGCGCTCTGCGACTTCCACCATCGCCCGGTGCTGGGCCTCTACACCCAACAGCATCGCCAATTGATGGACCTGGAAAAGCGCCTGCGTCGAGCCGGCATCGACGTCTACGAAGGCGATGTGCGCCCGCCCGATCGCTACATGATGGAGCGCTTCATCACCGCGCCGGTGTTGTTCGGCGGCAAAGCGGGCGAGGGCGGCATGCTGGTGGAGGCGCAGATGAAACCCGCGCCGGATTACCGCCCGCCCCTCAAGCTGGTGTCGCTGGACATCGAGACCACCGCCCAGGGCGACCTGTATTCCATCGCTCTGGAAGGTTGCGGCGAGCGCCAGGTGTACATGCTCGGCCCGCCCAACAACACCGATGCGGTGGACTTCAAGCTCGACTACTGCGACACCCGCGCCGAACTCCTCGAACGCCTGAATGTGTGGCTCGCCACCCATGACCCCGACGCGATCATCGGCTGGAACCTGGTGCAGTTCGACCTGCGCGTGCTGCACGAACACGCGCAACGCCTGAACGTGCCGCTGCTGCTGGGCCGTGGCGGCGATGCCATGGGCTGGCGCGAGCACGGCAGCCGCAATCACTACTTCGCGGCAGCGGCCGGGCGGTTGATCATCGATGGCATCGAAGCCTTGCGCTCGGCCACCTGGAGTTTCGAATCCTTCAGCCTGGAAAACGTCGCCCAGACCTTGCTCGGTGAAGGTAAATCGATCTCCACGCCGTACCAGCGCATGGACGAAATCAACCGCATGTTCGCCGAGGACAAGCCCGCGCTGGCACGCTACAACCTCAAGGACTGCGAGCTGGTCACGCGGATTTTCGAGAAGACCGAGCTGCTGAAATTCCTCCTCGAACGAGCCAGCGTCACCGGCTTGCCGGCAGACCGCAACGGCGGTTCGGTGGCAGCGTTCACGCACCTGTACATGCCGCTGATGCACCGCCAGGGTTTCGTCGCGCCGAACCTGGGAGACAAACCACCCCAGGCCAGCCCCGGCGGGTTTGTCATGGATTCGCGCCCGGGCCTCTACGAGTCGGTGCTGGTGCTTGACTACAAAAGCCTCTACCCGTCGATCATCCGCAGCTTTCTGATCGACCCGGTGGGCCTGATCGAAGGCCTGCGTCACCCCGAAGACAGCGAGTCGGTGGAAGGCTTTCGCGGTGCGCGGTTTTCCCGCACCCGGCATTGCCTGCCGTCGATTGTCGCGCGGGTTTCCGAGGGCCGCGAAGTGGCCAAGCGCGAATACAACGCGCCGCTGTCCCAAGCGCTGAAGATCATCATGAACGCCTTCTACGGCGTACTCGGCTCCAGTGGTTGCCGCTTCTTCGACACGCGACTCGCATCGTCCATCACCCTGCGCGGCCACCAGATCATGCGCCAGACCCGCGAGCTGGTCGAAGCCCGGGGTTATGAGGTGATCTACGGCGATACCGACTCGACTTTTGTCTGGCTCGGCAGCCCCCATTCCCAGGAAGACGCGACGCGCATCGGCCTGGACCTGGTGCAGCACGTCAACACCTGGTGGCGCGAGCGCCTGCAGAATGAGTTCGGCCTGCAAAGCGCCCTGGAACTGCAATACGAAACCCACTTCAGCCGCTTCCTGATGCCGACCATTCGTGGTGCGGAAGAGGGCAGCAAAAAGCGCTACGCCGGGCTGGTCACCCGTGCCGACGGCAGCGAAGAAATGGTCTACAAGGGCCTGGAAACCGTACGCAGCGACTGGTCGCCCCTGGCCCGGCAATTCCAGCAGGAACTCTACCAGCGCATCTTCCACCGCCAGCCCCACCAGGATTATGTGCGCGACTACGTACGTCGCACCTTGAGCGGCGAGCTCGACGACCTGCTGATCTACCGCAAGCGCCTGCGCCGGCAACTGGGTGACTACGAGCGCAACGTACCGCCCCACGTGCGCGCCGCGCGGCTGGCCGACGAATACAACGACCGCCAGGGTCGCCCGCGCCAGTACCAGAACGGTGGCTGGATCAGCTACGTGATCAGCGTCAATGGCCCCGAACCGCTGGAAGTGCGCCAGGCACCGATCGACTACGACCACTACGTCACCCGGCAACTGCAACCGGTGGCGGACGCGATCCTGCCGTTTGTAAACGATGACTTCGGCACCCTGGTGGGCGGCCAGATGGGCTTGTTCTAAAACGGCTTGCCTTGAGGTGGCGAGAGCCTGCAATCTTGGCCACTGACGACCACCAGACAGCGCAGCTCTCCCATGACTGAAATCACCCTGACCGGCACCACGGTCGAACTCCGGCCCCTGCAACGCGAACACGCCACCGCCCTGGTACAGGCTGCTGCCGACGGGCAATTGTGGAACCTCAAGGTCACCAACGTGCCGGGGCCCGACACCGTCGAAAAGTACGTGGACATTGCCCTGGCCGGGCGTGAGGCAGGCACCGTGATGCCGTTTGTCATCGTGCGCCGCGACACCGGTGAAGTGGTGGGCAGCACCCGGTTCTGGAAGGTCGACCGGGTCAATCGCAAGCTGGAGATCGGCCACACGTTTATCAGCCAGTCGGTGCAGAAATCCGGGGTCAACACCGAGGCCAAGCTGTTGCTGCTGACCCACGCGTTTGAAGTGATGGAGTGCGTGCGGGTGCAGTTCACCACCGATGAACTCAACGAAAAATCCCGGGCCGCGATCCTGCGCCTCGGCGCGGTACAGGAAGGGATCGTGCGCCACGAGCGCATCATGCCCGATGGCCGCAAGCGCAACTCGGTGCGCTTCAGCATCATTGATCCGGAATGGCCACAGGTGAAGGCGGGGTTGCAAGCCAGGCTGGCTCGCTAGGGCTTATGGCTCAGCTCTTCCACCAACTCATCCATCCGGTCGGCAATTTTCGGCGTGGTCGACAGCACAAAGCCTTTTTGCGTGCCCACATAGGTCTCGACGATGTACAGCGTGTCGCCCACATCCAGCCCCAGTTCCTGCAAGGCTTCGTCTGGCAGGCGGATGGCGCCGTCGCCGTCCCAGTCTTCGATCGTGACGCGTTTGCTGTGCATGATGGCTTCCCGTTGAACGAATGAACGGCCTAGCCTAACACCTCAATCCACTGCCAGGAGGCTTGGCACTGTGTACACCCTTTACGGAACCCAAGGCACCGGCTCGTGCATCATCGAAATTGCCCTGCAGCGTTGCGGTGTCGAGTGGTGCCAGGTCGACGCCTGCTCCTGGGAAGACCGCGTGGGCAACGAGGCGTTGGCGCGGATCAACCCGCTCAAGCAAATCCCTACCCTGCAACTGCCCAATGGCAGCGTGTTGACGGAAAGCGCGGCGATCCTGATTCACCTGGGCCTGCAGTTTCCCGCCTCAGGGCTGCTGCCCGAGGAGCCCGCCCAAGTCATTCGCGGCCTGGTGTACATCGCCGCCAACTGTTACTCGGCGATTGGCATCATCGACTATCCGGAACGCTGGACCGACAGCCCCGATGCGCAGCAGCATGAACAGCTGATCAGCGGCACCCGTCGCCGCCTGCATAGGGCCTGGGAGGTGTTTGCCGATCAATTTGCCGAGCAACTGTTCACCCCGGCGCAGGTTCCGAATGCACTGGCGATCATGGCTGCGGCGGTGTCGCGTTGGGCTGGCGGGCGGGACGCGCTGCAACAGTCGCGGCCTGAGTTTGCCCGGGTGCTGGCGCAGGTGGATGCCCACCCAAACGTAGCGCCGGTATTTGCCCGGCATTGGCCGTCGTGAGCATCCGCAATCAAAAGAAACAATGAGGCGTAAGGTGGCTAAACGCCTTGCGTCGCGGGCGTCCTGACCTACGCTTTCTGAAGTTGTTGTAGGAATCATCCTTGAATTTGACTGTCGCAGACATGAAACTCAAGAACCCTGCATGGAATTCAAAGGAGGTGTGCATGCTCATCCGGTCGCTGACCCTGGCTACCCTGATGGCTTTTACGGGGCCGCTGTTGGCCGCGGATGATCTCAATCCGCTCAAGCAGGACCTGGGCAAGTCCCGTCCGTTGGTGGTGGTGGAGCTCGACTCCGGCAACCCGACGTTGGCCACCCTCAAGAAACAGCTGGACGAGCCTGCCAACAAGCAGTCCTTTGAAGAGCGCAACATGGTGCTGTACACCGTGTCCTTTGGCAGCATCGGCGCTGAAGGCGAGAAGTTCGCCAAGGACGCGAAGGACAACAAGAAGCTCGCACCGCCTGAAACCAACGCGCTGATCCGCGCACTCAAGCTGGGTGCCGGCAGTGGCACCAAAGTGATTCTGGTGGGCAAGGACGGCGAGAAAAAACTCGAGAAGACCGTGCCACCCGACACCCTCAGCCTGGCGGATTTCTTCAGCGCGATTGATCAGATGCCCCAGGCTGAAAAGGACCTTGCCGCGCCGGCCGAACCTGAGCCCGCGGCCCCTGCAGCAGGCAAGCCTGGAGCCAAGGCCGGCAAGAACTCCAAGCATCCAGCGCCACAACCGGCACTGGATGATTGAGCGTTTTTCTGTAGGCGCTGGCTTGCCTGCGATAGCATCACCTCGGTAATTCAGGCACACCGCGGTGATGCCATCGCAGCCTCGCTAAAGCTCGACAGCTCCCACATCACGCCTCAAGCTCCAGGCTTTTCACCGGCCACCGCCGGTGCCTTGCGCACCGGGAACGGGAAGTAGAAAAACCGCAGGAAGGCCACCCGCTTGATCACCTCGCCGATCATCAACGGCACCACCACCGCCACCACCAGCCCGATGCTCGCCGACAGCAGCGGATGCAGCCCGAACCGTTCCATCAAGTCCACCGTCTTGTGTTGAATTTCCCCGTGGAAGATCAACAGAATCAACGTTGACTGCCCGATGTACGTCATCGCCCGCGTCAGCAGCCCCGAGACCATCATCACCCCGGCCAGCGCCCAGCATACATACACGCCGATCACCGCCAGCAAACTGGTCCACAGCCAGTGGTCGTAACGCCGCTGTGCCAGGTCCATGGTGTCCCAGCTGTAGATGAACACCACCGCAAACAACGCCATGGCGCCCAGTAGCGTCAGCAACGAACTCTGGTGGCGACGCAGCACGTCCCGCAGCAGGTAACCAAAGATGAAATAGGTACTGCTGATCAACGTCACATCAATGCTGAACGGCAGCCCCGGCATCGTCCAGGTCTGCCCGCCGACGGTCACCGGCACCTGCCAGAACCACGGCAGGGTCCAGATCCCGAGCATCAATTGCAGGGTGATCACCACGCAGCTCATGGCCAGCGACAAGCCCAGGCGCTGCATCAGCCGCAACATCACCCAGCCGAACAGAATCGCCACCCAGAAGTGCGGCAGGAACCACAGCGCCTGCCATGGAATGGTGTCCACCGAGGCATACAGCACGCCGCCGATGTCCGGCAGCAGTGCCTGGCCGCGCAGCAGGTCGCGGATCAGGATGTACACCAGCATGGTGAAGAAGAACGGCTTGAGCAGTGCATCGGCCTTGCGCACCGCCATCTCGACAAAGGGTTGTTCAGGCTTGAAGAACACCCCGGAGAGAAAGAAGAACAACGGCAGGATAAATACCGCCAGCAGCGGGTACAGCAAGTCCAGGGAACTGGCGACAAACCAGCTGTGCCCGAACACGATGATCAGGATGCCAATGCCTTTGGCAATATCCATTTGAATCCAGCGTTTTTTCACCTGACTGCTCCCACTCTATAAATCTGCCTTGCGCCACGGCTTGAGCCACAGGCCCATGCCCAGCAACACCACGGCCCCCGCCAGGGTGCTCAACCCCAGCTGAAGCCAAATACCTTGAACCCGAAACAACACCAACGCCGCCAAGCCCATCACCAGCCCACTCAGCAACCAGTGCCCCTTCCAGGGCAGGGCGCCGAGCAAGGCCTGGCGTTGCATCAGCAGCAACGCCGTGCACAGCACGCCGGCGAGGGCGGCCAGCGGGATACCCGCCAGGCCAAACACAAACGGCAGCACACCCAGCAGCAACACGTTCACCAGGCTGCCCAGCAACTCGCAACGCAGCGGCTGGCGGGTGTCGCCGGCGGCATAGGCATAACGCGCCAGCAGGGCGTTCCAGGCGCCGAACACCAGCGGCACGGCAAACCAGGCCAGCAACAGCGGCAACGGCGAATCCACCGACTGCTTGGGCAGCAGCAACGCCACCAGGCTCGGCGCCGCCGCCACCAGGCCGACGCCTGCGGGCAAGGTCAGCAGGCTGGCGGTTTCCAGGCCACGCTTGAGCAGGGCCAGGCGCTCGTCGCCCTGGCGCCGGCTCATCATGCCCAGCAGCACCTGGTTGAGGCTCATCAGGGCAATCAACGGCAAGTTCATCAGCTTGCGGGCCAGGTTGACCCAGGTCACCGCACCTTCACCCAGCAAGGACGCCACCAGCCGTTCAATCAGCGCCAAACCCTGGCTGGCACCGTTGCTTAAAAGCAGCGGGCCTATGCGAGCGCCCAGCTCGCGCAATTCCAATGTCGAAGCCCGCAGCCGCCACGGCCGCCAGCCCAGGCGCAGCATCGACGGCAACAGCGCCAGGGGCATCAGCAGGCTGCCGGTGAGGCAGGCCAACGCCAGCGAGTGCGGTTGCGTGGCGGTACCGGCGAGGGCGAGGTAGGTCACCGGCGGCAGGTTGAACAGCAACGAACCGAGCCCCGCGACCACAAAGCGCTCGCTGGCCTGCAGCGGAATACTGAACAGCGCATGCAGCATCAGCCCCGGCACACTCCAGGCGAGAATCTGCAAGTTGCTGCTGGCGAGGCTGGTGGCCGTCGCCGCCAGCCCCGGGCCGAGCAGCTGCACCAGCCATGGCGCCAGCAACGTCAGCAGCAGGCTGGTCACCAGGGCGATCAGCAACAGCGCCGGGAACAACACCGCCAGCCAGTCCAGGCGCTCGCCGTCCTTGCGTTGCAGGTACAGCGGCAGGGCGGCGGCACTCAGCACACCGCCGGCCAGGGACATGCGTAACGCTTCGGGCAAGAACAGCGCGATCAGGAACGCATCGCTGCGCTCGCCCGCACCCCACGCCGCCACCAGCAACCACTCACGGGCAAACCCGAGGCACAACCCCAGCAAGGTTGCCAGGGTCAACCAGAACGCCGATCCGAGCATGCCTAGGGCCCGACGCTATTGAACACAGGCTTGCGATGCGCCACGGTCTTGACCTTTGGCAGACGCGCCGGAAACAGCCGCCGCGCCTCCAGCACGTTGATCCCCACCATCAGCCAGAACAGCGCAATCATCACCAGGGCGAAGCTGAAGTAGTGGTCGAAAAAGCCGCTGACCAGCGCCGACAGAATCCCCGCCGTGCTGCCCAGCCAGATCGCATTGTCCTTGGTCAGGCGGATCGGGCCGATTTCCGGACGGGACTCGCGCCACCAGCGCCAGGTCACCGCGATAAACAGCAGCATGCTGATCACCCCGGTCTTGTAGACGAAATTCAGCCACAGGTTGGAAATCCCCAGCAGGTGCGTACCCGGCACCGGAGGGTCAACCTTGAAGCCAATGCCCAGCGGGTAACTGGCCACGGCCTGGGGGAACATGCGGTATTCGTCAAAGCGCACTTCCGTACTCGCGTTCTGCGCCGAAAAGATCGTCGCCAGGCGTTCCTGCAGCGGTGGATACGACACTACCAGCGCCGCCGCCAACGCCACGCCGATCATCAGCAAACGCCCGGTGTACGGCACCCGCCGCGACGCCATCCAGATCAGCACCAGCGCCAGGCTGACCATCGCCCCCCGGCTGCTGGCCAACAGCAGGGCCGCCGCACCCAGGCAGGCAACGCCCAGGCCGAGACCGCGTTTCCAGCCGGTGTTGGTGATGCCGTAGCAGAACGCCAATGGCAGCAGCAGCGCCATGATCCCGCCGGTGGCATTCGGGTGCATCCATGGCGAACCCATCCGCGAGGCCATGGCACCCAGGCCCAGGGACAGGGTGTCGAGGCTGCCGTAGTTCATCAGGGTCAGGATCGGCAACATGCCCGAGGCCGAGCGCGAGCGGATAAATACACCGATGGACATCACCAGCATCGCCAGTGTGCCCAGCAACAAGGCGATCACCAGGGCTTCGCGGTTCTTCTGTTCAACCAGCAGCTTGGCGGCGAGGAACAGCACCGACAGGTTCAGCAGCCAACGCAACCAGTTCGCCACGCCGCTGGCCTCGGCGGTGATGCTGACCTGGCCGACGATAAACGGCACCACTGTGAAGATCATCAGCCACATCAACATGCGGTCGGTAGGGCGCCGCGACAGCGGTGGGGCGGCCGGCAGGCGCGAGAGGAAACCGTGCCAGATCACCGCCGCCCAGGTCAGGGCGATCAGCGCCTCACTGACCGTACTGCGAATCCCCAGGTTGAGGGTGGAGTAGGGCATGAACGTCGCCACCAGGGCGAACAGCAGCAGTCCCCAGAACGGGAACCGCAGAATCGTCACGGCAGCGGCCAGGCCGATCACTGCCAGCACGGCCTTGACCGGGGAAAGAAACAGGATCAACCCACCAAACAGCAGGCCGAAGACGATGGCGACGAGGCTACCCAGTGAGATTCTCAATTCAATTCCTCGATCAGTTCGGCCAGGCGCCGACGGTAGGCCTGGTGGTTGAAGCGTTCGGCCCAGCTGCGTAACTGTTCAGGTGGTTGTTCGACGGGTTGGTCGGCCAGGTGCAGCATCAATTGCACCAGCGCCGCGCCGTCCGTGGGTGAAAACCGCGGTGCCAGCGGCGGGGTGATTTCGTCCAGCGAGGTACCGCTGGCCACCGCCACCGGAGTGCCGACGCTCAGGGCTTCGATCACCGGCAAGCCAAAGCCTTCCGCGTAGGAAGGCTGCCACAGGCGCAAGGCCTTGCGGTAGAGCCCGTGCAATTCAGCGTCGGATACGCCGCTCAAGGCGCGTATCCCCGGGTAGTTGCGTTGTGCTTCGGGCAAATGCTCCAGGCTGCCCACCAGCACCAGTTCCGGCACGCTCGGCGACTGGCTGCGCGCTCGCTGCCAGGCGTCCACCAGGAACGGCACGTTCTTGCGCAATTCCCGGGTACCCACCAGCAGCCAGTAGCGCTCGGGCAGTTGCCGCGCCGAGAGGTCCGCCGGCAGTCCGACAAAACCGACCACCTGGTTGGGCAATACGCGAATCTTGCCTGCCGCCTTGGGAAACAGCCGCGCGGTTTCGTCGGCACTGTACTGCGAAGGCGTCCACACCCGGTCTGCCGTGTGCACCGCATAGGTGATCGACAGCCGATCACTGGCCTTGTAGATCAGCGCCTTCAGGCGGTTGGCGTGATAGTTGTCCAGGGTGATCTGAAACAGGTCATGCAGCAGCACCACGGTGCGCAGGCCCTGGGGTTTGGGCGGCAGCGGCAGGCCCATATTGAAGGTGCTGATGTACACATCGATATGCTCATTGCGCAGCGCCTTGGGCAGGTAGCCCGCCTCGAAACGCAGGCGCTGGTGCGGCTGGTGCATGGCGGTCTTGGCGCAGCCCCAGTCCGGGCAATGCACGTTCAGGCGCAGCTCATCCCCCAGCGGCGCGACGCTGAAGCGTTCGAGCTCGATGCCGGGCAGGGTGCGCAGGGCATCTTCCAGGGCGTACACCTGGCGACTGATGCCTGATTGCGGCGAGGTGCCGACGGTGCGGTAATCGAGGCCTATGCGCATGCCGGCTCCTTTTGGCTCTGGGGCGACAGTTGCGCGTACACCTGCTCCAGCTGGCTGGCGGCGACGCTCCAGTCATGGGCACGGCGCACATAAGCGCGACCGGCTTCGCCCATGGGAGCAGCGACTTCAGGCTGTTGCAACAGGCGCACCACGGCGTCGGCCAGGCTTTCAGCGGTCTGGCCGCCGAGGTAATCCAGGCCTTCCACCAGGTCCAGGCCGGACACGCCCTGGTCGGTACTCGCCAGCGGCAGGCCGGCGGCCAGGGCTTCAAGCACCTTGAGCTTGGAGCCGCCGCCATGGCGCAACGGTGCCAGAAACACCGAGCAACTCGATTGCAGGGCCAGCAGGTTGGGGACAAAGCCCTGCCATTCGATGCGTCCGTCCTGCCAGCGTTCGCGCCAGCTTTCCGGCATGCCGAAACCGCAGACGCTCATGCGTGCGTCGGGGCAGCGGGCCCACACTTTCGGCAGGATCTCATCCAGTGCCCACTCGATGGCATCGACGTTGGGCGCGTATTCGTAGTTGCCCAGAAACAGCACGCGGCGGGTCGTCGGGTCGGGTCGGGCAGCAGCGAAGTGCGCGCAATCCACCCCGTTGACCACCACCGGTACCGGCTTGCCGGCAATCTGCGCCAGGGTCTGGGCGTCGGCGTCGGTCACGGCGACCACTTGCGCGGCCTGGCGCATAACCCGGTGTTCCCAGCGGCCGTAGCGCCATTGATCGTAGCGTATGAACGGCAACGCCCAGCCGGGCAGGCGGTCGTAAGTCGCGGCGCCGAGGGACGATTCGACATTGTGCTCGGTCAGCACAAACGGCTGGGAGCGACGGGCCAATGCAGCTTCGTAAGGCTGGAAGGTGTAGGTATGTTCGATCTGCACCACGTCCCAATGCTCGGTCAGCAAGCGCTCGAAGGTGTCCTGCAGTTCACCCGACAGGCCATTCACACTGGCCAGCAACGGGTACGGCGCAAACAGCCCGGCCAGCAGGGTCTTCAGGCTGCGCAGCGGGCGTCGGGGGAGGATGATCACCTGTTCCAGAAAGGCTTCCAGCACGTGGCGATCCGTCAGCGATACCGCATGTTTGTCATGCAGCAGCAAGGTGATCCGATGCCCGCGCGCAGCCAGGCTGCGCAGCAAATGAAACTGGCGCGTCTTGCCGCCGCTGGTAGCGGGCCAAGGCGAGTAGGGCAGGATCCAGAGGATGCGCATGGGTGGCTTCAATCCCATAACAGAATTTGCAGGTTCGGCTTGACCGGTACGTCCAGTCCATTGGTGCCACTCAAGGGTGTTTCGGTGCCGCGCAACGGGTCATACAAGGTGGCGGTGGTCATGCCCGGCAAGTGCGCGCTGCCGCCACGGGCCGACCAGAAAAACCACACCTTGCGCCCGTCGGCACGGGACCAGCCGATGCTGAACAGGCCATCGGGCAACTGATCGGCGGTGGGTGGGTCGCCGGGGGTCAATTTCGGCCCGCTCACCTGCAGGAAATTCTGCAGCGCGGTGTACGACGGCTTGGGGTTGGCGTCGATGTCGAGCAAGCCATAACTCTGGTCGCGCACGCTGGCGCGCTGGTCCAGGTCGCTCAGGGTGAACAGGAAGATCTTGTCGAAATCCAGCGCGCTCATCAGCGCGACGCGGCGCACGATGTAGTCGGCCTGGCCCTGGGTGGTGATGAAGTCCTGCACCTCTTTCGGGCCTTTGTAGGTCGACCAGCCCCACTCGGTGCTCCACAGGGTATTCACCCCGGCCGCCCGCAGTTTCTGGTTGAGGGCGCTGGTTTTTTCGACAAAGTCGAGGTTCGACGGCGTGTTGCCTTCGGGCAATTGGGTGTAGGGGTGATAGGACATGACGGTATTCAGGCTCGGCACGCCCAGTTGCAGCAGCCCGTCGAGCATGTTCTGGCCGTTGGGCATTTCGCTGAAGAATGCCATGCCGGCGGCCACCACCGGTTTGTTCGGGTTCACCACCCGCAACGCGGCGGCGGTGACTTGCAACAGGTTCGCATAGCCGGCCGGGTCGGCGGCGGGGCGCCAGAACCCCAGCAGGTTCGGTTCGTTCCACACCTGCCACGCATCTACGCTGGGGTAACGCTGTTCCAGCAATGCCATGCGGTTGGCGAAGATATTCGGGTCCTTGGGCGGGAACTGGTCCTGGTACGGCGAGGAGGCGGGCGCGGTGGTGGCGAACTTCGCCGAGCCCACCAGGTAGAACACCGACTTGATCTGGTTCTGCTGCAGCTTGTTCACCAGTTCGTCGAGGGTCGCGACGTTGTACTGGTTCTCGGCGGTTTCCAGCTGGTCCCAGTGCAGGTCCAGGCGCACCCACTCCAGGCCCAGGGCCTTGAGGCGGTCGATCTGCTTCTGATAACGCTCGGGGCTGAACCACAGGAACTGCGCGTTCACCCCCAGGAAGTCCTTCCACACGACCTCTTTGCTGCCCTTGAGCACATGGCTCTCGGCATCGGCCGGGCGGCCCCAGAGAAAGGCGGTCAAACCCAGCGCAGCGACGACTGCGAGGGTAGCGAGGTAAGTCCGTTTACGCGCCATGGTTGCCTCCTGCAACGGTTTGCTCAAACAGGCTCGCGAACTTCTGCGCGGTCACTGGCCACAACCGTTCACGGCCTATGGCGGCGGCGCGTGCGGCCCAGTCCGTGGCCATGTGCGGGTTGCGTGCGAGCCGCAGCAGTTGTTCGCTCAAGGCGGCTACATCGCCTTGTGGATAGATGGCGCCATTGCCGCTGGCGACTTCCTCGGCAAACGCCCTGGCATCGGAGGTGATCGCGCCGCGCCCGCAGGCGGCAGCCCAGGACAATGCGCCGCTGGTGCCGCGCTGGCGGCCCAGCAGGCCGAGCTTTTTCGATTCGCGATACGGCAGCACCATCACATGGTGCGCCTGGATCGTCTGCGGGATCTCGCTGGCCGGCAAATTCAGCCGCCAGTCGATGGAGCCTGCCAGGCCGAGTTCGGCAATCTGGCTGTTCAACTGCTCCAGGTAATTGCCGCCTGTGCCAAACGCCATTTCGGCGGCAGTGCCACCGGCCAGGGTCAGGCGCACACGGTCACGCAATTCGGGGGCTTT
Source organism: Pseudomonas sp. B6001 (assembly GCF_013386015.1). NCBI lineage: Bacteria > Pseudomonadati > Pseudomonadota > Gammaproteobacteria > Pseudomonadales > Pseudomonadaceae > Pseudomonas > Pseudomonas sp. B6001. Next base: position 26,731 of record NZ_JACAOX010000025.1, read on the forward strand.
TTCGAAGGCGGCGGCCAGGGCCTGCAACAGGTCTTCGATGCCTTTGCCACGGTAGATAAAACCGAAATACAACAGGTGCAGCGTGTCCAGCGGCGGCAAGGCCACCGGCGGGATATCCAGGTTGGCGTGGTTGATCACCGCCACCTTGCCGGCGGGCAATTGCATGCGCGCCGTCAGGCAGTCGGCGCCCAGGCGGGTGAGGGTCACCAGCCGGGTCAGGCCCTGGGCGACGTGACGTTCTTCGCGCAGGGTCAAGGGATCGGCCAGCACCACTGCCGCCTGGGGCAATGGGCTGGGCAAGGATTCCAGCAGGTTCAGCGGAAAGGGCAATTGCTCGCGCCGCCAGACCATGCGTTCCGGGTCATGCACCGTGGCGGTCAACGGCAGGGCGGGGTAGGCCTTGCGCAATTCGCGCAGGGCCAGGAACTCCCCCAGCCGCCCACCGCCCAGCTCGGCGTGGACCAGGTCAACACCCTGCCAGTCGAAACCGGCAATGGCTTGTTTGATCGCCGCCGTGCTGCCGACCACGCCCGTCAAGGGCGTAGCCACCTCGACGCCCAGTTGCTCCAGTGCCGTCTTGAAGTGGTTCGCGTAGTCGGCGATCCCGTTCTTTTCCGGCGGCAGGGGAGCGAGCAGGGCGATGCGCATCAGAACGAACCCCGGTATTTGGCGATGGTTTTCAGCACCTTGACCGGTACCTCGAACTTGCGGCGGTTGATGATAATGCCATCGACCTTGCCGAACGCCGTGGTGAGGATCGACAGTGCGTGTTCCACCACCGGTACCGTGCTTTTTTGCGCTTCCACTACCAGCGCAATCAGGTCGGCACGGCGCAGGTTGATGAACGCATCACGATTGTCCAGCAGCGCCGAAGCATCCAGCAGTACCACCTGGCCCGGAATCGCCGGCTCAACCCCGCCGATCCGCACCCGCACGCCGTTCTCTTCCAGCAACTGGCGCAACTGCTCGACGATAAAGCTCACGCCTTCACCGTGCCGTGCCGAGGTCAGCCCCAGGGTCAGGCCCTGTTCGGCAATACGCTCCAGCGGCAGCAACCCATACAGGCGATAGATGCTCGCGTTGAAGGCGTTGGTGCTTTGCGCGGTGCTGGTGTCCAGCTCCGGCAGCGTGGTCCACAGTGGCAGGCCGAATTTGCCTTCCACCAGGCCGCCGTCGTGGATCCGTTGATCCAGCAGGTAGCACAGGTAGATCACCAGCAGGCCGACCACGATGGAGAACGGGATCGCCAGCAGCAGCATCAGCAGGGTTTTCGGGAAGACGCGCCCAGGGTTCAGGGTAGCTTCTTCGATCACCGCGATGTTACTGATCTGGCTCTTGTCCAGTTCACGGTCGATCCGCGATTTTTCCAGGCTGTCGACATACAGCGCGTAGTTTTTCTCGGTGCCGTTCAACTCACGGGCCAGGCGCGCCAGTTCCGGCTCGATGGCCAGGGCGTCCTTGCGCTGGGCTTCCAGTTCAGTCAGTTGCTTCTGCTGTTGCACCAACTGTGTACGCAGCGACTGGTTGCGGCTGGTCTCATCCAGCAGTACCCGTTGCAGGTGGATTTCCAGGGTGTTCGGCGCGCGGTTCTCGGAGCTTTGCACCGTGTCGCTTTCACCGGCGACCTGGGCCTGCATGGCACGGATCGAAGCGTCCAGGGCTTTGACCGGCGGCGCGTTATCCGTATAGGTACGCATCATGTCGGCTTTTTCCAGGAGCTTCTGGTTCAGCAGGCGACGCAAGTCTTGTTGCTGCGGGTTCAACGCGATCTGGCGAACCGTGGTCACCTCTTTGGGCTGGCCCTTGAGTTGGTCACGGGTGCTCTGCAACGCCACGTCGGAGGAAGCGATCAGCCGAGTGGAGTTGAACACCTCGCCACGCAGCACGTTGATCCGCTCGGACAAGTCTTCCAGGCGATCGGTGATGCTCGAGGCGCCGATGTCGTTCAAGTGCGCGAGGATCTGCTCCTTGTAGCTCTTGATCTGCGCAGCGCTGGAAGACACCTGGCCTTCATAGAACGCATACAGGCTCTTGCGGCCCAACGCCTGGGTGCGCTCGTCGATGTAAGTCTCGACCCAATCCTTGACCACCGCCTGGGCGATTTGCGGGTCATCCCAGCGGAAGCTGATGTCCATCACCGTAGAGCCGATGGCGTGGGTCACTTCGAAGTTTTTCTCCAGGCTTTTCGCCAGGCGTTCCACCGGGGTGGTTTCTTCGACGATGCCAACGGTTTCCAGCACCACTCGCACACCGTCAAATACGGCACTGATGCCTTTCTTGACGTACCACTTGGTGCGCTTCCACACGCCTTCCGGCGGCTGCATCTTGTCCATCACGTCGAGGTAATGCTCGGCCACTGCACGCACGATAGGGCGGCCGGTCAGCAGGCGCTCTTCGTCGACAATCGGGTCGCGCTGGGTGCTCGGCATGACGATTGGCTGACGGTTGTCGACCTCGATCGGCATCGTCGAGTCACGCCCTGGTTTTACCAGCAATCGCGCGGTGGATTCATACTTGGCCGGCAGCAGGAACGCCCCCAGCAAAATGATCACCAGCGCGGCAATCGCCGCCAGTTTGAACTCGTGCTTGAAGATGAAGAACAGACGCAGAAGATCACGAAAAGAACGGATCTCGATCATGGGATGTCGCTCCTTTAGTGGTTCGTGGTGTAGCTGTAGCCCACACCAATGGATTTGGTGAAGGGAATCAGCTGGTTCAGGTAAGTGTCCACGCCCTGGATCCGTTCGCCGACGTTGGACTTGGGTACAAACACCACGTCACCGCGTTGCAGCGCCACGGGCTTGCGGCCCAGTGCGCCGTTCTTCAGGTACTGGCTGAAATCGAGGAAGTAGGCGTGGTAGACGCCTTGGCCATCTTCACGCAGCAGGGCGACCATGCTCGCGTTGCCCACCGAGCTCACGCCGCCGGCACCGAGAATCGCCTGCTCCATGGTCGGGGCCGTGGCGATGGAGACAGCCGACGGGTTTAATACCGCGCCGCCGACGATCACCGTGTTGCCCGGCGCCTGGTTGATGTTCACCGTCACCCGAGGCTCGCGATACACCGGTGCGAGTTTCTGGCTCAGCTCGGCGGCGACTTCCGCCGGCGTGCGCCGCGCCACCTGGATCGGCCCCAGGAAGGGATAGTTGATCTTGCCGTCGTTCTGCACGGTGTACAGCGTCAGCTCGTAAATCGTGCTGACGTTGAACGCCGACAGGGTTGGCATTTCCCCGGCATCGCGGACAATCCGCAACTGGTCGCCGATGCGGATCCGCTCCACCGCCGGTGGCAGTTGGGCCATGCGATCGAGGGCCTGCTTGCCCTCGTCCACCGTCTTGCCATCGGGCGCGACGATCCGCGCGGGCGTATTGCAGGCGGCCAATGCCATCATGGCCAGGACGAGCAAGGTTCGTTTCATCAAAGGGGTCTTCCTGTAGGTCATGATGCTCACCTCCAATAACCGGGGAACATGCTGATGCGCCGCTTGAGGGCGAGGGGGAGCTGGCGCTCCAGATGGCCCAGCCGGTAGCCGAGCAATTTGAACGCGCTGCGCACCAGTACTTCGGGTACGCGGTGCAATGCACCGGCTTCGCGTAACGCTCGAAGCTCGGCCAGTACATAGCGTTTACCTTCACCGCCGGCATCGCCAAAAGCCTGGCGTATCCACGGCTCGCGGCCGTAGAAAACGCCAATGTCGAAGTAGCGGTGAAACTCATCCATGAGACGGTAATCGTGGGAGTGATAGACCAGGGCGGTGGCGGCGTAGCGCACCTTGTAGCCTTCCAGCAGCATGCGGGCGGCGACGTAGGCGTCCTCGCTGCCGATCACATCCGCGGGGAAGCCACCGACGGCTTGCAGGGCGCTGCGCCGGTACACCGAAAACGAATCCGAGCTGAAGCAGGTCTTGATCCCCAGCTCCGGCGCATCCGCCAGGCTTTTGCTGCGGCTTTGCGGCGGGTAATTGAAGTGGCGTGACTGGGCGCCCAGCACGCCGGCATCCGGGTGCGGCAACTGGCGGCCGTAAGCGACGCCGTTGAGCGGGTCCAGTTCCAGTTCGCCCACCAGGTTGGCGAACGTCTCGGGTTCGGCGGGGATCGCGTCCTGGGTCATGACGATCAGCGCGTCGCCGTCGACTTGCTCGCTGGCCCAGCGGCGGGTGCCGCCATGGTTGAAGTCCTTGGCATCGATCACTTCGACCCGTGCGCCGAACTCGCGAAAACGCGCCACGGTGTCATCGCTGGAAGCGCTGTCGACCACCAGGGTTTCGTCCGGTTGCAGGGTTTGCATGCGCAGCGCCGGCAGCAGCCGGTCGAGGTGGCTGGAAGCGTTGCGGGTCGGGATGATCAGGGCGGTACGCATCACTTCTTCACTTCGGCCGGAGCCCGGCCGTAGATGTCGTCAAAACGCACAATGTCGTCTTCGCCCAGGTACTCGCCGCTCTGCACCTCGATCATCACCAGGTCGATGATGCCGGGGTTGGTCAGGCGGTGCTTGTGCCCGGCCGGAATGTAGGTGGACTCGTTGGCGTTGATCAGGAATTCACGGTCGCCGTTGGTAATCATCGCCGCGCCGCTGACTACTACCCAGTGCTCGCTGCGGTGATGGTGCATTTGCAGGGACAAGGAGGCCTGGGGCTTGACCACGATGCGCTTGATCTTGAAGCGGCTGCTTTCTTCCAGCACGGTGTAGGTGCCCCACGGCCGGGTGACAGTGCGGTGCAGGCTGAATGCCGGATGGTCCTGGCGCTTGAGCTCGGCGACGATGTAGCGCACGTCCTGGCTGCGCTTGGCGTCGGCAATCAGGATCGCATCCGGGGTGTCGACGACGATCAGGTCGCGCACGCCCACTGCGCCCAGCACGCGCTTGGGCGAGTCGATGTAGCAGTTGTGCACGTCATGCAGGATCGCCTGGCCATTGACCTGGTTGCCGTTGGCGTCGCTGGGGGTGAGTTGGCGCACCGCGTCCCAGGAACCGATATCACTCCAGCCGATGTCGCAGGGCACCACCGCCACTTGCGCGGATTTTTCCATCAGCGCCACGTCGATCGAGATGTCGGGCGCCGCGCCGAAACCTTCAGCGTTCAGCTCGCGCTGACGGCAACTGTTGTTGTTCAGGCTGTGGCCGTGCTCGAGGGCGGCCTTGGCGGCGTCCAGCACGGCGGGGGCGTGCAGCGCCAGTTCCTCCAGCAATGTACCGGCCTTGAAGCAGAACATCCCGGCATTCCACAGGTGCTTGCCGCCGTCCAGATAGCCCTGGGCGGTGGCCAGGTCGGGCTTCTCGACGAAGCGCTTGACCCGGAACCCCTGGCCCAGCGCCTCGCCTTGTTCGATATAGCCGAAGCCGGTTTCCGGGTGGTCGGGCTGGATGCCGAACGTCACCAGGTAGCCGGCCTCCGCCAGTTCGCGGGCCTGGGTGACGGCATCGGCGAAGGCGCTTTCATCAAGAATCAGATGGTCGGCAGGCAGGATCAGTAACTGCGCCTCGCTGCCGAAGTTTTCCTGTACATGCAGGGCGGCCACGGCGATGGCGGCGGCGGTGTTGCGCCCGAACGGCTCCAGCAACAGGTCAAGGGCCAGATGGGCCTTGTTGACCACGCGGTAGTCATCGAGGGTGCGAAACAGCAGGTCGCGGTTGGTCACCGTCAGCACGCTTTCCACACCCGGCAGGTGACTGGCCCGCAGGAACGTCTTCTGCAGCAGGCTCTGGTCATCACGCATGCGCATGAAAGGCTTGGGCATGTTCTGCCGCGACACCGGCCACAGCCGGGTGCCCGAACCACCGGAAATGATGCAGGGAATCAAGCCGTTGAGGGTGTTCATCAATAGACTTCCTTGGTCGAAAGGACGGCCGGGACCGTCATGAAAACGATGTACAAGTCGAACCACACCGACCACTTCGAGATGTACTCCAGGTCGTACTCAACGCGTTTCTGGATTTTGAACAGGGTGTCGGTTTCACCACGATAGCCGTTGATTTGCGCCCAGCCAGTGATGCCCGGTTTTACCCGGTGGCGCGAGCTGTACTCGCTCACGGCAACTTCGTAGGGCACGCCGGCGGCCTTGGTCGCGGTGGCATGCGGGCGCGGGCCGACCATCGACATGTTGCCCAGCAGCACGTTGAACAGCTGCGGCAGCTCATCGATGCTGGTCTTGCGAATGATCCGGCCCACGCGGGTGATGCGCGGGTCGCCGCGGGTGGTCTGGCGGTCGGCGTTGAAGTCGCTCATCTCGGCGTACATCGAGCGGAACTTGAACACCCGGATCACGTTGTCGTTGTAGCCAAACCGGTTCTGGCGAAACAGCACCGGGCCCTTGGAGTCGAGCTTGATGGCAATCGCCGTGATCAGCATGATCGGCGACAGTGCCACCAGGCCCAGGGTTGCCAGGATCAGGTCTTCACAGCGCTTGATAAACGGCGACCAGCCCCGCAGCGGCACGTGGGAGGTGTTGAACATCAGGATGCCGCCCACATCGGTGATGCGGCTGTGGCCATAGCGCAGGGCCGCCATGTCGGGCACCAGCATGACGTTGACCGACATCTGCCGCAGGCGCTTCACCAGCCCGTTGATCCGCTGTTCGGCGGCCCAGGGCAGGGTGATCATCACCTGGTTGACCTGCTCGGAGCGGATCAGTTTTTCCAGGTCGCGCGTGTTGCCCAGCAGCGGCAGGTTGCTCAGTTCCTTGGGGATGCGCTCGGTGCGGTCATCGATAAAACCGATCAGTCCGGAACGGATATCGCCGTTGCGCTGTAAGTGGTCGGCCACGTGCACGGCGGTGTCGGTGAAGCCGAGGATCACCGTGCGTTGCAGGTATTTGCCGCTGGCCATCAGGTTGCGGAACAGTCGCAGCATCACGATCCGCTCCAGCCCGAACAACGCAAGGCTGGTGATAAACCAGAACGCCAGGTTGCGCGGGCTCAACTGCGGGAACATCAGCAGAATCTGGTACATGAACAGCAGGATGCAAAAGGCCGCGGACCAGGCCACCAGCATGGTGCGAAACCGCAGGCGGTTGCTGAACAGCTCCTCGGAGTAAACCCCCATGGCCTGGAACAGAATGATCGTCAGGATCGCGAAAAACAGCAGCAAGCCGAGAAAGTGCGCGCGCAGTTCGGGGGCCATCGGGTCTGGATAAAACAGCAGGATCAGTGCTGGAAAAACGGCGGTGAGGCCGTGCATCAATTTTACGAAAACAACAAAGAACTCAATGAAACCGGCCCGGGTCAAAAACAGGCTGTCGACTGACGACTTCTCGCGCATAAAAACATCCCTCATTGCACACCAGGGCTTCCTTGTTCGGCTGCTCATCCATAAAGGCAGGGCTTGCTTTATAAGTGGCGCCAGACGAACGGTTACTTCGCTGGGTAATACGCAATTACCTATCTATCTGCAGGGAATTTGCGGGGTAATGGCTAAATGATGGTTCCCTTTTCGTCGCTCGTCAAGGTTTTGACTTTTTTATAAGACCTTCAGTCTAGACACGTCAGGTGCTCTTCCGCGTGACAGTTTGTTGACTGTCTTGGTCGGATTTCCGGGTTTTCCCGGAACAAAATGCTGGCGTTTTGGAGTGTAGGAACAAATTTGGGAAATTTCCTGCGGCTGAGGAAAACCTTTTTTTGACGGAGGTCGGATGCGGGGTTTTTCGGGGACAAGCGATGAGTGGTGAGGACGTGAGTCCGTCACCACATTGAGGCGGTACTAACCTTAAAAATTGCCTTTCAAACTGACGGTAAAGTTTCGCGGTTCGCCGTAGAAATTACCCCAGTCGGCCGTTCCCACCGTCTGATAGTAATTTTTGTCGAAGAGATTGTTACCGTTCAGCGCCACCGTCCATGTGTCATCAACCCGGTACGCCAACCGCGCATTCCATACCGCATAACCGGCTTGTTCCAGTTTGATGCCTTGAATTCGGTAGTTGCTGCTCTGGGCGTTGACGCCGGTGCCGACGCTCCATTTCGACAGTGTGCCGTCCAACTGATAATCGCCCCACAAGCGCAGCATGTGTCGCGGCACGTAGCTGTTTGCGACCGCGCCAATGGCGGCGCTGTTGATGTTGTTGAGGTTCTTGGTCTGGGTGTAGGTGTAGCCGCCCGCCACTTGCAAGCGTTCCAGCAACTCGCCACTCAACTCGGCTTCGACACCTTGTGCGCGAACCTTGCCAGTGTCGGTGTAGCAATAGCCGTCTGCCGAGGTACCGCATTGGGTGGTGTAGTCGGTTTCGGCGGCGTTTTTCTCGATAGCGCGGAACAATGCCAGCGAGCTGTTGAGGCGCCCCTCAAACCATTCGCCCTTGATGCCCAGCTCGTAGTTTTCGCCGATTTTGGGCTTGAGGGCGGCGCCGGTCACCGTGGCGTTGGAGCTTTGTGGCTGGAAGATATCGGCGTAGCTGGCGTACACCGAAAGGTTGTCGTCGAGGTCATAGATCACCGCGGCGAACGGCGTGACTTCACCGGTTTCCTTGGTGCGTGCATCCTGCAGGGCCCATTCGCCCCAGGCGAGGTTATTCGACTGGCGGCGGTTTTCGAACCAGCTGACGCGACTGCCGAGCACCACCATCAATGGCTCGGCCAGCCTCAGGCGCAAAGTGGCGTAGGTACCGTACTGGGTGGCGGTTTCCTTGACGGTTCCGCCCCGGTACATGTTGGGCCAGAAGGTATCGTTGGCGGGCTGCGGGAAGTGGTGGTTGGGCAGGAAGATACTTTGCCGGTCGGGCAGGCTGCGGATCGCGTAGACGTCGTCCTGGGTGCCACGGCTGCCATTGGCGCCGATGATGAGTTCATGCTGCAAACCGAATGCTTCGAACTTACCGTCCAGGTAGGCATCCAGTCCGAAATCCCGGTGGTCGTAGTCAAACAGCGCAGCGTACATCTCAGCGGTTGGCGCCGGGTCACCGTACTTCACGGTGCCTTGGCTGGCGGCGTATTTGATGTCTTGCAGGTTGCGGCTGTTCACCGCCGTGACCTTGAGTTGCCAGTCGTCGTTGAAGTGGTGGGTGAGGTCGGCAAACAGCGTAGTGCGTTGGCTCTGCCAGTCGTTCCAGGCCTGGCCCAGGCAGGTGGAACGGCTCAGGCCGATGCTCTTGCCGTCGCTGTAGCGCGGCACACCGCCCCAGCAGGGCGTTGCATCGACATCTTCGTAGCTGGCACCGATGCCCAGGGTGGTGTCGGGCGAGAGGTCAACATCCAGTGCGAGGTAAACAGCTTGGTCCTGGCGCTTGGAGACGTCCATGTACGAGCCACGGTTCTGTTGGCTGACCACGGCGCGGCCGCGTACGGTGCCGCTGTCATTGAGCGGGCCGCCGGTATCGACGTCGGCGCGGTAGTTGTCCCAGGTGCCGGCAGACAGCGACAGGCTGGTAGTGGGTTTGTCTTGTGGCCGCTTGCGCACGAAGTTCACCGCACCACTGGCGGTGCCGGCGCCCTTGAGCATGCCGGCCGCGCCCTTGAGCACTTCCACCCGGTCATAGATCGCCATGTTGGCGGTGAAGCTGTCGGCCTGTACGTAGTCTTTGCCGATGTCCAACGGCACACCGTCGAACTGGTATTGGCCGAGCATCTTGAAACCACGGGAATAGAAATACTTGCCACCCATAGGTGAGTCGTAGGTGGTGATGCCCGGGGTGTGTTCCAGTAATTGATCGATGGTGGTGATGTTCTGGTCGTCGATCAGCTTGCGGGTCATGACGCTGACCGATTGCGGTGTTTCCCGCAGGCTGTGGGCGCCCTTGCCGATGGTCACGGCGCCAGTGGTGTAGGAACCGCTGCCGTCAGTGGTGACGCCGAGGTGTTCGCCGGTCACGGTGGTGGCACCCAGGTTCAGCGCGCCGGTGTCCGCGACTTGCGGCAACAGCAGCCAGGTGTTGTTGCTCTGGCGTTGGGCTTGCAAGCCCTGGCCCTGGATCAATTGGCTCAAGGCCTGTTGGCTGTCCAGCGCGCCGTTGAGGCCGGGGCTGGTCTTGCCGGCGACGCTGGTGGCGTCATAGGACAGGCTGATACTCGCCTGGCGCGCAAACTGGTCGAGCACGGTGGCCAATGGGCCGGGTGCAATGTTCCAGTCACGGGCCTGGGTGTCGCTGACAGGCGTTTGCGCCATGACCGCCAGGGGCAGGGCGCTGCCGTTCAGGCAGGCACCGAGCAGGGCGGCGTGCACCGCATGCTTGAGGGGAGAACGCTTGGAGGGGAACGCTTGCATGACCGCGGAATGCTCCTGAAGGAAGTGGACAGAATCGGCCTGTTGATCGGCCTTTCCTTACAGGTCGAGCGAAGATGAGAATTCACCTCATTTATTTTCGGAAGGTCATGCACGAGCGGCGACGGTCACCCAATAACGGCTGCGATAGGTGATGTTCACCGACAGTGCCTGTGCCACCAGGGTCAGGACCTGATCGGTATCGTCCAACTGGTAAGTCCCGGACACACGCAGGCCGGCGACCGCTTCGCTGCAGCGCACCAGCCCAGTGCGGTAACGGCTCAGCTCTGCGAGGAAATCGTCCAGACGCATGTTGTGAGCGCTGATCACACCGTCGCTCCAGGCCCAGGGATCCAGGCCCGTGGTGGCGGGTGGACGCAAGCCGTTTCGATCAAACAGCATCTGCTCGCCGGGCTGTATCACCCCACGTGCGCTGGCCTGATGGCTGTCGGCGAATACCGCGACGCTGCCTTTTTGCACGGCGAGCAAGGTGCCGTGGGGCTCCTCGCGCACCATGAACCGGGTGCCCAAGGCGCGCAGATAACCGTCGCGGGTTTGCACCCAGAAGGGCCGTGGCGCTCTACCGTCGGCGCCCATGTCGATCAGGATTTCACCCTGGCGCAACTGCACCAGACGCCTTTCGGTGTTGAAGACTGTATCGATGGCGCTGGCACTGTTGAGCTGGATACGGCTGCCATCGTCGAGGGCGACCCAACGCCGCTCTCCGGTGTCGGTGCGGTAATCGGCCAGCAGGCCGGGCAATGGCGTGTAGTCCCGGCCGAACCAAGTCAGCCCTGCGGCACCGGCGAACAGCCCGAGCAACTTCAACCCTTCACGGCGGCTGATGCGTTGGCGGGCACCTTGCAAGGCATGGCGGCCGACCTGTGCCGGCAACTGCGCAAACTCGTCACTCATCGACGAGACCCGTTGCCAGGCCTGCTGGTGATCGCCACTGGTTTCAAGCCAGCGTTCGAAGGCAGCGGTGGTGGCGTCATCGGCAATATTGAACCGCAGCTTGATCATCCACTGGATCGCCTGGTCCACCAATGGCGGATTAGCCTTCGGCATAACGCAACCGATAACAGGCATGCAGTGCCTTGGCCAGGTCGCGCTCCACGGTGGCCTTGGACACCCCCAGGCGCAAGGCGATCTGTTGGCAGGTCAGGCCGTCCAGTTGCGCCAGCAAAAACGCTTCGCGCACCCGTGGCTTGAGTTGGTCCAGCAGGCGGTCGATGCGCTCCAGGCTGTCGAGGATCAGCAGGCGGGTTTCTTCCGACGGCACCTCGACTTGCGGGAAATGCGCGAGACTCTCCAGATAGGCACGCTCCAGTTCGCGGCGGCGATACTGGTCGATCATCAGGCTGCGGGCGATGCTGCTCAGGTAGGCCCGGGGTTGCAGCAAGGCTTGCTGCTTGCGCGCATTGAGCAGGCGCACGAAGGTTTCCTGCGCCAGGTCGGCGGCGTGCTCACGGCAGCCCGTACGCCGGCTCAACCAGCCGCGCAGCCAGGAATGATGGGCATGGTAGAGCTGGCCGATGGCGGCATGATCCAGTGGGTGGTTGCTCGACATGGGCATCCTGGCGCGGGCGTCTTAATTGATAACGGTTCGCATTCTATGCGTTGGCCAGAGGATTGGGCAATCGTTGCCGTGTGGATTTGGCCGGATGCACAAACCCACACAGGCTTGACGGGGTTGCGGCTAAGCCTTGCGCAGGTGCAAACACTCAATCGAGCGGTCGACGGTGGTCTTGGCAATTTCCAGCAAATGCCACACCGCCAGCAACTTTGCCCGCTCGGGGCTTTGCAGCAGTTCGCCGCAGTCGAGGGCGGTGGCCGAGGCGCTGCTGAGCAGGCTGGCGGTGTAGAGCAGGGAGTCTTCGAAGCTCAGGTCTTCGTTGACGGTATGGAAACCCTGGGAAGGCAGGTAGTGTTCGAGGGCGCGATTGAAGGCAGCGCGGTTTTTGAGCAGGTCGATGGGTGGGTCGGGGACGGGTTTATTCATGGTGTAACTCCTTTTCGGTTAAGGAGCCGACCCCTTCGCGACTAAACGTAGGGTGGCGGCTGTACGCAGGTTAGTCGACCGGCCGAAAAGGAAAAACCGGCGCACCCGAAGGTGCCCTGCGCACAGCCACCATAAAACCTCATGATGGGACATGCGCCTTTTCGGATCCGGGCGACTAAACCCGATCACTGATGAGCAGTGACGGGGCGAAGACTAGCCACCGGTTCCGGCAGGCACAAGGCCGAAAGATTGTCTCGGAAATGTCCCGCAAATCAAAGGGATTTACCCTGCTGGCCCTTTATTCATATCCGAATTGCCTCGCGAATTTTCCCCAAGGCTATTCTCAACGTCGCCAAGTCAATCGACCCCAGCGCCACCCGCAACGCATGCGGCACATGGGCCGTACAGGCAAACGGCTCGGCACTGGTGACCCGCACACCCTGGCCCTCAAGCGCAGCCACCACTGCATCCGCCCGCAGACCTTCCGGCAACACCAGCCACAGGTAATACGACGCCGGATGCGCAATCACCTCACACCCTCGCAAGACCTCCCGGGCCAGCGCCTGGCGTTGGCGCGCATCCTGGCGCTTGTGCTCTTCCAGTGCATCCACTGCACCGGATTCTATCCAGCGGCACGCCAGGTTTACCGTGAGCGTCGGCGTGCTCCAGGTCGAGACACGGATCGCTTGCTCCAGCGCCGGCACCCACGCCTTGGGCGCGACGATAAACCCCACCCGCAACCCCGACGCCACACTCTTCGAAAGGCCAGACACATACACCGTGCGCAGCGGCGCATAAGTAAACAACGGCTTCGGTGCGGGCTCGGCGAGAAAGGCGTAGGCGCCGTCTTCGATCAGTAGAAAATCGTAGCGTTCAGCCAACGCTGCAAGGCGCTCGCGGCCGGCTTCACCCATCACCGTGCCTAGCGGATTGTGCAATGTGGGCATGCAATAAAAGCCCCGCACCGGGCGCCGTTTGCACAATGCCTCCAGCGCATCCAGATCCGTATGCCCAGCCGGTTGCGGCAGCGGCTCCAGGTCGATGCGCTGGGACTGGGCCAGGGTTTTCAACCCGGGATACGTCAGCGCATCCACCGCCAATACATCCCCCGGTTGCAGCAGCGCCATCAGGCTGACGGCGAGGCCTTGTTGCGCACCGTTGACGATCAGCACTTGCTCGCCACTCACGCGAATCTGCCGATTGCGCAGGTGCCGCGCGGCGGTCTGTCGTTCATGGGCGCGGCCACCTTGCGGCGCGGAATGCAGCAGCGCATCGAGGTCGCCCGAGGCGGCAATGGCACGCAAACCGTCGCGCAGCATCTCGGCCTGGCCCGGCAACGAGGGGTAGTTGAGGCTCAGGTCCACGGTGCCCGGTTGGAGCGGTTGTTGCACCAGGCCCATGCCCCGCAGCAACGTGGTGTCGCGCACAAACGTCCCGCGTCCCGGTTCACCCACCACCAGGCCGCTGGCCTCCAGTTCGCTGTACACCCGCAAGGCAGTGGCGAGGGCGATGCGATGGCTGTTCATCAGGCTACGCAGGGTCGGCAACTGGGTGCCCGGCGGCAACTGTCCGGCGCGAATCCGCGTGGCCAGTTCATCGACGATCAGTTTGTAGCGGACCTGAGCCATGGTGCGTTCCTGTGCAAAGTGTATCTAGATCAATTTTTTGTTTGTATCAGGTTGGCTGATTAATCTACAGGCTTTCCCGGCGGATGGCTTGAGCATGATCGACCTCGCAACCCTGGCTGTGTTCTCTGGCGCAGTCCTGCTGCTGTTGTTATCCCCGGGTCCGAACATGGCCTTCGTCATCAGCCACGGTGTGACCTATGGCTGGCGTGGCGGGGTGGCATCCGGGTTGGGCATCAGCGTGGCGGACCTGCTGCTCACGGCACTGACCGCGACCGGCGTGACCGCTCTGGTCGCCAGCTGGCCGCCGGCCTTCGACCTGATTCGCTACGCCGGGGTGTTGTACCTGCTGTGGCTGGTGTTCAAGACCCTGCAGAAAACGCCCGCCCTGGACACGGCCCACGTCAGCCGCGTGCCGCTGGGCCGGGTGTTTGTGCGGGCAATGCTCAACAGTTTGCTCAACCCCAAGGCGCTGCTGTTTTTCATGGTGTTCCTGCCGCAATTCGTCAGCCCCGAGGCGGGCCCCATCGCGCTGCAACTGGTGCAACTGGGGATCATCCTGACGCTGATCAGCGGTGTGTTTCATGCCGTGCTGGGGATTTTTGGCGGGGCGGTGAGCCGGTTTTTTGCCGGCAAACCGGGGAGCGCAGGCTTACAGAAATGGGGCCTGGCAACCGTGCTGATGGTGCTGGCCGTGCGCTTGGCATTGATGTCTCGCCCGACGTGAAACATCACTCATAAAAGGACGTTACCCATGTACATCGCAGCCTTTATCTACAAGCCCGGCGAACGGGATGACGAGTTCCAGCGCCTCACGAATCTGATCGACGCACTGGCAGCAAGGCTGCCGGGATACGTGGGGGCCGAGTCGTGGCGTTCGGCGGATGGCGGGTTGATCAACGCCAGTTATTACTGGCGTGACGAGGCCTCCATTCGCGCCTTTGCCAGTCACCCGACCCACCTGGAAGCCAAGCGCCTATACCGCCGCTGGTACGGCGGTTATCACGTGGTGATTTCCAAAGTGGAACGGGCGTATGGGGACGGCACGATCGGGCATCTGGTGCCCGCCGACCGCCACGGGCGGGCGAACGCTTAACCCAACCTGGCCGCCGCCCGTGCCACGATTTCACCCCGGGTCTTGCGCGACTCGGCGGTGCGCTTGCGGGCTTCTTCCAGTACATGCGGCGGTGCGGTTTCCGGCCGGCCAGCATTGAACGGCGGCGCCGGGGCGTACTCAATCTGCAACTGCACCAGTTGCGCTGCCGCCTCGCTGTACAGCTCGGCGGCCAGGGTCAGGGCAAAGTCGATCCCGGCGGTAATCCCGCCACCGGTCAACAGGTTGCCGTCACGCACCACGCGCTCCTGCACCGGGATCGCGCCGAGCGGTGCGAGCAGGTCGTGGTAGGCCCAGTGAGTGGTCGCGCGACGCCCGCGCAGCAAGCCCGCGGCACCCAGCACCAGGGAGCCGGTGCACACCGATGTCACATAGCGCGCGGTCTGGGCCTGTGTCTTGAGAAACGCCAGGGTCTGCTCATCCTCCATCAATGCCCCGACGCCAGAACCGCCGGGCACGCAAATCACATCCAGCGTCGGGCACTCGTCATAAGTGGTGCTGGGGGTAAACACCAAGCCGGTGCTGGAGGTGACCGGCGCGAGGTCCTTCCACACCAGATGCAGCTTCACATCCGGCAGCGATCCCAACACGTCGTAGGGCCCGGTGAGGTCCAGTTGCTGGATGCCGGGGAACAACAAAAAGCCGATCTGCAAGGTCATGGGGACTGCTCCTGATAAAGGGATGGACGGCTTCACTCTAGTCACCTAGGCTTTGGCGCATACGCCATTGAGCCCACGAATTACGCCAACATGCCCAGAATCATCAACGTGCTCGCCTTTCCCAATGTGCAGGTGCTTGACGTCACCGGGCCCTTGCAAGTATTTGCCTCGGCCAATGACCTGGCGCGCCAGCAGGGCTTGCCGTTGCCCTATGCGGTCAGTGTGATCGCCGCGCAGGCCGAGCCGGTGATGACCTCGGCGGGCCTGGCCCTGGTGGCCGAGCCACTGCCGCCTGCCGATGCTCCGTGCGACACACTGGTGATTGCCGGCGGCTGGGGGGTGTACGGCGCTGCCGAAGACCCGGCGCTGGTGGACTGGGTTCGGCAAAAAGCCACCCAGGCCCGACGCATGACTTCAGTGTGCACCGGCGCCTTTCTGCTGGCCGCCAGCGGTTTGCTCGACGGCCGCCGCGTGGTGACCCACTGGACGCGCTGCGAAGAACTCGCGCGCAAGTACCCACAGCTGACGGTGGAGGCCAATCCGATTTTCATCCAGCAGGGCAACCTGTGGACCTCCGCCGGCGTGACCGCCGGTATCGACTTGTGCCTGGCGCTGGTGGAGGAGGACCTGGGTCGCGCCGTGGCCCTGGAAGTGGCGCGGCACCTGGTGGTGTTTCTCAAGCGCCCCGGTGGGCAATCGCAGTTCAGCGTGACGTTGTCCCTGCAGAAAGGCGGTAGCCGTTTTGCGGAGCTGCACGCCTGGATCGCCGAACACCTGACCCTCGATTTGAACGTTGCCACACTGGCCGCCCAGGCAGGCATGAGCGAGCGCAGTTTCGTGCGCCACTACCGCAGCGAGACCGGCCAGACCCCCGCGCGGGCGGTCGAGTTGATTCGCGTGGAGACCGCCCGCCGGCAATTGGCGGACAGCAGCGCGTCGATCAAGCGCATCGCCGTGCACTGCGGCTTTGGCTGCGAAGAAACCATGCGCCGCAGCTTCCTGCGAGCGGTATCGATCACACCCCAGGCCTACCGTGAACGGTTTTCCTCACCCGGTTGAAGCGAAGCCGGTTTGAACGAATAGGTACGTTTTTGTATCAAGGTGCTATGTTACTCACAGTCCATTGCGCAGTGTCTTGATCCCAGGCCTCTACGTCGCGGTTTTGAACCTTCCCGGCGTGCGCACAGCTCATGAATTCACTACCTCCTGTCCTTGTCGAACTACGCGCGGCGACCGCTGCGCTGCATCGACGCCTCGACACTCGGCTGCCTTTTTCCCGCATGGACCTGGCGTTGTACCGCGAGTTGATGAGCGCCTACTACGGCTTCTATCAGCCGCTGGAGCGCGCCCTGGCGCCGTGGGGCGAGATCATCCCGGACCTGGAGTGGGGGCGGCGCAGCAAAACTCCGTACTTGCAGGCGGATTTGCGGGCGCTGGGCCTGGAAAACCTGCAGATCGATGCCTTGCCGATATGCCCCGAACTGCCCGCCATCACCAACGTGGCCCAGGCCTTGGGCGCCCTCTATGTGCTGGAAGGCGCCACCCTCGGCGGCCAGGTGTTGCGCGACCTGATCGAGATCAAGATTGGCGTGGGCTCCACCAATGGCGGCGCGTTCATGAATGTGTACGGGGCCGAGACCAGCGCCCTGTGGCAGCGTTTTCTGGCGTGCCTTTACCCGCTGCGAACCGCGTACGAGCGCGTGGAGGCGGTGAAGGTCGCCGAGTCGACCTTCCTGTGTTTCGAGCAGTGGCTGGACCGCTGCGGGGTGCTGCGATGACCACGGTCGATACGCTGATCGACGATTGCGCCAGCGAGCCCATCCATATCCCCGGCTCGATCCAGCCTCACGGGTTGTTGTTGACGCTGAGCGAACCGGCGCTTGAGGTGCTGCAAGCCAGCAGCAACCTGAGCGTCGCGCTGGGCCTGGACGCGCAACGCCTGTCGGGCCAGGCGCTGGCCAGTGTGCTGGGCAGCGAAGCGGCAGTACAGGTGAGTCGTGCCCTGGCAGATCTGGACGCCTTTGAGGAGGACGTGCATCAACTGACGCTGGATGGCTACGCCTACGACATCCTGCTGCATCGTCATCAAGGCCTGCTGTTTCTCGAACTGGAGCGGAGCCTCACGCTTGAGCACAGCGCTGTGAAGCAGCTGTCCCGAACGCTGCGCCGCTTGCAGTCGGCCAAGACGCTCGACAGCTTGTACCAGATCAGCGTGACCGAGATTCGTAGCCTCACCGGTTATGACCGGGTCACCTTGTACCGCTTCGAGCAGGAAGGCCACGGCAAAGTGATTGGCGAGGCCCTCAGCGACGGCATGCAGCCGTACCTGGGATTATGTTTTCCCGCGTCGGACATCCCGCCCCAGGCCCGCGAGCTGTACCGGCTGAACTGGATCCGCGCGATTCCCGACGCCGAGTACCAGCCGGTGCCGATCCTGCCGGCCCTGCGCCCCGACAACGGCCAGCCCCTGGACCTCAGCTTCGCCGTGTTGCGCAGCGTGTCCCCGGTGCACTGCCATTATTTGAAGAACATGGGCGTGCGTTCCTCCATGAGCATTTCGCTGCTCAAGGACGACCAGCTCTGGGGCCTGATCACCTGTGGCCACCGTGAGCCGTTGCGCGTGCCCCATGAACTGCGCACGGCGTGCACCAGCATCGGCCAGTTGTTGTCGATGCAGATCACGTTGCTCCAGGAGCAGCAGGAGCGCCGCCAACAACGCGACAAGGCTGCCATGGTCGAGGAGTTGGTCGCCGCCATGACCGCGGACCAGTGCGATGTGATGGAAAGCCTGTTGCCCTATGCGCAAACGCTGCTGAACCTGACCGCCGCCGGTGGCCTGGCGATACGGGTGGAAGAGCGCCTGCATGTGTTCGGCGTTTGCCCTGCACGTGCTGAAGTCCACGCCTTGTACCAGTGGGTGCGCGGACAGGGCAAAGGCGTGGTGCACAGCCATCAATTGTCGGTGGACTTTCCCCCGGCGGCAGCCTACCAGGCCCATGCCAGCGGCCTGTTGGCGTTCTGCCTGCCCAAGCCGGTGGACAACGCGGTGATGTGGTTTCGCCCGGAGGTGCAGTCCTCGGTGGAGTGGAGCGGCCAGCCGGTCAAACATCAGGAACCGGGCAGCACGACCTTGAGCCCGCGCCTGTCGTTTGAGTTGTGGAAGCAGCAGGTCGATGGCAAGGCGCTGTATTGGTCGCTGTCGGAGCTACAGGCGGCGGAGAGCCTGCGGCGCAATGCCCTGGAGCATGACCTGGCGCGCCAGGTGCAACGCGAACATGCTGCGGTGCGGGCGCGTGACGAGCTGGTGGCGGTGGTCTCCCATGACCTGCGCAGCCCGCTGACCATCCTGCTGATGCAATGCGGCATGATGCGCAGCATGGTGCCCGCCGAGGACAACAAGGCGAACCGGCGCCTCTCCACCGCGATTGAAACCATGCAAAACGCCACCGCCCGCATGAACACGCTGCTGGAAGACCTGATCGATATTTCGCGCATCGAGGCCGGGCGCTACAGCGTTTCGCTGCAACGGCTCGATGTGGCGGCAACCCTGGACCAGATCTGTTCGATGTGGCAACCGCTGGCGGCTGCCAAGGGTGTGGACCTGACTTGGCGCTCAGTGGACGGGCTGAGTGCCCAGGCCGACCCGGAGCGCTTGTTCCAGGTGTTTTCCAACCTGCTGGGCAACGCCCTGAAATTCACCCCGGTGGGCGGAGTGATCGAGGTGATTGCCGAGGCGGCGGGGGACGAAGTGCTGTTTCGGGTATGCGACAACGGCATCGGCATCGACCCGGCGCAACTGCCGTATATTTTCGACCGCTACTGGACCTCACGCGAGGGCAACCCCACCGGCAGCGGGCTGGGGTTGTACATCTCCCACGGCATCGTCGAAGCCCACGGCGGCACCCTGTGGGCTGAAAGCGTGGTGGGGCAGGGCAGCGTGTTCAGCTTCAGGATTTCGGCTGGGGGCTGAGGCTCAGCAGCTCGAAGATCGCCTCAAGGGTTGCCTGGGGCGCCTCCTGGGGAATGTTGTGGCCCACGCCGGCCAACACCTCGCGCCGATAAAACCCGCTGAAATTTTCCAGGTCGTCATCTTCGACCGGAGCCGGACCTACGCCGTCATCGGCGCCGCACAACGAGATGCTCGGTACTGAAATCGGCGGTGGCTGCACCAGGGCCTGCTCGATGCTTTCCAGCGCCGGGTCACCCGGTGCGTACATGAAGCGGTGCCGGTAGGAATGGACCACCACCTCGACAAAATCCGGGTTATCAAACGAAGGCGCTGTCTTGCCATACAGGCTCGGCCCTTCGGCCCAGGACGGCGACCAGAGCGCCCACAGCAACTGGCAGAACTCACGCCGGTTGGCGGTCAGTCCGTCGACACCCCGTTGGGTATGAAGGTAAAACTGATACCACAGCCGATGCTCTGTTTCCGGCGCCCGAGGCTTGGTCGACGCAGCGATATCCTGAATGTTGTAGCCATCGCCCGTCACCAGGCCGCGCACCCGTTCAGGCCAAAGCGTCGCAACGATACACGCCGCGCGTCCGCCCCAGTCATAGCCCACCAGCGTGGCTTTTTCGATGGACAGGGCATCCATGAAATCCAGCAAATCCTTGGCCAGCGCTGCTTGTTGGCCGGAGCGCATCACCTGATCGTTGATAAAGCGCGTCGGGCCATAGCCGCGCAGGTATGGCACCAATACCCGGTAGCCACGTGCGGCGACCACCGGGGCGATCTCGTCATAGCCACGAGGGTCGTAGGGGAAGCCATGCAGCAGAATCACCACCTCACCGCCTTCCGGGCCATGGGTTTCGTAAGCGATATCGAGCATGGGCGTGCGGATTTGGAGGGTGGGCATGGAGGCTCCGAGGGTGGAGGGAAAGTGTTGGAACTGTAGACCAAGCGGGTTACCGAGTGTGGTTCGAAAGGCTGCAATTGCTTGACTTGTCTAGACCGGCCTGGCGCAAGCCGATGCAATTACCCCAAGGGTCGCGCACCTGGCACATCCACTCGCCGCCCTCGACTTCCATTGGCCCGCGATACAACGTGGCGCCTAACGTGACCAGTCGCTGTACCTCGTGAAGCAGGTCCGTCATCCGCCAATACACCACCGACCCGGCCGCGCCGCTGGCGACCTTGTTGTCTGCATTCACGATTTCGAGGGCAACGCCGTCCACGTCCAAGTGACCGAAATCGTCGGGCTCATGGTAGATGCGCGTGGCGGTAGGGAAGGCCGCGGCGTACCACTCCGTGGCGGCACGCCAGTCGGGGACGTGAATCAGGATGGAG
The DNA here is from genome assembly GCF_013386015.1 of Pseudomonas sp. B6001. Classification (NCBI taxonomy): domain Bacteria; kingdom Pseudomonadati; phylum Pseudomonadota; class Gammaproteobacteria; order Pseudomonadales; family Pseudomonadaceae; genus Pseudomonas; species Pseudomonas sp. B6001. The sequence goes on from NZ_JACAOX010000025.1 coordinate 47,604, forward strand.
ATAATGGGCATCAACCGAACAACACCTGCTGCCAATGGGTTTCACTGATGATAGCGATCGGAATACCGCTATTTCTTAACTCGACGGCTTTTTTGATCTTCGTTCCATATGAGCTATGGAGCCATTGTTCATTACCAACGCTCCCGACCACGAGAAAATGAACCTTCTTGCTCACCGAGTTACCGATAAGGCCGCCGCGTTCTACGACAAGTAACTCACATTCTTTGCGAGGCCCGTACGCCATGACACCGGTAAACAAAAAAGTCCGGTCCTGCCACTCCAGTGTCGGAGCCGGATTGTTCAGCGGCAGGCTGCTGACAGCAGAGGGGCGTTGAGGTGACCCCACCGAGATACCGGAAAACTGATGCAGCATTTCCAACAGTTCTGCGGACTCTTCCGCGTCGAGAACACCGTCACTCAACATGCTGGCAAGGCGCTGATAAAGAATGTTTACCACCGGGTCTTCCAACTGGAGCAGATGGGTTTCTATCCAGGTCTTTAGAAACGCTGCTTCCATCTGATTGATGTTTCCGTCGGCGACCAGGCCGGCAGTGACGCCGAGTAATGCGTCGGCAGAGCGCCGATCAATACGCGCCTTGTGGAAGAGGTGACTGCGTTCGAATTCCTGATGAAGATCGGTCATGCGTCCATGCTCCTTAAGTCAGTGCTTTGCCAGGTCTCGGTCCAGCTCAGCATGGGCCGAAGGTTTCGCGTTGATGGTGAAACCGATATACACACATGTTGTGATGTTTGCCAAATAACCTGTGGCGAGGGAGCTTGCTCCCGTTGGGCTGCGCAGCAGCCCCAGGTTTTGTTGAATGTGTTCTTTGAGTTAGATGGCGTTGAGCTTCTTGGGGCCGCTTCGCGACCCAGCGGGAGCAAGCTCCCTCGCCACAGTGAGGGGGTGACTTAAATCTCTGCGTGGCTGATGACATGTTTGAAGTGGTGTCTCCACAAAGCCGCGCCCAGTTTCCCCGAGCGATCCAGCGATGAACCCACAGTCAAATCGCTGATCAGCGTGGGCTGTAATCCGGCATCAAACAACGCAAACCCGGCCGCCAGCACACAGGTATCAGTCTGGATGCCACACACCAGCACTCGGTCCGGCGCGAGGCTTTTCAGGTGGCTGATGGTCTCGGGCGTGGGCGCATAGCCGTGTTTGATGAAGATATGGTCAGCGGCGATCAGGCTGTCGTCGTCGGGCGCCGGTTGCCAGCCGAGTTGGCGAGCGAAGGGGGTTATGTTTTCGTCGTGGCGCTCTACGGTGGCCACTGACGGCATGCGACCCAGCAAGGCGTTGATGCCGATTACCAGCCAGTCGGGCGGGGCGAAGGAGGGTTGTACATCGATGATCAGTAGGACTTGGCGCATTGGCATCCTGGTATAGATCGAAGGACCACGCATTGTGCACCGGGTACACCTCGTCTCCAAGTCTGGCGCGGTCATGTGGGAGCAGGCAAGCCAGCTCCCACAAGGTTACTCAATTGCCTTCAGATTGTGCTCGGGCTCAAGGCTGCCAAACCGTCTTCACCCCGCTCAACTTCCGGTCCAGAAACGTCGCTGCGCTGATCAGCGCCAAATGGCTCAACGCCTGCGGTGTATTGCCCAAATGCCGTGCCTGGTTATCAAACTCTTCGGCATACAAACCCAGCGGGTTGGCATAGCGCAGCAACTGTTCAAACTCCAGATGCGCCTTCTCCACTTGCCCGGCCCGGGCCAGGCATTCCACGTACCAGAACGAGCACGCTGCAAACGCGCCCTCGGTGCCTTGTAGCCCATCAATCTGGCTGTCGTCGTTGCGATAGCGATAAACCATCCCATCGCGCACCAGGCTTTTCTGGATCGCCTCCAGTGTCGACAACCAGCGCGGGTCTGTCGCCGCAACGAAGCGCACCAGTGGCATCAACAGCATCGAGCCATCCAGCGCGGTGCTGCCGATATGCTGCACGAAGTGGCCGCGTTCTTCGTTCCAGAAGTTGCTCCAGATATCGGCGTAAATCGCCTGGCGGGTCTGGTCCCAACGGGCAAACGGCGCCGGTAGCGAGCGCTTGGACGCCAGGCGGATCGCCCGGTCCAGGGCCACCCAGCACATCAGCCTTGAGTGCAGGAAGTGATGCTGCTCACCGCGCATTTCCCAGATGCCGACGTCTTTGTGGTTCCAGGTTTCGCAGACCTGGTCGGCCACCTCCACCGTGTGTTTCCAGCCCTCGTGGGAGATGGCCTCACCGTATTTGTTGACCAGGTATACCGCGTCCATCAACTCGCCGTAGATATCCAGTTGCACCTGGTCGTACGCCTCGTTGCCGATGCGCACCGGTTGCGCGCCGCCGTGGCCGCTGAGGTGGCTCAGCTCGGTTTCCGGCAGTTCCTGGCGGCCGTCGATGCCGTACAGGATGTTGATTTTCATCGGCTGATCGCAGCAGTCACCCACCCGGCCTTTCAACCAGCGCATGTAGCCGTTGGCTTCCTCGATAAACCCCAGGCGCATGAACGCGTAGACGGTGAACGAGGCGTCGCGGATCCAGGTGTAGCGGTAGTCCCAGTTGCGCTCGCCGCCGGGTGTTTCCGGCAGGCCGAAGGTGGCGGCGGCGAGGATTGCACCGTGTTTGCGCGAGGTCAAAAGCTTCAAGGCCAGGGCCGAACGATTGACCATCTCGCGCCAGCGCCCACGGTAGTTGGATTGGGAAATCCAGCCGCGCCAGAACTTCAGGGTGCGCTCCAGGCACAGGTCGGTGCAGTCGTTTTTGACTCGGGCATCGTCCAGCCCGCCGAGGACAAACTCGGCGCCTTCTTCCTGGTCGAGTTCAAAGGATGCTACGGCAGCGTCGCCATCCAGCTGCAGGGGGTGGCTGCTGGTCAGACGCAGGCCGGGTTGGTCTGCGGCCTCAAACAACACGTCGCCATCATCTTGAGTGGCCCGGGTCTGGGCGCGGGCGTAGTCATGACGCACCGCGCAGCGCATATGGATGCTCGCCTTGCCGCTGACCACCCGCACCCGGCGAATCAGGATCGGCAGGTCGTCGACTTCTTCGCTGACGGTCAAGAAATCGGTAATTTCCACCACCGCATCATTACTCAACCAGCGGGTTTGCAGCACGTTGGTGTCCGGCAGGTAAATCTGCTCGCGGCGGGCGTCGGGCAGGTCCGGCGTGAGCTGGAAGATCCCGGCGGCGGGGGAGTCCAGCAATGAGCAAAAGATGGACGGGCTGTCGAACTCCGGCCAGCAGAAAAAATCGATGCTGCCCTTATCGTTCACCAGCGCCGCGCTGCGCATGTCGCCGATGATGCCGTGGGCATCAATGGCACTTTGTGGTTCGTTTTTCAGATCAACCATTGCCACGAAACTCCGGATAAAGGCTCATGCCGCCGTCAATAAACAAGGTGCTGCCCACCACGTAGTCGGAGGCATCACTGGCCAGCCACACCACCGCGTTGGCGACATCTTCGACGTCACCCACGCGGCCATAAGGAATCAACTTGAGCAGTTCCACTTCGGCCGCGCCTTCGGTGGCGGCGCGGTTGATGGCCGTGCGGATCGCCCCCGGCGCAACGCCGTTGATGCGGATGCGCTGCTGGCTGACTTCCTGAGCCAGGGTGCGCATCAGCATTTCCACACCGCCCTTGGACGCGGCGTAATTCACGTGGCCGGCCCAGGGAATCACCTGATGCACCGAACTCATGTGGATAATCTTCCCGGCGGCCCGGGAAACGCCTTCGCGGATGCCCTGGCGATTGAAGATGCGCAAGGCGGCGCGGGCGCAGAGGAACTGGCCGGTGAGGTTGACGCCGATCACGGTGTTCCAGTCGTCGAGGGTCATGTCCACGGCAGCGGCGTCTTTCTGCATGCCCGAGTTGGCCACCAGGATGTCCAGGTGCCCGAAGGCATCAAGGGTCTGGGCAAACAGGCGCTCCACATCGGCCTCTTGCGACACATCGGCGCCAATCGCAATGGCCCGGCCGCCGTTGGCGTTGATCTGCGCCGCCAGTGCTTCAGCCGGCGCCGCCTGGGCGTTGTAGTTCAGTACCACGGCGGCTCCGGCCTCGGCCAGGGCCTTGGCGGCCCCCGCGCCGATTCCGGAACTGGCGCCAGTCACCAGCGCCACTTGTTGCTCCAACGAAATGCGCATTGCCCACCCAACCTTTTTCAGAGTGCCCAACTAGCTGACTGGCGGGGCGGCCCACAAGTTCACCGGCTGTCTGGAATGCGACGATGGCTGTCTATATCTATCGTTTTTGCCACAGGACTTTTCGCTAGAATCGACGCTTGATTGATGCGAGACCTCAGCCGATGAACAGCCCACCCCGCCCGTGGCTTGAAGCCTACGCCGACAACTACCGCAACGATGACGTGGTGCATCCCCATTGCCACGCCCAGGCGCAATTGATCCACGGCGTGTCCGGGGTGATGGTGGTCAGCACCGCCCAGGGCAGTTGGCTGGTGCCGTCCGGGCATGCGTTGTGGGTGCCGGCCGGCACCCCGCATGAGATCCGCATGGCCGGCGAGGTGCATATGCGCACGCTGTTCCTCATGCCCGAGGCCGAGCCGGGGCTGGGGCGCACCTGCCAGGTGATTGAAGTGTCGGCATTGCTGCGGGAGCTGATCGTCGCCGCCACGCAGATTGCCGGGCACCATAGCCCGCGTCTGCAGGCCATGATCGAGTTGATCCGCATGGAACTGCTCGCCGCGCCGGTGGTGGCGATGCACGTGCCGGTGCCCGGCGAAGCACGGCTGGCCAGGCTGTGCACGCATTTCATCCGCAACCCTTCTGACGACAGCAGTCTGGAATCCTGGGCCGACAGCCTGAACATGAGCGCCCGCACCCTGAGCCGGGTGTTCCAGCGGGAGTTGGGCATGAGTTTCGGTGAATGGCGCAAGCGTGCGCGGTTGGCCCTGAGCTTGAAGTTGCTGGCCCAGGGCGTGTCGATCCTGGAGGTGGCGCTGGAGCATGGTTACCAGAGCCCGAGTGCGTTCAGTGCGATGTTTCGCAAGTCGCTGGGTTATCCGCCAAGTCATTTTCGGCCCGGAGTTTAGTGTTGCGTCAGGTAACGCTATTGTCTGTTTAGCGACGATACATGGCCCTGACGCGGGCGAATCGGACAGGCCATCTGCCTAATCTGCAAGGCTCCTTCTTGAGCGAGCCTTGTGATGCACAGCCCTTCTTTTCACCCATGGATGCCCATCGCCCTGTTGAGTGTGCTGGCCGGGTGCACTGGTGTGCCCGGTCAACCGTCGACCGTCACGGCGCAGCCTGCACCGCGGCTCTCCGCCGAGTCGGCCGAGGCGTTGCCCGCCCGTTGGTGGCAGCTGTACCGCGACCCGCAACTGGACGCCCTGGTGGCGCGGGCCCTGCACCAGAACAAAGACCTCGAAGCCGCCGCCGCCCATGTCGATGCGTTGCTGGCGCAGCTGGAACAGGCAGACGGCGAGCGCCTGCCGTCGACTTCCCTGGACTATGGCCTGGCCTACGGTCGCAGCCGCGATGACCAGACGCTGGCCCAGGCGACTAACCGTCATGCCGGTGCCGAATGGAGCCACACGCCTGAGTTTTCCCTGAGCTACACCCTCGATTTGTGGGGCGAGGTGCGTTATCGCATCGCTGCGGCACGGGCGGATGCCCAGGTGGCGCGGGCGCTGGAGGATGAGCTGCGGGTGACGGTGGCCGCGCAGACGGCCCGCGCCTATGCCCAGGCCTGCGTCTATGGTGTGCGCGAACAGGTGCAGGCGCACTCGGTGCAGCTGCTGGAGCAGAGCGTCGCGGTCACGCAGAAGCTGCAAAAGGCCGGCGCGGCCACGCAACTCGACCTGGCGCGCCTGCAAGGGTTGCTGGAAGAAACCCGGGCACCGTTGCCGATGTTCACGGCCCGGCGCAGCAGCGCGCTGTATGAGTTGGCCGTGCTCAGCGGGTTGCCGCCGGAGCAGGTCACGCCACGCAGCTGTACCCAGGCCCCGCAGTTGCAGGCGCCTTTGCCGGTGGGCGAGGGTTGGGCACTGGTGCAACGGCGGCCGGACATCCGCCGCGCCGAAGGGCAATTGCGCGCAGCCACCTTGACGGTGGGCCTGTCCCGCGCCGAGCTTTACCCGCGGATCACCTTCGGCGCGATGCTCGGTTCGTCCGCCAGCAGCCTGGGCAAACTCGGGGACCGCTACGCCACGGTGTATTCCGTCGGGCCGCTGGTGTCCTGGCGCTTTCCCAACCGGCAGGTCGCCCAGGCGCGGGTCAGGCAGAGCCAGGCCGAAGCGCGCCAGGCCCTGGCACGGTTTGACGGTACGGTGCTCAACGCACTGAAGCAGGTGGAGCAGGCCATGGCCCTGTACCAGGGCGAACAGCAGCGTGGGCAGGCCCTGGCCGCCGCCCTGGACAACAACCGCCGCGCCTTCGACCTGGCCTCCCGCGGCTACCATTCCGGCGCGCTGGATGCCCTGCAACTGCTGGACAGCGAACGCAGCCTGGTGGGCCTTGAAGCCCGCGTGGCCGAGTCCGACCTGCGCTTGATCAACCGCCAGATCGACCTGTTCCAGGCCCTCGGTGGCGGCTGGCAGCGTGACGATCCAACCGCCCCCTTATCTGTCGCTGTCAATGGAGCCAAACCATGAACCAGGCTGTTGAACCCATTCGCCTGACCGTTATGCAACGTCATCGTCGCGCCCTGGTGACCACGGCTTCCCTCGCGACGCTGGTGGGGCTGGCAACCTTTGCCGGGTACTGGTGGCAATGGGGGCGTTTTCTTGAAGAAACCGACGATGCCTATGTGCGCGCTGATTGGGTCGCTATCAGCCCGCGCATTGCCGGGTATGTAGCCCAGGTGCTGGTGGAAGACAACCAGCCGGTCAAGGCCGGCGATGTACTGGTGCGTATCGACGACCGGGATTTCACCGAGCGCCTGAACAGCGCCCAGGCGCAACTGCAACAGGCGCAGGCAGCAGCGAGCGCACAGCAGGCATCGGTGCAAACCCTCGACGCGCAAATGGGCGAGCAACAGCAACGCATCGCCCAGGCCCGGGCGGAACTGAGCAGTGGCGAGGCCGAAGCCCGGCGCGCGCGGCTCGATTACCAGCGTTATCGTGAACTGGTCGCGCAACAGGTGGCCAGCGCCCAGCACCTGGAAACCGTCAGCGCCAGCCAGGCCAAGGCCCAGGCGGCCCTGGCCCAGGCCAGCGCCCAGGTCGCGCGGCAGCAGGCGCAGTTGCAGGTCTTGCAGGCACGCCGGCAACAGGTGCAGGCGCAAATCGTCGAGCATCAGGCACGCATCGGCGAGGCCCAGGCCAACCTCGCGCTGGCCCGCAATGCGTTGAAGGACACCGAGATCCGCGCGCCTTTTGACGGCATGGTGGGCCAGCGCAAGGTCCGGCGCCAGCAATACGTGATGCCCGGCCTGCCGCTGTTGGCTGTGGTGCCGGTGGAGCAGGCCTATGTGATTGCCAACTACAAGGAAACCCAGTTGCAGCACATGGCGCCGGGGCAGTCGGTGGAAATCGCGGTGGACAGTTTTGCCGGCGCACATTGGCACGGCAAAGTGGAAAGCATCGCCCCTGGCTCCGGTGCCGTTTTCGCGCTGTTGCCGCCGGACAACGCCACTGGCAACTTCACCAAGATCGTCCAGCGGTTTCCGGTGAAGATCCGTCTGGAGCCCGGCGAATCGCGGGTTCTGCCGGGGATGTCGGTCATCGCCACGGTCAACACCCGTCCTGCCGTGAGCCAGGAGCACGTTCATGGAGGCTGAAGGGCGTGTGCCGTTTCGCGCCTGGGTCGCGGTGATCGGCGGGCTGTTCGGCTGCTTCATGGCCGGGATGAACGTGCACGTCACCAGCGCCGCACTGCCGGAAATCGAAGGTGCACTGGGCGCGACGTTTGAGGAGGGTTCGTGGATTTCCACCGCTTACCTGGTGGCGGAGATCATCATGATTCCCCTCACCGCGTGGCTGGTGCAGGTGTTTTCCCTGCGCCGGGTGATGCTGTGGGGCTCGGGGATATTCCTGGTGGCCTCGGTGGCGTGTTCGCTGTCGCCCAACCTGCAAGTGATGATCCTGATCCGGGTGGTGCAGGGCGCGGCCGGGGCGGTGCTGATTCCCTTGTCATTCCAACTGATCATCACCGAGCTGCCGCCCAGCAAGATCCCGCTGGGCATGGCCTTGTTCAGCCTGGCCAACAGTGTGGCCCAGGCCGCCGGGCCGTCGATTGGCGGCTGGCTGACCGATGCGTATTCCTGGCGCTGGATCTTCTACCTGCAACTGTTCCCGGGGATCGCGTTGCTGGCGGCGGTGGCCTGGTCCATTGACCGCCAGCCGATGCAGCTGGGCCTGCTGCGCCAGGGCGACTGGCTGGGTATCGGCTGCATGGTGCTGGGCCTGGGTGCGTTGCAGATCGTGCTGGAGGAGGGCGGGCGCAAGGACTGGTTCGGCTCGCCCTTTATCGTGTGGATGACACTGCTGGCGGTGGTGGGCCTGATCGGCTTCGTTGCCCGGCAATTATGGGGCGCGCACGCCTTTATCAACCTGCGACTGTTGGGCCACTACAACTTTGGGGTGGCCAGCGTGGCGATGTTTATCTTCGGCGCCAGTACCTACGGCCTGGTGTTCCTGGTGCCCAACTACCTGTCGCAATTGCAGCACTACAACGCCAGCGAAATTGGCGTGAGCCTGATCGCGTATGGTCTGGTGCAACTGATCATGGCGCCGTTTTTGCCGCGCCTGATGAAGTGGGTCAGCGCCAAAATGCTGGTGGCTTCGGGGTTCGCGATCATGGCTTTGGGCTGCTGGATGGGTGCGCACTTGTCGGCGGACAGCGCCAGCAATGTGATCGTGCCCTCGATCGTGGTACGCGGCATGGGCCAGCCGCTGATCATGGTGGCGTTGTCGGTGCTTGCGGTGCATGGGCTGGCCAAGGCGCAGGCGGGGTCGGCGTCGGCGGTGTTCTCGATGCTGCGCAACCTGGGGGGCGCGGTTGGCACGGCGCTACTGGCGCAATTGGTGGTGGTGCGCGAGCGGGTGCATTCGGCGCGTATTGGCGAGTCGGTGACGCTGTTTGACCCGACCTTGCAACAGCAGCTTCCCGGTGGCGGGGTGCTGCAGGATCAATTGCCGGAACATCAGGTGGTGCTGAACCTGCTGGACCAGAGTGTTCGTCATCAGGCGTTTTTGATGGCTTACAGTGATGCGTTCTTTCTGGCGTGCGTGGCGTTGGCGGCGTGTGGGGTGGCGGCGTTGATGTTGCGGCGTATCTAGGGGCAGTGCTGTGGGTGACTTTCCGGCGTTCGGCCAGCGTGGTTTAACGGGACGCTCAAGGTCAAGAACACAGCGGCCTCCCGGCCGGCTTGAGTGGGGCACGGTCAAAAATGTGGGAGCGGGCTTGCTCGCGAAGGACGTTAACGATGACGTTGGCGTCCTGAATGAACGCGGCGGCCTCCCGTTTTTCGCCGGCAAGCCGGCTCCTACAGAAAAGCAGCGCTGCTTTTGATCTTGATCTGACTGTCTCATTCAGCCCGGCGCGGGTGAGCAACCGTGTCGAATCGCAAGCCATTTCAGCGAACGACATTGGGCTTCAACCCGCGCAACAACAACTCCAGCCCCTGCAAGGCTTCTTCCAGCCGCGCCCCCGGGTGTTCATCCTGGGCGATCCACAGCGATGCGCTCACCAGGCTGCCATTGATCAGCCTCGCCAGCGCCTGGCTGCACGCCTGCTCGACTAGGTCCGCCTGCATCAAGTCATCGAGCAAACGGCGCAGCGAGTCCACGCATTGCTGCTGGTCAGTTGCGCCCAGCACCGCCGGGGCATCCTGCAATACGATGCGCTGGACCTCGGGATCCTGAGCCATGCGCAAATAAACCCGGCAGCGCTCGCAAAACCCTTCCCAAGGATCAACCGCCTGCTCCGAGATACGTTGCAGGCTCGCGTCCATTTCACCGTCGAGCTGCGCAACCACTGCCGCGAGCAAGCCTTTCTTGTCGCCAAAATGATGGTACAACGCACCCCGGGTCAGGCCGGCGCGAGCGGTGAAATCGTCCATCGACGTCTGGGCGTAGCCTTGTGTGGCGAAGGCCTGGCGGGCGCTGGCGATCAGGCGGGCGCGGGTGTCTTCGATCATGTCGGCACGGGCTCGGCTCATGGGTAAGGCTCACAATAGGTGATTGACATACGACGCGTATGTTACGCATGATTTGTCACATACGCACCGTATGTATTTTGCCCCGAACACCTCGAATAGCAAGTTTCAGGGCGCTCAGGAAGAGGTTACACACCATGGCAAACCCCTACGCCGAGCTGTTCCAGGCGCCAGGTTCCAGGGCTTTTGTATTGGCGGGCATGCTCGCCCGCATGCCGATCTCCATGACCGGGATCGGCTTGATCACCATGCTGTCGCAAGTGCACGGCGGTTACGGTTTGGCCGGTGCGGTGACCGCTACCTTCGCCCTGGCCACCGCGTTTTGCGCGCCCCAGGTCTCACGGTTGGTGGACCGTTATGGCCAGGGCCGGGTGTTGCCGGTGGCCGCGTCCATCGGCGGCGGCGCGCTGTTGCTGCTGTTGCTCTGCACCCGGGTGCAGGCGCCAACGTGGACGCTGTTCGTCTTTGCCGCGCTGGCCGGCTGCATGCCCAACATGTCGGCCATGGTGCGGGCGCGCTGGACCGAGCTGTATCGCGGCCAGCCCAAACTGCAAACGGCGTTTGCCCTGGAGTCGGTGCTCGACGAGGTGGTGTTCATCATTGGCCCGCCGGTCTCGGTGGGTCTGTGCGTGCTGCTGTTCCCCGAAGCGGGGCCGTTGATTGCCGCGCTGTTTCTGGCAGTGGGCGTGACCGCCTTTGTGCTGCAACGCCAGACCGAGCCACCGGTGCATGAACATCACGCCGAGCACGGCCGTTGGCTGATCGCCTCGCCCTCGGTGTTGATCCTGATGGTGCTGTTGATGGCCATGGGCATCATCGTTGGGGTGGTGGATGTGGTCAGTGTCGCGTTCGCCCAGCATCAGGGCCAGCCCGCCGCGGCGAGCATTGTATTGTCGGTATACGCCATCGGTTCGTGTCTGGCCGGGCTGGCGTTCGGTGCGCTCAAGTTGAAAGCACCGCTGCCGCGCCAGTTCTTGTACTGCGGCGTGGCCACCGCCGTGACCACGTTGCCGTTGTTGCTGGTGACGAATATTCCGGGGTTGGCGGCCGCGATCTTCATCTCCGGCCTGTTCTTCGCCCCGACCCTGATCGTGTCCATGGCCCTGGTGGAACAAATCGTTCCGCCCAGCCGCTTGACCGAAGGCATGACCTGGCTGATCACCGGCCTGAGCATCGGCGTGGCCATTGGTGCTGCCAGCTCCGGCTGGATGATCGACCGCTTCGGCGCACCCAGCGGGTTCTGGGTGGCGCTGGCGGCGGGTGCGGTGGTGCTTGGGGCGGCGGTGCTGGGGTATCGGCGGCTGGGGTGATTACCCGGTCACCAGTGCGCCGCGATGTTGCAGGAATTCGTTCAGCGCCTGGCGCGTGAGATCGTTCAACGTGACTTTTTGCCGGGTCGCGGCGAGGGCGGCGGCCAGGTGGAGGTCATGGCCGACACGGACGTTGAACGAACCCTTGCAGGGCTTTTCCGGTGCTTGCCCAAGGGCCTGGCAGGTCTCGATGTAGTCGTCCACGGCGGTGCAAAAGGCGGCGTCCAGTTCGGCGACGGTTTTGCCCTCGTAGCTGACCAGGGCCTTGATGAAAAGCAGCTTTCCGAACAGGCAGTTGTCTTCGATGCTGGCTTCGATGGAGCCGATGTAGCCTTTGTGTTTCAGCTGGTTGTTCACTGAATCAGTTCTCCTGATTTCAATTGTTCGATGATCTGGCGCCGAATGTAGTGTTTCAGTTCGTTGCCGGGGTGAGGCTTGTGCAGGGTGATCATTGCACTGGGGTCGCCTATGTCGAACCTGACCCGGCTACCCGCCCCTTCGATTTGCGTGTATCCCAGGCGCCGCAGCAGCGTGACGAGTTCGGGCCAGGTAAAGGCCGATTGCTCATTGAGCAGTTTGGCCAGCAGCTTTTCATTTTTCGACACGGCGATTCTCGCCTGCAACTAAATGTAGTTGCAATTGATGGGTTGCGTCAATGATAGGACAGCTGCGCCCAGCCTCTCGGTGTTTGATGTAACCCTTGATGACACCGTGGTCTGCGCCCCCAATCCCCGCTAATTTTTCCCTTCCGGATTCGTTTTATAGGGACGACGTGCCTTTGTGCTTCCTGCCTATTGCCCCGGATCCCAAGAAATGAACGCTGAAGACTCCTTGAAACTTGCTCGCCGGTTTATCGGGTTGCCCCTGGAAAAACGCCAGATGTTCCTCCAGGCGCTACACAAGGAAGGGGTGGATTTTTCCCGGTTTCCGATCCCGGCAGGGGTGGAGGCCGAGGACCGGCAGGCGCTGTCCTATGCGCAGCAGCGGATGTGGTTTCTGTGGCAACTGGACCCGGCCAGTGGCGCCTATAACCTGCCCGGCGCGGTACGGCTCAAGGGCGCCTTGAGCCTGCCGGCGATCGAGCAGGCGTTCGCCAGCCTGGTGGCCCGCCATGAGACGTTGCGCACGGTGTTCCAGCGCCAGGCGGATGATCGTCTGTTGCAAGTGGCCGCGCAGTCGCCGCTGGTTGTCGAACAGTTGGACTTCAGCGCCCTGGCACCCGCCGAGCGTGAGCAGGCGGTGATGCAGGCCGCTACCCGTCAGTCGCTGTTGCCCTTCGACCTGGCCAACGGCCCGCTGCTGCGGGTGCAATTGCTCAAGCTGGCCGAGCAGGAACACGTGCTGCTGCTGACCTTGCACCACATCGTGTCCGACGGCTGGTCGATGAACGTGCTGATCGACGAGTTCATTCGCTGCTACGACGCCCATGAGCGCAACGAGCCGCCGCAACTGCCGGCCCTGCCGATCCAGTACAGCGACTACGCCCTGTGGCAGCGCCGCTGGCTGGAGGCCGGCGAGCAGGCTCGTCAGCTGGAATACTGGCAGGCACGCCTGGGAGATGAGCACCCGGTACTGGAACTGCCCATCGACCATCCACGCCCGGCGATGCCCAGCTACCAGGGCACCCGGCATGACTTTGCGATTGATCCGGCGCTGGCTGCGCAGTTGCGCAGTTGCGCGCAAAAACACAATGTGACCTTGTTCATGTTGCTGCTCGGCGCGTTCAACGTGCTGCTGCATCGCTACACCGGGCAGGGCGACATTCGGGTTGGCGTTCCGATTGCCAACCGCAACCGCAGCGAAGTCGAAGGGCTGATCGGTTTCTTCGTCAATACCCAGGTGTTGCGCACCGAACTGACCGGGCAAACCCGCGTCGACGAGTTGCTGCAAGGCATCAAGGAACACGCACTGGGCGCCCAGGCCCATCAGGAATTGCCGTTCGAACGCCTGGTAGAAGCCTTGAAAGTCGAGCGCAGCCTGAGCCACACGCCGCTGTTCCAGGTGATGTACAACCATCAGCCGCAAGTGGCGGACATCGCCGCGGTCAACACCGCCTCCGGGCTTGAACTGTCCCTGGTGCAATGGCAAGGCCGTACCACCCAGTTTGACCTGAGCCTGGACACCTACGAGAAGTCCGGCACCCTGCACGCCGCGCTGACCTATGCCAATGACCTGTTCGACGCCGCCACCATCGAGCGCATGGCCCGGCACTGGCTCAGCCTGTTGCAGGCGATGGTCGCCGATGGCAGCCAGCGCATCGGTGAACTGCCGATGCTCGCCGCCGCAGAGCAGCACGTGCTGGTGCATGACTGGAACCAGACGGCCGAAACGTACCCGACCGAACGTGGCATCCACCACCTGATCGAAGACCAGGTACAACGCACTCCGCACGCCGTTGCCCTGGTGTTCGGCGCGACGCAGTTGACCTACGCGCAGCTCGACGCGCGCGCCAACCAGTTGGCCCATGCCCTGCGCGAGCAGGGTGTTGGCCCGGACGTACTGGTGGGGATCTGCATCGAGCGCTCCATCGAAATGGTGGTCGGCCTGCTGGCGATTCTCAAGGCCGGCGGCGCCTACGTCCCGCTGGACCCTGAATACCCCCGCGAACGCCTGGCTTACATGATCGAAGACAGCGGCATCGGGCTGCTGCTCAGCCAGCAGAGCCTGCTGTCGACCTTGCCGGTCGACGGCATTAACGTCATCGCACTCGACCAGGCACAAGGCTGGCTCGACGATTACGGCCGCGAGCCTCTGGCCGTCAACGTGCACGCGCTGAACCTCGCCTATGTGATCTACACCTCCGGCTCCACCGGCAAGCCCAAGGGCGCAGGCAACAGCCATCGTGCGTTGGTCAACCGCCTGTGCTGGATGCAGCAGGCTTATGGCCTGGAAGCCAGCGACGCAGTGTTGCAGAAAACCCCGTTCAGCTTTGACGTGTCGGTGTGGGAGTTCTTCTGGCCGTTGATGAGCGGCGCACGGCTGGTGGTCGCAGCACCCGGCGAGCATCGCGAGCCGGCTCGCCTGATCGAGACCATTGGCGAGCACGCTATCACCACGCTGCACTTCGTACCGTCGATGCTGCAGGCATTTATCCACGAGCCGGGCGTGCAGGCCTGCGCCAGCCTCAAGCGCATCGTATGCAGTGGCGAGGCGCTGGCGCTGGATGCGCAGTTGCAGGTGTTCGCCAAGCTTCCGGGCGCCGGGTTGTACAACCTCTACGGCCCGACTGAAGCGGCCATCGACGTCACCCATTGGACCTGCATCGACGAAGGTGCCGACAGCGTGCCCATCGGCCGCCCCATTGCCAATCTGGGAACCTACATCCTCGACGCGCAACTCAACCCTGTGCCGGCAGGCGTCAGCGGTGAGCTTTACCTCGGTGGCACCGGGCTGGCCCGCAGTTACCACCGGCGCCCGGCGTTGACCGCCGAGCGTTTTGTGCCGTGCCCGTTCAATGACGGCGCGCGGCTGTACCGGACCGGCGACCGGGTGCGCCAGCGCGCCGACGGTGTGATCGAATACCTCGGCCGCCTCGATCATCAGGTCAAGCTGCGCGGCCTGCGTATCGAGCTGGGTGAAATCGAGACCCGCCTGATGCAACACCCGCTGGTGCGCGAGGCCGTGGTGCTGGTGCAGGGGGGCAAACAGTTGGTTGCTTACCTGGTGCTGGAGGGAGGCGAGCCTGCCACGCTGTGGCAACCGGAGCTCAAGGCGTGGCTGTTGAACAGCCTGCCGGAATACATGGTGCCCACCCACCTGATGCCGCTGGTGAAATTGCCGGTGACCGCCAACGGCAAGCTCGACCGCAAGGCCTTGCCGTTGCCGGAAGCTGCGCCGCAGCAGGCGTTTGTGGCGCCACAGGATGCATTGCAAAAAGCCCTGGCGGCGATCTGGGAGGATGTGCTCGGTCTTGAGCGCGTCGGCCTCGAAGACAACTTCTTCGAGCTGGGCGGCGATTCGATCATCTCCATCCAGGTGGTCAGCCGTGCGCGGCAGGCCGGCATCCGCGTCAGCCCGCGTGACCTGTTCCAGTACCAGACCGTGCGCAGCCTGGCACTGGTCGCCACCCTCGATAAACGCTCGGCGGTGGATCAGGGGCCGGTGAGCGGTGATGCCGTGCTCGGGCCGATCCAGCAGCATTTCTTCAGCCGCGGGATGCCGGTGCGCGAACACTGGAACCAATCGCTGCTGCTGACTCCCCGTGAGGCCTTGAATGTGCAGTGGCTCGATACAGCGCTGACGCACATCATCAATCACCACGATGCCTTGCGCCTGCGTTTTACCGAAAGCACCGAGGGCTGGCAGCAAAACCACGATGCTCCAGTGGCAAGCGCTGATCTGTGGCTACGCGATGCCGAGTCGGCGGAGCACCTGAATACCTTGTGCAACGAGGCGCAGCGCAGCCTTGACCTGCAAAACGGCCCGCTGTTGCGAGCCTTGCTGGTCACGCTGGCCGATGGCAGCCAGCGCCTGGCGCTGATCGTTCACCACCTGGTGGTCGACGGTGTGTCCTGGCGCGTATTACTGGAAGATCTGCAGCAGGCTTACGAACAATTGGCGGCAGGCGGCGGCATTGAGCTGCCGCCGAAAACCAGTGCATTCCAGGACTGGACTGCGCGGCTCGAACAGCAAGCGCAGCGCTTCGATGAACAACTGATGTACTGGAAAACCCAGCATCAGGATGCGAAGGATCTGCCGTGCGACCGACCTGACGCCAGCCTGCAAAATGCGCAGGGTGAAAAAATCGAGTGGCGACTCGACGCAGCACGGACCCGTCAGTTGCTGCAACAGGCGCCCGCCGCGTACCGCACGCAGGTCAATGACCTGCTGCTCACCGCGTTGGCCCGCACCATCAGTCGCTGGAGCGGTCAGGCAGGCACGCTGATCGAGCTTGAAGGCCATGGCCGCGAAGACCTGTTCGATGACATCGACCTGAGTCGCACCGTGGGTTGGTTCACCAGCCTGTTCGCGGTCAACCTCACCGCCCGCGATGACCTCGACGGTTCGATCAAGTCGATCAAGGAGCAACTGCGCGCGGTGCCGGACAAAGGCCTGGGCTATGGCGTGCTGCGTCATCTGGCGTCCCCGGCAGTACGCGCCGAGCTGGCGGCACTGGCGCCACCGCGGATCACCTTCAACTACCTGGGCCAGTTCGACCGTCAGTTCGACGACGCGGCCTTGTTTGTGCCGTCTGCCGAAACCAGCGGTGTGGCACAGGATCTGGCGGCACCATTGGCCAACTGGCTGACGGTTGAAGGCCAGGTCTATGGCGGCGAACTGTCGATGAGCTGGGGCTTCAGCCGCGAGATGTTCGACAGCGCGACCGTGCAGCAACTGGTGGACCGCTATGCCAGCGAGCTGCATGCACTGATCGAACACTGCTGCACCTTGCCGGCCGCGCAAGCCACGCCATCGGACTTCCCGCTGGCGCGGGTGACCCAGGCGCAACTGGATGCGCTGCCGGTGCCGGCCGGCCAGCTCGACGATCTCTATCCGCTGTCGCCCATGCAGCAAGGGTTGCTGTTCCATACCCTGTACGAACAGGCGGCGGGTGAGTACATCAACCAGTTGCGCGTCGACGTGCAGGGCCTGGATCCCGAGCGTTTCCGCGCCGCTTGGCAGGCCACCGTCGATGCGCAAGACATCCTGCGCAGCGGTTTCGTCTGGCAGGGCGAGCTGGCGCAACCGCTGCAGATCGTGCACAAGCAGGTGCAACTGCCGTTCGCCACCCTGGATTGGCGGGCCCGTGACGATCAGCCGGCGGCCCTCGCGGCGCTGGCCGATGCCGAGCGAGCGCAAGGGTTTGACCTGGCCTGTGCGCCCCTGCTGCGCCTGGTACTGGTGCAGACCGGCAGTGACCAATGGCACCTGATTTACACCCATCACCACATCCTGATGGACGGCTGGAGCAACTCGCAGTTGCTCGGCGAAGTATTGCAGCGCTATAGCGGCCGCACACCGGCGAATGCCGGCGGCCGTTATCGCGACTACATCGCCTGGCTGCAACGTCAGGACGGCCAGTTGAGCCAGGACTTCTGGAGCGAACAACTGGCCGCGCTGCAAGCGCCGACCCGGCTGGCCCGCGCGGCCACCGCTGGCGAGCGCCAGAGCGGTCACGGCGACCATTACCTGACGCTGGACGAGCAACGCACCCAGGCGCTGGAAGCGTTTGCCCGCCAGCAGAAAATCACCGTCAACACCCTCGTGCAAGCCGCGTGGCTGCTGTTGCTGCAACGCTATACCGGACACGAAGCAGTCGCGTTCGGTGCGACCGTGGCCGGTCGTCCGGCGGACTTGCCGGGCATCGAGCAACAGGTCGGCCTGTTCATCAACACCCTCCCGGTGATCGGCGCACCGCGTCCCGATCAAAGCGTCGGCCAATGGTTGCAAACGGTACAGGCGCAGAATCTCAGCCTGCGTGACTTCGAACACACGCCGCTGGCGGACATCCAACGTTGGGCCGGGCAGGGCGGTGAAGCGCTGTTCGACAATATCCTGGTGTTCGAAAACTATCCGGTAGCCCAGGCGCTGAGCCAGGCCGGGCAGGGGCTGGTGTTCGGCGATGTGGGCAACCTGGAGCAGACGCACTACGCGCTGAGCGTGGCGGTGACCCTCGGCCGGCAGCTGGCGTTGCATTACAGCTTCGACCGCGGCCAATTCGCGAGCGAGGTGGTCGAAGGCATCAGTGCGCATTTGCTGCAACTGCTTGAGCAGTTTGCCGAGTCGGCAGAACGCAACCTGGGTGAAATCGCCCTGGCAAGCCGCGACGAACAGGCCCGCCAGCAAGCGCAGAACCATCCACAGCCGTACCCGGTGGACATCGGCGTGCATCAGCGCATTGCCACCCTGGCGGCCGAGCGCCCGCAACGCACAGCGGTGATTTTCAACGATCGGCAGTTCAGCTACGGTGAAATCGACCAGCGCGCCAACCAACTGGCCCACGCGCTGATCGCCCGCGGCGTTGGCGCTGAAACCCGTGTGGGTGTGGCGTTGCCGCGCAGCGAGTCGGTAATTGTGGCGTTGCTGGCGGTGCTCAAGGCCGGCGGCGCTTATGTGCCGCTGGACACCCTCTACCCGCGCGAGCGCCTGGCCTACCTGATCGAGGATTCGGGGCTGGCGCTGCTGATCAGCGATTCGTCGGTGTCGGCGCAGTTGCCGGTTGCCGAATCGGTACCCTTGCTGGAGCTGGACCGTCTTGATCTGCGTGAGCAGTCGATCAAGGCACCCTCGGTGCAGCTCGACCCGCACAACCTTGCGTATGTGATCTACACCTCCGGCTCCACTGGCAATCCGAAAGGCGTCAGCGTTGCCCACGGTCCATTGGCCATGCATTGCCAGGCCATCGGCCAGCGCTATGAAATGCGCGACAGCGACTGTGAGTTCCACTTCATGTCGTTCGCCTTCGACGGTGCCCACGAGCGCTGGCTGACCAGCCTGACTCACGGGGCTTCGCTGCTGATTCGCGACGACACGCTGTGGACGCCGGAGCAGACCTACAACGCCATGATCGAACACGGCGTGACCGTGGTCGCGTTCCCGCCGGTGTACCTGCAACAACTGGCCGAACATGCCGAGCGCGTCGGCAATCCACCGAAGGTGCGCATCTATTGCTTTGGCGGTGACGCGGTGCCGAACGCCAGTTTCGAGCGGGTCAAGCGTGCGCTCGATCCGGACTACATCATCAACGGCTACGGCCCGACCGAAACCGTGGTCACCCCGCTGATCTGGAAGGCCGGTCGCGAGGTGCCGTGCGGTGCTGCCTACGCGCCGATCGGCAGCCGCATCGGTGACCGCAGCGCCTATGTGTTCGACGCCGACCTGAACCTGTTGCCCCAAGGCATGGCCGGTGAGCTGTATCTGGGGGGCACCGGCCTGGCCCGTGGGTACCTCAACCGACCGGGGCTGACCGCCGAGCGTTTTGTCGCTGACCCGTTCAGCGCCGCTGGCGGCCTGCTTTACCGCACAGGCGACCTGGTGCGCCAGCGCGCCGACGGCACGTTCGACTATCTGGATCGTATCGACAATCAGGTGAAGATTCGCGGCTTCCGCATCGAGCTGGGTGAGGTCGAAGCGGCGCTGCAAGCCCTTCAGGGTGTGCGCGAAGCGGTGGTCGTGGCCCAGGAAGGCAGCGCCGGTAGCGGCAAGCGCCTGGTGGCTTACGTGGTCGGCGATTCAACCCGTGCCGGTTTCAGCGAAGACCTGCGTGCGCAGCTCCAGGCTTCATTGCCGGCGCACATGGTGCCGGCGTATGTCTTGTCTCTGGAACGCATGCCGCTGACACCGAACGGCAAGCTGGATCGCAAGAACCTGCCCAAACCGGATGTCAGTCAACTGCAACAAGCCTACGTCGCTCCGCGCAACGCGCTGGAGCAGCAACTGGCGACGATCTGGCAAGACGTGCTCAAGCTTGGGCAGGTGGGCATCAGCGACAACTTCTTCGAACTGGGTGGCGATTCGATCATTTCGATCCAGGTGGTCAGCCGTGCGCGGCAGGCGGGGATTCGCTTCAGCCCCAAAGACCTGTTCCAGCACCAGAGCATCCAGGCGCTGGCCGTGGTCGCACAGACCGGTGAGACGCTGCCGTCGATCGATCAGCGACCGGCAACCGGCACCACGGTGCTGTTGCCGATTCATCAGCAATTCTTCGCTCAGGAAATACCCGATCGTCACCACTGGAACCAGTCGGTGATGCTCAAGCCGGCGCAGGCACTGGATGCACACGCACTGGAGCAGGCGCTGGAGGCTTTGGTGGCGCATCACGACAGCTTGCGCCTGGATTTCGTCGAACGGGCTGACGGCTGGTCGGCACACTACCGTGACGTCGCGGCGCACACGGATCAAACGCTTCTGTGGCCAGTGGAGGTCGCGGACCTCGCAGCCCTTGAGGCACTGGGTGACGAAGCCCAGCGCAGCCTGCAATTGAACGGCGGCTCGCTGATACGCGCGGTGCTGGCGAACCTGGCGGACGGCACTCAACGGCTGTTGCTGATTATCCATCACCTGGTGGTCGATGGCGTGTCGTGGCGGATTCTGTTCGAGGATCTGCAGAACGCCTACCGGCAAATCCTTTCAGGCGCAGGTGTGCAGTTGCCGGCCAGGACCAGTGCGGTCAAGGCCTGGGCGGCGGCATTGCAGGGCTACGCCACAACCCCTGCGCTGCAGGCCGAGCTGGGTTTCTGGCAACAACAGTTGCAGGGCGCTTCGCCAGCCTTGCCGTATGACCGTCCGAACGGCGGGCAGCAACATGATCAGGCCCTGACCTTTCGTAGCAAGCTGGACCGGGCCCTGACCCGCCAGCTGTTGCAGGATGCGCCGGCGGCCTATCGCACCCAGGTCAACGACGTATTGCTGACCGCGCTGGCGCGGGTGATAACGCGCTGGACCGGTGACGACAATGCGTTGGTGTTGCTTGAGGGGCACGGTCGCGAAGACGTGTTCGAGCACATCGACCTGACCCGTACCGTGGGCTGGTTCACCAGCGTGTTCCCGGCGCGGCTGTCGCCGGTTGCGGATCTCGCTGGGTCGCTCAAGCAGATCAAGGAGCAGCTGCGGGCAATTCCGCATAGGGGCATCGGCTTCGGCGCACTGGCGCACCTGGGCGATGAACAGACTCGGGAGTCTCTGCAAGCCTTGCCGCTACCGTGCCTGACCTTCAACTATCTCGGTCAGTTCGACGCCAGCTTCGATACCGCCGACGACGCCCTGTTTGTGCCGACCGGCGAATCCGGCGGTGAAGAAGTCAACCTGCAGGGGCCGCTCGGCAACCCGCTGGCGCTCAACAGCAAAGTCTTCGGTGGTGAACTGGACCTGAGCTGGACCTACAGCGGCGCGATGTTCGATGCCGCGACCATCCAGCGCCTGGCCGACGACTATGTGCAAGAACTGACGGCGCTGATCGGCCATTGCTGCGACAACCCCAACCGGGGAGTGACGCCGTCGGATTTCCCGTTGGCGCAACTTTCTCAGGCCCAACTCGATGCGCTGGTGCTCGAACCTCAAGGCATCGACGACATCTACCCGTTGTCACCGATGCAGCAGGGCATGCTGTTCCACACCTTGCTCGAACAGGGGAATGGCGATTACATCAACCAGATGCGCCTGGATATCGATGGCGTCGATCCGCAACGCTTCCGCGCGGCCTGGCAAGCCGTGGTGGATGCCCATGACATCCTGCGTACCGGGTTCATCTGGCAAGGCAATCTTGAACAACCGATGCAGGTGGTACAGCGTCAAGTGCAGGTGCCGTTCCGTGTGCTCGACTGGAGCGGTCACGCCGATCGGGATGCGGCACTGCAAACCCTGGCCGATGAAGAGCGCGCCCAAGGCCTGGACCTGAACTGCGCGCCCTTGATGCGCCTGGTACTGGTACGCACGGCAACTGATCGTCATCACCTGATCTACACCAACCATCACATCCTGATGGATGGCTGGAGCAGCGCGCAGTTGCTCGGCGAAGTGTTACAGCACTACAGCGCAGAAACCGTGGCACGACCCGTTGGCCGGTATCGTGATTACATCGCGTGGCTGAAGCGGCAGGACGCATCGCTCGGCGAAGCGTTCTGGAAGGAGCAGTTGCACGCCCTGGATGAACCGATTCGCCTGGCGCAGATGTTTGCCCGTCCGGCGCAGGGCATCGCCACCCACCTTTACGCTCACCACCACCTTTACGCTCACCACCACCTGCACCTCGATGAGCAGCAAACGCGCCGTCTGGGCGACTTTGCCCGAGAGGCGAAAGTCACCGTCAACACTGTGGTCCAGGCTGCGTGGCTGTTGCTGTTACAGCGTTACAGCGCAAAGTCCTGCGTCGCCTTCGGCGCAACCGTGTCGGGGCGCCCGGCGGACCTGGCAGGCGTCGAGCAACAGATTGGCCTGTTCATCAACACCTTGCCGGTCATTGCCAGCCCGCGCTCCGAGCAGAGCCTGGGGGATTGGCTGCACAGCGTCCAGGCGCAGAACCTGGCGTTGCGGGACTTCGAGCACACCGCGTTGTTCGATATCCAGCGCTGGGCGGGGCAGGGTGGTGAAGCGCTGTTCGACAACATCCTGGTGTTTGAGAACTATCCGATTTCAGAAGCCCTGGAGAAAGGTTCGCCTCAGGGTCTGCGCTTTGGTGCCGTGGGCAATCTGGAGCAAACCAACTACCCGCTGACCCTGCTGGTGGGCCTGGGCGCCGAGCTGACCGTGCAGTTCAGCTATCAATGTGCGAGCTTCACACCTGTGTCGGTGGAGCAGATCGGCGTGCACCTCAAGCGTCTTCTGCTGCAAATGAGCAGCGATGCCGCACGGCCACTGGGTGACCTCACGCTGTTGGACCCGAGTGAAACCCGCCAGCAATTGCAGGACTGGAACGCCACCGCAAGCGTCTACCCGGGCGAGCACTGCATTCATCGTCTGTTTGAGGCGCGGGCACGGCAGACGCCGGATGCCACGGCGCTGCTGTTTGCTGATCAGGCGCTGACCTACGCTCAACTCAATACCCAGGCCAATCGCCTGGCGCATCGTTTGATTGAACTCGGTGTCGGCGCTGACCAACCGGTGGGTATCGCCCTTGAGCGTGGGGTGGACATGATCGTCGGGCTGCTGGCGATCCTCAAGGCCGGTGGCGCCTACGTGCCGCTCGATCCGCACTATCCGGTGGATCGCCTGGCCCACATGATTGAAGACAGTGGGTTGCAGTTGCTTCTGACTCAGGCATCGTTGCTGCGCCAGTTGCCGATTCCGGCAGGGGTGCACACCGTCTTGGCGAGTGCAATGGATGAATCGGTCAGCCCTGAACAGGCGGCCAATCCGCAGGTGTCGGTGGACGGCGATAACCTGTGCTACGCCATTTATACCTCGGGCTCTACCGGCAAGCCCAAGGGTGTGATGGTACGCCATGGTGCCCTGGTGAATTTCGTTGCCAGCATGGCCCGCGAACCAGGCATCGAGGCAAGTGACCGCCTGCTGTCGCTGACCACCTTCTCGTTCGATATTTTCGGCCTGGAACTGTACGGCGCGCTGTTCAGCGGTGCGGCCGTGGTGCTGGTGGACAAACAGAGCGCCCACGACCCTGAAGCATTGCTGGGGATTATCGAACAGCAGCAGGTCAGTATCGTGCAGGCCACGCCGTCGACGTGGCGCATGTTGCTTGAGCATCCCATGGCCGAGCGTCTTGCCGGACGCACATGCCTGTGTGGCGGCGAGGCATTGGCCGAGGACCTGGCCGAGCGCTTGCTGGCGGTCGCAGGCCCGGTCTGGAACCTCTATGGGCCCACGGAAACCACGATCTGGTCGGCGGCTTATCCACTGACCACAGACAAGCGCTTGCCTTACCTCGGCCGGCCGATTGCCAACACCTCGCTGTACATCGTCGGCGAGCACTTCGCGCCGAACCCTGTCGGGTTGATCGGTGAATTGCTGATTGGCGGTGATGGCCTGGCGCGCGGGTACCACGAGCGGCCGGCGCTCACCGCCGAACGCTTCCTGCCGGATCCATTTGGCAATGGCACACGGCTGTACCGCACCGGTGACCTTGCGCGACATCGCATCGACGGTGTGATCGAGTACATCGGCCGGGCAGACCACCAGGTGAAAATTCGTGGCTTTCGCATCGAGTTGGGAGAGATCGAAGCGTGCCTGTTGGCGCAGGACGCGATCCGCGAGGCGGTGGTGGTGCCTCAGCAAGGGCCGGGTGGCACGCAGTTGGTGGCCTACCTGATTGCGGCCGGTACTGAGGCGGCCGAGGCGCAGTCGTTGGTGGCGCTGCGCGACGAGCTGAAGGCGCGGCTCGCCTGCGACCTGCCGGACTACATGATTCCGGCGCACTGGATGCTGCTTGAGCGCTTCCCGCTGACGCCCAACGGCAAGCTGGACCGCAAAGCCTTGCCGCTGCCCGACGCCAATCAGTTGCTGCGGGCCTATGTGGCGCCGCAAGGGGCGCTTGAGCAGAGCGTCGCACAGATCTGGCAAGAGGTGCTCAAGCTTGCGCGGGTAGGGCGCGACGACAACTTCTTTGAATTGGGCGGGCATTCCCTGCTGGCGACCCAAGCGACAGCCCGCCTGCAAATGGAGCAAGGCGCAGCCGTGCCCCTGGACCTTTTATTTCGAACCCCATCGCTGTCGGAGTACGCCGCGCAACTGGCGGTGCACCTGACACCTCACTCCAGCGAAGACTTGAGTGAGATGCATGACTTCCTGGCAGACCTGGAGACCCTTTGAAAATGACTCAGCTCGATAACCTGTCTCTGGTTCAGCGATTCATCCGTTTGCCGCTCGCCCAACGGCAAGCGTTCCTGCAAAAGCTGCACAGCAAAAACATGAGTTTTGCCGCGTTGCCGATTCCGGCGATGCGTGACGAGTTCGAGCATATCGGCCTGTCCTACGCCCAGGAGCGCCAGTGGTTCCTCTGGCAATTGGACCCTCACAGCGCGGCCTACCATGTGCCGACGGCGCTGCGGTTGCGCGGTGCACTGGACGTGCCGGCGTTGCAGCGCAGCTTCGATGCATTGCTGGAGCGCCATGAGGTGCTGCGTACGGTGTTTGTCGACGGGCCGGAAGGGCCGCTGCAGGTTGCGCACGCATGCCTGAGCCTGCCGGTCACGACGGTGGTGCTGGAAGCGGTGCCGGACGCCGCAGCGCTCAAGGCGTTGATTGACACTGAAATCACTGCGCTGTTCGACTTGCAGCAGGGCCCGCTGTTGCGGGTCAAGCTGTTGCAACTGGCACCGGACGACCACGTGCTGGTGCTCACCCAGCACCACATCATTTGTGACGGCGCATCGGCGCAGATCATGGTTCACGACCTGGTCAAACTCTATGCTGCCCACAGCACCGGCCAGGCGCCGGACCTGCAGGCGCTGCCGATTCAATACGCCGACTATGCGATCTGGCAGCGCAAATGGATGGAAGCCGGCGAGCTTGCGCGGCAATTGGGTTACTGGACCGAACGCCTGGGTGATGGCGGTGAAGTGCTGCCTTTGCCTGCTGACCGCGCCCGTCCGGCGGTGCAGAGTTACCGCGGTGCGCGGCTGGACCTCGCCATCGATGCCGGGCTGACCGAACGCCTCAAGCGCGTGGCCCAGCGCGAAGGCTGCACCTTGTTCATGCTGTTGCTCGCCTCATTCCAGGTATTGCTGCACCGTTACAGCGGCCAGTCGGACATCCGCGTGGGCGTGCCGGTGGCCAACCGCAACCGTCTTGAAACCGAAGGCCTGATTGGCTTCTTCGTCAATACCCAGGTGCTGGATGCGCGGATTCAGGGGGCAATGCCTTTCGATCAATTGCTGGCGCAGGTCAAGCAGGCTTCGCTGGGCGCCCAGGCTCACCAGGATTTGCCGTTCGAGCAATTGGTGCAAGCCCTCGCACCGGACCGACACATGAGCCACAGTCCGTTGTTCCAGGTGATGTTCAATCACCAGAGCGGCGATGCCGCCCAAGCGTTGCAACTGCCAGGCTTGCATGTCGAGAGCCTGGATTGGAGCTCGCACACGGCGCAATTCGATCTGACCCTTGGCACGCACGAGACCCAGGGCGCATTGGCCGCCACATTCACCTATGCCACTGATTTATTCGACACTGGCACCATCGAACGCCTGGCCGCTCACTGGCTGAACCTGCTGCAAGGTATCGTCGCCGA
>NZ_JACAOX010000026.1:0-31573 GCF_013386015.1 Pseudomonas sp. B6001
ACCGAGTGGTGGGGCAAAGACCTTTTGGTTACTTTTGGGGCGTTTGCCAAAAGTGACCCGCTGTAAGAGCGGAACCATAAGTCGCCGTTACCGAAGAAACGGATATGTACACCATCAACTCAACACCACCCCCTCCCGAGCCTTGCGCCTGTTCTTGATCCCATAACAAACCCACATAAACACCACCCAAACCGGAATCGCATACACCGACACCTGAATCCCCGGAATCAGCAGCATCACCCCAAGAATAAACACCACAAACGCCAGGCAAACATAATTCCCATACGGATACCAAAGCGCCTTGAACAACGGCACCTGCCCCGTCCGATCCATATGCTGCCTAAACTTGAAATGCGAAAAACTGATCATCGCCCAGTTGATCACCAGGGTCGCCACCACCAGCGACATCAACAACTCCAGCGCATGCTGCGGAATCAGGTAATTCATCAACACCGCCACCAGCGTAATCGCCGCCGACGCCAGGATCGACCGCACCGGCACCCCGCGCTTGTCGATCTTCGCCAATGCCCGCGGCGCGTCACCCTGCTCGGCCATCCCCAACAGCATCCGGCTATTGCAGTAAGTGCCGCTGTTGTAGACCGACAACGCCGCCGTCAGCACCACAAAGTTGAGAATATGCGCTGCCGTGTTACTGCCCAACATCGAAAACACCTGCACAAACGGACTGCCGCTATAGGCGTCCCCGGAGGCATTCAGGGTCTCCAGCAAGCTGTCCCAAGGCGTCAACGACAACAGCACCACCAACGCGCCGATGTAGAAAATCAGGATCCGGTAGATCACCTGGTTGATCGCCCTCGGAATCACCGTGCGTGGCTTGTCCGCCTCAGCCGCAGTAAACCCGAGCATCTCCAGGCCGCCAAACGAGAACATGATGATCGCCATGGCCATCACCAAACCACCCACGCCATGGGGAAAGAACCCGCCGTGCTCCCACAGGTTGGTCACCGAGGCTTGTGGCCCGCCGGTGCCACTCACCAACAGGTAACTGCCCAGGGCGATCATGCCGACAATGGCGACCACCTTGATGATCGCAAACCAGAACTCGGCCTCGCCGAAGACCTTGACGTTGGAAAGATTGATCACATTGATCAGCACAAAAAACGCCGCCGCCGACACCCAGGTCGGGATCTCGGGCCACCAGTAGTGCACATACTTGCCGACCGCCGTCAGCTCCGACATGCCCACCAGGATGTACAAAATCCAGCAGTTCCAGCCCGACAGGAAGCCGGCGAAACCGCCCCAATACTTGTGGGCAAAGTGGCTGAAGGAACCGGCCACCGGCTCTTCGACGATCATCTCGCCCAGCTGGCGCATGATCATGAAGGCAATAAAGCCGCAGATGGCATACCCGAGGATCATCGACGGCCCGGCGGATTTCAGCACGCCGGCCGACCCCAGGAACAACCCGGTGCCAATCGCGCCACCGAGGGCGATCAGTTGGATATGGCGATTTTTCAGGCCGCGCTTCAGTTCGCCTGAATGCGAGTTGGCTTCACTCATGGAAAGGGTCTCACGCAAGGTTTGAGGGTGCTCATGGAGGGGTGCTGCTTTGGTAACGGGCTACAGCAGCGCCGATCAAACCCCGGTCCAGCGTTTTTTCTTACGGTCATACGTCACCTGTTGTTTTTATCTGTGACGAAATCGAACCCGACGGGCTTGTGGCCAGGCGGAATGAACAAGGCGGATAGCCCTGAGAGAGTGGGATCACAGTAAAACGCGGCGCATTGTACACCGCCAAACCTGTCTGGGCTGACAGGATGCGGTGCGGCAGATAGGAGGGACATTAGGAAAATTCTTTCAGATAACGAGAAGTTGACGAAAGGACGATTCCTACAAAACCATGCAACCAACTCTCTGTTTCATCGACATAAACCAAATCGCCATCAAAACGGAATAAAAAATCCAAATGGAACCGTGTCAATAAAAATTTTGCAATCCCAAACACTCTCTTCTAGGTTCATCCACTTGCCCAGCGCAGCAAGCTGGCAAGCTCGTTCTCAAACAACGTCATCTAGGAGATTCACCATGCAAGCACTGGAAAATGACCTGGAAACCGAACTGCAACTCGACGATTGGTTTGAAGCGCCGACCCATGAGGCCGCCGTTGAAATGATGCAAGCCGATGCCGTCGTGCCGTTCGGCACCGCGATGTGGCCTTTCTAATCTGATCAGGCACCCCGGCAGGTGCGGGACGCCGCACCTGCCACTGCTCCTACCGAAGGCTTTGAAGGAAGGACGTCATGGACAAGGCCCGCGCCGTCGAACATTTTCTGTATTACCTCGCCCATCACCCGGCCCTCGCCGGCCTGCACCGCCCCACCATTTTGCTTGGCCATACCGAACGCTACGACGCCATCGCCCAGTCGATCATCCAGGGCTGCGCTGCCCGCTTCGACTTCCAGGTACAACGCCTGGACCAAGCCCCCAGCGAAACGCTGGCCAAGGCCATCGAAGGCTGTGACCTGTACATGTTTCTCTACGATTCCTCGACCCTGCCCAACCCACGCGCCGAAGGCCCGGACTTTATCCGTGCCCTGCAAGGCGTGATGGCCGAGCACTGGAAAAAATCCCTGCTGCTCAAGGACTATGGCGATTACTTCTACGACACCTTCAGCGTCGCCCCACAGCGGATTGCCGACCTCAACGCCACGTTGATCCGGCGCATGTCCCAGGCCAGCGTGCTGAGCTTCACCGACCAGCATGGCTCGCGCCTTGAAGCGCCCATGAGCAGCATCAAGAAGTGGACCAATATCAACGGCGTCGGCAACCACGACCTGGCGCCCGGCGAGATCGCGACCCACAGCGAGGCCATCAACGGCCAGGTGCGGTTTGTCGGCACCTTCCTCAGCACCATTCCCTTTGCGCGTAAATACGGCGTGCTGCAATCACCGCTGGAACTGTGGATCGAGAACTCGACCATCTGCACCGTGGCCAGCGAAGTGCCGGGGCTGGCGGATGACTTCAACAAATACCTGAATGCCAACCCGTCCAATCGCCGGGTGGAAGAACTGGGCATTGGCACCAATGAAGGCGTGAAGGATTTGTATGCGCGCAACGCCGGCTTTGAAGAGCGTCATTGCGGGCTGCACCTGGGATTGGGTGGCGGGCAGAAAGGCAGCCATCATCTGGACCTGATCTTCGCCAGTGGCGTGTTGGCCCTCGACGATAAACCCGTGTTCGATGGGGCTTTCATGTTCTGACACGCCCGCCAAAACAATGGAGATCAACTGTGGGAGCGGGCTTGCTCGCGAATGCGGTGGGTCAGTCACTGGATGTATCAACTGATACACCGCATTCGCGAGCAAGCCCGCTCCCACAATGGACCTGCTTTGCTCATAGAGCAGGTTCCAAATCCAGGCCAAAAAAAACGCCAACCCGAGGGTTGGCGTTTTCATGCAGCGCTTAACAAATCACTGCGGCTTCTTGCGACCAAAACCTGGACGCTGGCCGGAACCGGCCGGTGCACCACGACGCTTGCCCGATGGCGCGTCATCGACCAGCTTCAGGCCCGGGCGCTTTTTCGGCGATGGCTTGGCTGGACGTTTGGTGCTGGCGCTGTCGTCGGCACGGCCCGCAGCCGGAGCACCACGACCAGACTCGCCACGGTTACCGCGACCGCCAGCAGGTGCATCACCACGACCGGCTGGACGCGGTGCGCGCGGCGCACGTTCGCCATCCTGACGGGGCGGTGCCGAAGGACGACGCTCGCCTTCGATGTGCGGCTCGCGGGAGATGCGGCCGCCCGTGGCCGGTGCATCCAGCGCAGGGCGCAGGGTGCGGGCAACACGGTCGGTACGCGCCACCGGACGCGACGATTTACGCTGCATACGCTCAAGCTTGTCTTTGCTCTTGGCGTTCATCTGCGGCATGGCCACCGGCGTCAGGCCGACTTCGGCACTGAGGATGTCGACTTCGTACTGGCTCATTTCGCGCCAGCGGCCCATCGGCAGGTCGGAGTTGAGGAACACCGGGCCGAAACGCACGCGCTTCAGGCGGCTGACCACCAGGCCCTGGGATTCCCACAGGCGACGTACTTCACGGTTACGGCCTTCCATCACCACGCAGTGGTACCAATGGTTGAAGCCTTCGCCGCCCGGCGCCTGCTTGATGTCGGTGAACCTGGCCGGGCCGTCTTCCAGCACGACGCCGGCTTTCAAGCGCTCGATCATTTCGTCATCGACTTCACCACGCACACGTACCGCGTATTCACGGTCCATCTCGTAGGAAGGGTGCATCAGGCGGTTGGCCAGCTCACCGTCGGTGGTGAACATCAGCAAGCCGGTGGTGTTGATGTCGAGACGACCGATGTTGATCCAGCGGCCTTCTTTGGGGCGCGGCATCTTGTCGAATACGGTTGGACGGCCTTCCGGGTCGTCACGGGTGCAGATTTCGCCATCAGGCTTGTTGTACATGATGACGCGGCGCACCGATTCGGCGGCCTCTTCACGCTTGATGACCTTGCCATCAATGGTGATGGCATCGTGCAGGTCGACGCGCTGGCCAAGGGTGGCTTCAACGCCGTTGACCTTGATGCGCTTCTGGGTGATCCAGGCTTCTACGTCGCGGCGCGAGCCTACGCCGATACGGGCGAGGACTTTCTGCAGTTTTTCGCCTGCGGGGCCGATTTCCTGGGTGTCGTTCTGGTCTTGGTCACTCATCTTAAGCACCTCCCGGTGTGTCGATTCAGGCTTGGCCTGAAGATAGTAAAAGCTGGGCTTTTGGCGAACGCATCGCCAAAGGGTCGCGAATCATACGCTCATGGCGCGCGTTGCGCATCAGAGACTAGTCGATAAGTGCAGGCTCATTTGCCTTTCCGCCGACCGGTGGCACCCAGCGCCAGCAGGCGCAGCTCGGCTTCGGCGAGTACCGTGCGCTTGTCGACCTTGTCGAGTTTCTTCCAGGCACGGATCTCGCGCTTGCTGCGCCCGCAGCCCACGCAGATGTCATCGGTGAATTTGCAGACGCTGATGCAGGGGTCTTTGGTGGAGCTCATTTGAGTTCTCCTTGCTGGCGACAATCCAAATGTGGGAGCGGGCTTGCTCGCGAATGCAGTGTGTCAGTCGCCGGATGCTTGGCTGATCCACCGCATTCGCGAGCAAGCCCGCTCCCACATTTTGTTCTGCGTCAGTCTTCGAATTGGCGGCGTTCGTTTTCGATGGCTTCGGCCAGGGCGCGGGCTTCGTCTTCTTCGTCGCTCAGCGGCGGTTGTTCGAGCGCGGCGACGGCGGCCAGTAGTTTGGCACGGGCTTCGGCGACGCCGAGGATGTCCTCCTCGGGTTCAGGCTCGGGCTCATCTTCAACTTCGACTGGCAGCTCAACCTCAACGTTCAGTTGCAACGCAGGCTCCTGCTCACCGTCACTGACCGCACCATCACGCAGCAAGTCATCGAAGTCAGTCTTGATGCCCTGCTCCATGTCATCCAGTTCCAGCAACAATGTGTGGAAACTGGTTTCGTCCTTCGGCTCTTCCGGCTCGGCGCTGGCGTCGGCCAGCTCCTGCAACCCGGCGGGCACCGGTGCGTCGTCGAAATCCAGGACCGGGTCCGGCTCCATCTCCCGCAGCTCGGCCAGCGGCGGCAAGTCGTCGAGGTTTTTCAGGTTGAAGTGGTCGAGGAACACCTTGGTAGTGGCAAACATCGCCGGCTTGCCGGGCACGTCGCGGTAGCCAACGATCCTGATCCACTCCCGCTCCAGCAACGTCTTGACGATATGGCTGTTGACCGCGACGCCGCGCACGTCTTCGATCTCGCCCCGGGTGATCGGCTGGCGATAGGCGATCAGCGCCATGGTTTCCAGCATCGCGCGGGAATAGCGCTGCGGGCGTTCTTCCCACAGGCGGCCGACCCACGGCGAAAACTTCTCGCGAATTTGCAGGCGATACCCGGAAGCCACTTCCCGCAGCTCGAAGGCACGGCCGTCGCAGGACTTGCGCAGAATCTCCAGGGCCTTCTTGAACACCGGCGGCTCAGGGCGCTCGGCTTCTTCAAACAGTTCGAACAGGCGCTCCAGGGATTGCGGCTTGCCCGAGGCCAGGAGAAAGGCTTCCAGCAGCGGAGCCAGTTCGCGGGGTTCAGTCAGATTCATCGATTCAGCTCTTTATTCGGCTCGCGCCCGCACGTGGATAGCCGCAAAAGGCTCATTCTGGACCAGCTCGACCAAGGATTCCTTGACCAGCTCAAGGATCGCCATAAAGGTCACGACTACCCCCAGGCGCCCTTCTTCCTTGGTAAACAGCTCGACAAACGGTACAAACCCGCCGCCCTTGAGGCGATCCAGCACATCACTCATGCGCTCGCGGGTGGACAGTGCCTCGCGGCTGACCTGGTGGCTTTCAAACATATCGCCACGGCGCAGTACTTCGGCCATGGACATCAGCAACTCTTCCAGGCTCACGTCCGGCAGCAGCTTGCGCGCCCGGGCTTCCGGGGCGTCGAGCTTGGGCACCAGCACATCGCGGCCGACCCGGCTCAAACCGTCGATGCCTTCGGCCGCGGCCTTGAAGCGCTCGTACTCCTGCAGGCGGCGGATCAGTTCGGCGCGGGGGTCATCCTCTTCCGCCTCGATAGTCTCCGAGCGCGGCAGCAGCATGCGTGACTTGATTTCCGCGAGCATCGCGGCCATCACCAGGTATTCGGCGGCCAGTTCCAGGCGCACGGTCTGCATCAGTTCGACGTAGCCCATGTACTGGCGGGTGATTTCCGCCACCGGGATGTCGAGGATATTGATGTTCTGCTTGCGGATCAGGTACAGCAGCAAGTCCAGCGGACCTTCGAAGGCTTCGAGGAAGACTTCCAGCGCATCCGGCGGGATGTACAGGTCCAGCGGCATTTCCATCACGGCCTGGCCGTAGACCATGGCAAATGGCAGTTCCTGCTGGGCGCCCGCCTGGCTGTCGACGGCTTCCACGGCCGACATTCAGGCCTCGACCATGAACGGTGCCGGGTCGCCACACCCTACGCGCACCACTTCCGGCTCGCCGTCGGCCAGGTTGATCACGGTAGAGGCCTTGTTGCCGCCGTAGCCGCCGTCGATGATCAGGTCGACGTGTTTTTCCAGCAGCCGGCGCATTTCATAAGGGTCGTACAACGGCTCTTCTTCCCCCGGCAGGATCAGCGACACACTCATCAGCGGCTCACCGAGTTCGGCCAGCAGCGCCAGGGCGATCGGGTGTTCCGGCACCCGCAGGCCGATGGTGCGCTTCTTCGGGTGCAGCAGCAGGCGCGGCACTTCGCGGGTGGCGTTGAGGATGAAGGTGTAGGGCCCCGGCGTGTGCGCCTTGAGCAGGCGGAAGGTGCCGGTGTCGACCTTGGCGAACAGCCCCAGCTGGGACAGGTCGCTGCAAATCAGTGCGAAGTTGTGGTTCTTGTCCAGGTCACGCAGGCGTCTTACGCGCTCGACCGCATTCTTGTCGCCGATCTGGCAACCGATGGCGTAGGACGAATCCGTGGGGTAGATCACCACGCCACCGGCACGGATGATCTCCACGGCCTGTTTGATCAGGCGCGCCTGCGGGTTTTCCGGATGAATCTGGAAGAATTGACTCACGTGTTCTACCTGTTCAGACGGTGGCAATAATGGGGTCATGTTTGAAGCGACACCAAAGGGGCGGCAAATCTTCCGGAACGGCGCGGTACTCGCCAATCTCGGACCAGCCGCCGGGGCCATGAAAATCACTGCCGGCGCTGACCAGCAGACCAAATTCGCGGGCAAGAATCGCCAGGCTGCCTACCTGCTCGGCGGGTTGATGCCCGTTGACCACTTCGATTGCGTGGCCGCCCGCTCCAATATAGTCGCCAATCAGCTTGCGACGCTTGCTGCGGGTGAAATCGTAATGCCACGGATGCGCCAGGCTGACCCAGGCACCTGCTGCCCGCAGTGTGCCAACGGTGTCTTCCAGGGTTGGCCAGTGTTGCTTGACGTCCCCCAGCTTGCCGGCACCCAGCCATTTGCGGAACGCTTCGGCGCGATCCTTTACAAAACCTTCACGCACCATCCAGTCGGCAAAGTGCGGGCGGGCCGGGGCGTTGCCGCTGTCACCCAGTTCCTGCTGGATGGCGCGGGCGCCTTCCAGGCCGTTGGGCATGCCCTTGAGGGCCAGCTTGCGGCTTATTTCTTCGGACCGCAGCCAGCGGCCATCGTGCAATTTGGCGATGGCCTCCACCAGCGGCGGCGCGTTGACGTCGAAACCGTAGCCCAAAACGTGGATGGTTGCGCCGCCCCAGGTGCAGGACAATTCAACTCCGTTGACCAGTTGCATGCCCAACGCATTCGCCGCTTCGCGGGCCTCTGCCAGGCCTTCGAGGGTGTCGTGGTCGGTCAACGACAGGACTCGCACGCCTTTTTCAAACGCACGCGCAACCAGGACCGCGGGCGCCAGGGCGCCGTCGGAGGCTGTGCTATGGCAGTGCAAATCAACATTCACGGGAGTGTGTAACCTCAAGTCAGCTGGCGCTTTCGCTACCAAGGATGTTTGTTATTATGCCGCCACATCCAGCTTCTGGCTCTTACTGTGAAACAATTCATCGACTTCATCCCGCTGTTGCTGTTTTTCATCGTTTACAAAACCGACCCTCGCGTTATCGATCTTGCCGGCCACGAGCTGACCCTCGGCGGCATCTACAGCGCCACGGCGGTGCTGATCATCAGCTCCGTGGTGGTCTACGGCGCGCTCTTCATCTCCCAGCGCAAGCTGGAAAAAAGCCAATGGCTGACCCTGGTCGCCTGCCTTGTGTTCGGCAGCCTGACCCTGGCCTTCCACAGCGAAACCTTCCTTAAATGGAAAGCCCCGGTGGTGAACTGGCTGTTCGCCCTGGCCTTTATCGGCAGCCACTTCATCGGTGATCGCCTGCTGATCAAGCGGATCATGGGCCACGCGCTGACCTTGCCAGACCCGGTGTGGACCCGCCTGAACATCGCCTGGATCGTGTTTTTCCTGTTCTGCGGCGCCGCCAACCTGTTCGTCGCCTTTACCTTCCAGAGCTACTGGGTGGACTTCAAGGTGTTCGGCAGCCTGGGCATGACCGTGCTGTTCCTGGTCGGCCAGGGTATCTACCTGTCGCGCCACCTGCATGACACCGACCCTACCACGCCGAAAACCGAGGACTGACATGCTCTACGCCATCATTTCCACCGACGTCGCCAACTCCCTGGAAAAACGCCTGTCCGTACGCCCGGCCCACGTCGAGCGCCTGAAACAGCTGCAAGCCGAAGGCCGCCTGGTACTGGCCGGCCCGCATCCTGCGGTAGACAGCAACGACCCGGGAGATGCCGGCTTCACCGGTAGCCTGGTGGTTGTCGAGTTCGCCTCCCTGGCGGCGGCACAAGCCTGGGCCGATGCTGATCCGTATGTAGCGGCCGGCGTGTACGCCCAGGTGCTGGTCAAACCGTTCAAGCAAGTCCTGCCTTGATTCGTTGCGCGCTGAACCAAATGGCTTCAGCGCACTCCTAAACGCTCATTATTCCCGGTAACCTGCCGACAACGTTCTGAATATTCGTGTGGAATCAGGAGTTCCGATGCGCTTACGTCAGTTGTGTCTGTTGGCAGTGTTAATGATCGGGGCTACGGCCCACGCTGAAGAAACCTCGAACACCGGCAGTTCCACGCCCCTGTCCTTGAGTGCCGGCAGCCAGATCACCGATTTGCAGCAACGTTTGAAAGAGAGCGAACGCCAGCGCGATGAGCTGAGCAAGCAATTGCAAAGTGCTGACGCCACGCGGGAAAGTACCCAACTGAGTAAACTGCGCCAGGAGAACCAACGCCTGGTCCAGCAACTCAAAGAAGCACAGGGCAGTGCCTTGCCACGCTGGCTTACCGAGCAACAACAATGGTTCGTGACCGGCGGGGCAGTCGCGCTGATCGCCCTGTTATGCGGGATCTTCGCCAGTGGCGGGCACCGGCGCCGTCGACAATGGCTAAATTGAGTGAGTCATGAGCGAGCTGTTACTGATAGATGATGACCAGGAGCTCTGTGAGCTGCTGACCAGTTGGTTGAGCCAGGAAGGTTTCCAGGTGCGCGCCTGCCATGACGGCTTGAGCGCCCGCAAGGCATTGGCCGAAGCCGCCCCGGCGGCCGTCGTGCTCGACGTGATGCTGCCCGACGGCAGCGGCCTGGAGTTGCTCAAGCAATTGCGCAGCGACCACCCGGAACTGCCGGTGCTGATGCTCTCGGCCAGGGGCGAACCCCTGGACCGGATCCTCGGCCTGGAACTGGGCGCCGACGACTACCTGGCCAAACCCTGCGATCCTCGTGAACTGACCGCGCGCCTGCGCGCCGTGCTGCGCCGCAGCCACCCGGCCGCCGTGTCCACTCAGCTGGAGCTGGGCGACCTGTGCTTCAGCCCGGTGCGTGGCGTGGTCACTATCGATGAACAGGAATTTGCCCTGACCGTGTCCGAAAGCCGCCTGCTGGAAGCCTTGCTGCGCCAGCCCGGCGAGCCGCTGGACAAGCAGGAACTGGCGCAAATCGCCCTGGGCCGCAAGCTGACCCTGTATGACCGCAGCCTGGACATGCACGTCAGCAACCTGCGCAAGAAGATCGGCCCGCACCCGGATGGCCGGCCACGGATCGTGGCGCTGCGTAGCCGCGGCTATTACTACAGCCTCTAGCCCGCGTAGCAGCTGTCGAGCCTCGGCGAGGCTGCGACAGCATCGCCTCGGTACATGTGTCAGACCGCAGCGCCTGGATCGCAGCCTCGCCAAGGCTCGACAGCTGCTACGGTCGCCAATAGTTTTGTCAGCCCCGCCCAAAATCCTCTTTACCCAAGCTTTACCGTCCCCTGACTGCCGCTGACCTTGATCTCCGTAATCTACTCACATCCGGACTCACCGGAATAGAGACAGGAGAATCACCATGCGCAAGACCCTTATCGCTTTGATGTTCGCTGCTGCCCTGCCAACCGTTGCCATGGCCGCTGCGCCAGAAGGCCCAGGCCCGATGGGCGGTCCTGAAGGCCACATGATGGGTGGCCCAGGTCACGGCGGTGAACACGGCATGCGGGGCAAAGGTGGCCCTTTCAGCCAGCTGGACCTGAGCCCTGAACAGCGCCAGCAGATCGGCAAGTTGATGGGCCAGCAATGGCACGCTCGCAAAGAGTTGGTGCGCAAGTACCTGGACAAACTGCCAGCCGCTGATCAGAAAGCCATGAAAGACGAAATGGCGGCCGCCAAGCAGAAAACCCAGACCGACATCCGTGCCGTGCTGAAACCCGATCAACAGAAGAAATTCGACGAGATCGTGAAGAAACAAGCCGAGCGCCGCGCCGAGTGGAAGGAATTCCAGGCCTGGAAAGCCCAGCAGCCGCAAAAAGCGCAATAATGATCTAGCTTCACTCCCAGCCCAGTGGCCACCGCCGCTGGGCTTTTCCTGTTTGAGGATTTCTTGTGCGTTCATTGTTCTGGCGCGTCCTTGCCAGCTTCTGGCTGGCCATCGCCCTGGTTGCCGGGTTGTCGATCCTGCTTGGGCATATGCTCAACCAGGACGCCTGGATTCTCAGCCGCCACCCCGGGCTCAATAACCTCGCGCAGGAATGGACGCAGCTTTACGAGGCCCAGGGCGAGGACGCCGCCCAGGAGCTGCTGCAGCAGCGCAAGCGTCAGTACCACATTGACGTGCAAGTGCTTAACGAAAGCGGCGAGCCTGTGGTGCGCGGCACTTTCCCGCGCCGCGCCGCCGCCCTCGAAGCCCGGCAAAACGACAGCCAGGACCGCCACCTGCCCTGGCGCCGGCTGACCGCCGAGTACACCAGCGAAAAAACCGGCGACACCTACCTGCTGATCTACCGCATTCCCCACCCGGAACTGGACGCCTGGCACCGCAGCAGCCTGCTCTGGCCGTTAAGTGCCCTGGCGATTGCGCTGGTGGTGCTGACCCTGTTCAGCCTGTTGGTGACGCTGTCCATCACCCGCCCCCTCAGCCGCCTGCGCGGCGCAGTGCACGACCTGGGCCAGACCACCTATCAGCAGAACAGCCTGGCGCGGCTGGCCAACCGTCGCGACGAATTCGGCGTACTGGCCACCGACTTCAACCGCATGGGCGCCCGCCTGCAAAGCCTGATCGGCAGCCAGCGCCAGTTGCTGCGGGATGTGTCCCATGAACTGCGCTCGCCCCTGGCCCGCCTGCGGATCGCCCTGGCCCTGGCAGAACGGGCCACGCCCGAAGCGCGGGAAAAACTCTGGCCGCGCCTGACCCGCGAATGCGACCGCCTGGAAGCGCTGATCAGCGAAATCCTGGTACTCGCCCGGGTGGACGCCGATAACGCCAGTGCCGAAGACATCGACCTCAACCCGTTGCTCCGGACCCTGCAAAAAGACGCCTTGCTCGGCGCGCCGGACCAACCCGTGCAACTGGATGCCGAGGCCGGGCTGCACCTCAAGGGCTGGCCGACCATGATCGAACGCGCGGTGGATAACCTGCTGCGCAACGCCCAACGCTTCAACCCGCCCGGGCAACCGATTGAAATGGAAGCCAGACGCCAGGGCGAACGCATTGTGATCAGTGTGCGCGACCACGGCCCCGGCGTGGATGGCGAACACCTGAGCCAACTCGGCGAGCCGTTTTACCGCGCCCCGGGGCAAACCGCCCAGGGCCATGGCCTGGGCCTGGCCATCGCGCGGCGCGCCGCAGAGCGCCATGGCGGCAGCCTGATCCTGGCCAATCATCAAGGCGGCGGCTTTATCGCCAGCGTGGACCTGCCGCTGGAGCCGGGGGTTGTCATTCAACCCTGATGATCTTCTATGATGGTCCTTCTCATTAGGAGGGCCTTTGATGACTGATCTGCTCACCCCCATCCAGGAAGCACTCGATTTACCCGTCACCCCACTGGCCGTAACCGAGGTCGGCGCCCTGCCCTCGACCTTTGCCGTCACCGAACTGGCCAGCGCCAGCATCGGCGCCGCAG
This sequence comes from Pseudomonas sp. B6001, assembly GCF_013386015.1. Lineage (NCBI taxonomy): Bacteria > Pseudomonadati > Pseudomonadota > Gammaproteobacteria > Pseudomonadales > Pseudomonadaceae > Pseudomonas > Pseudomonas sp. B6001. The sequence continues at coordinate 12,919 of NZ_JACAOX010000026.1, forward strand.
GCCAGGCGGTCGCCCAGTTGCTGTTGCAGCAAACCGGGCGCCAGCCCTCGGTGACCGTGGACCGGCGCCTCGCCTCGTTCTGGTTCTCCTCCTCGCTGCGCCCCGACGGCTGGACCACCCCGCCGCTGTGGGACCCGATTGCCGGCGACTACGCCTGCACCGATGGCTGGATTCGCCTGCACACCAATGCACCGCATCACCGTGCCGCCGCCGAGCGCGTACTCGGGCAGGTCGCTGACCGTGAAGCAATGGCCGCGAAGGTTGCGCCATGGACCGCTGCCGAGCTGGAACAGGCGATCGTCGAAGCCAACGGCTGTGCGGCGCAGATGCGTTCGTGGCAAGACTGGCAAGTTCATCCACAAGGCTTGGCGGTCAATCAGGAACCGCTGGTCCATCGCCAGACCTTTGCAGCCCTCAGCGACAAACCCTGGCTGGGCTCGGTGGCAAGGCCGCTGGCGGGCATCAAGGTGCTGGACCTGACGCGCGTATTGGCCGGCCCCACCGCCAGCCGTTTTCTCGCAGGCCTCGGCGCCGATGTACTGCGCATCGACTCCCCTGACTGGAACGAACCCGGCGTGGTGCCGGAAATGACCCTGGGCAAACGTTGCGCCCGCCTGGACCTGAAAAACCCCGACGACCGCCTGATCTTCGAAAACCTGCTCAAGGACACCGACATTCTGCTGCACGGCTATCGCGCCGATGCACTGGAACAGTTGGGCTACGGTGAGGCTGCGCTGCAAGCCCTCGCGCCTGGCCTGATCGACGCCAGCCTCAACGCCTACGGCTGGAGCGGCCCGTGGCGCAATCGCCGGGGGTTCGACAGCCTGGTGCAGATGAGCACCGGGATTGCCGAGGCTGGCAGGCAGTGGAAAAACTCGGACAAACCGGTGCCGCTGCCGTTGCAGGCGCTGGACCACGCCACCGGGTATTTGATGGCGGCCAGTGCGATCCAGGCATTGAGTGAACGCTTGAAATCCGGCCGCGGCGGTTCGGCACTGTTGTCCCTCGCGCGCACGGCAAAGCTGTTGGTGGACGCAGGACAAGTCCCTGAACAACTACCGCTGCGGGCCGAAGAACCGGGTGATCAAGGCTTGGTGGTGGAGCAAACCGCCTGGGGCCCGGCCCACCGCTTGCTGCCCCCGGTGACCATCAGCGGGACACCGTTGCAGTGGGACTTGCCCGCAGGGGAATTGGGCTCACACCGCCCTCAGTGGTGACCGAAGATCCTGTGGCGAGGGAGCATGCTCCCGCTGGACTGCGCAGCAGGCCCCAGCTTTTGGGTCAATGGGGCCGCTTCGCGCCCCAGCGGGAGCAAGCTCCCTCGCCACAGGTACGCAGAATCAATCCGCGCGGCTCAGTGATGTCCACAAATGCTGCGCCGCATAGGCTCTAAGCGGTCGCCAGGCCTCAGCCCGCGCCAGCAACTGGCGCGGGCTCACCGGCCCGCCTTCCAGCGCCACCAGCGCATTGATCAAACCGATATCCCCCGAGGCAAACGCATCCTGCTCGCGCATCTGGCGCATGGCGATGTACTGCGCCGTCCAGTCACCAATCCCGGGTAATGCGACCAACCGCGCCACGCCTTCCTTCAGGTTCGCCTTCGCCTGGAAGATCTGCGGGTCATCCAGCAACGCCTGGGCCACGCCCGACAAGGTACGCCCGCGACTTTTCGGCATGCCGAGGGTTGCCAAATCTGCGGCTGCCAGCACCTCGGCCGAAGGAAACACATGGGTCACACCGGCATGGGGCGTCACCAGCGGCGTGCCGTACTGCGCCACCAGCTCGCCCGCCAGCTTGATCGCCGCCACCACGGTAATCTGCTGGCCCAACACCGCGCGGATCGCCAACTCCAGCCCATCCCAGGTTCCCGGCACCCGCAAGCCAGGACGCGCCGCCACCAAGCTCGCCATCAAGGGATCATTCGCCAGTTGCCGGTTGATCCGCTTCGGGTCAGCCGACAGGTCAAACATGTCCCGTAACCGCCGCTCAATTTCCGGCAACGCTGCCGGGTCGGGGAAGCCCACCGTTACCTCAAGCCAATCACCGGCCCCAGGCGACACACTGAGCCAACCCTGCTGACCGTCGACACTGATACTGCGCGAGTAAACGCCTGCGTCCACCGTCTCCATCCCGCTGATCGCCCGCGCCGACAAAAAGCCCAACATCGCCGCCCAGTCATACGGCGCCTGATACGCCAGCTGCATTCTCACAACGACAATACCCCGCTGTACAACCCATACGCCGCCAGGCTCGCCCCGGCGATCACGCAGGCGAAAATGCCTTTTTCCAGATGGGTAAACAAGGGCTGGCCCTGCTCGCGCTTGGCCAGGGCAAACAGGATCACGCCCGGTGCATACAGCAGCGCCGACAGCAGCAAGTACTTCAGGCCACCGGCGTAGAGCAGCCACACCGCATAGGCCAGGGCGACCAGACTCACCAGCAGGTCCTTGGTGCGTTCGCCATGGGCGCCTTCGTAGGTTTCACCGCGGCCGCTCAACAGCACCGCATATGCCGCCGACCACAGGTAGGGCACCAAAATCATCGATGACGCCAGGTAGATCAGGGTGGTGTAGGTGCTTTCCGAAAACAGCGTGATCACCAGGAACAGCTGGATCATTACATTGGTCAGCCACAACGCATTGACTGGCACCTGGTTGACGTTTTCCTTTTTCAGGAACGCGGGCATGGTTTTGTCATGGGCGGTGGCGTAGAGAATTTCGGCGCAGAGCAACGCCCACGACAGCAGCGCACCCAGCAACGAAACAGCCAGGCCGATGCTGATCAACAGCGCGCCCCAGGGGCCAACGATATGTTCCAGCACCCCGGCCAGGGACGGGTTTTGCAGGTTGGCCAGTTCCGGCTGGCTCATGATCCCGAGCGACAGCAGGTTGACCAATACCAGCAGCGCCAACACCCCCAGGAAACCGATGACCGTGGCCCGGCCCACGTCCGAGCGTTTCTCGGCCCGCGCCGAGTAGACACTGGCGCCCTCGATGCCGATAAACACAAACACCGTGACCAGCATCATGTTGCGCACCTGATCCACCACGCCGCCGAAATTCGGATTACTCAGGCCCCAGATATCCCGGGTAAAGATGTCGGCCTTGAATGCCACGGCGGCGATCACGATAAACATCACCAGCGGTACGATCTTGGCCACGGTGGTGATCTGGTTGATAAACGCCGCCTCCTTGATCCCGCGCATCACCAGGAAATGCACCGCCCACAACAACACCGATGCGCAGCCAATCGCTACCGGGGTATTGCCCTGACCGAACACCGGAAAAAAGTAGCCGAGGGTACTGAATAGCAACACGAAGTAACCGACGTTGCCCATCCAGGCACTGATCCAGTAGCCCCAGGCCGACGAGAAACCCATGTAGTCGCCAAACCCGGCCTTGGCGTACGCGTATACGCCGGAATCCAGTTCCGGCTTGCGGTTGGCCAGGGTCTGGAACACAAAGGCCAGGGTCAGCATGCCCACGGCGGTAATGCCCCAGCCAATCAACACCGCGCCTACCTCGGCCCGCGCCGCCATGTTCTGCGGCAACGAGAAAATCCCGCCGCCGATCATCGAGCCCACCACCAGGGCGATCAAGGCATTGAGGCGCAGCTTTTCCGAGGATTGGGACATGAATACTCCTGAACAAAACAACCATTGAGCCAACAACTGTGCACTCAACTAATTTATTAAGCCGGCGCAGCGTTTATTAGATATAGCCAACAAAGGCGCCTGCTTCATAACTTAAAGGCATGACAATAAAGAGCGTTAAGACAAATTTATAATTTAAATAACGCTGCGCTGTAAAAGTTTGCATATCTGCAAATACGGGCTAGCTTCAAAGGTCCACGCTAATGAGAAAACCTGTTGTTTGAAACGCAGAACCGCTCTACGACGAGCCTCTGCGAGGCACTTGAGCGCCCGTACCCTTCATCATAAGTCATTAATTCACAATGGAATGTGCCAATGAAGTGATCTGAGTCAGCTGTTTGATTAGCGCACGGATTTATTCTGTGGTCTCTCTTCTCCTGCATTGGAGTCATGCGATGTCTGAATCTCCCGGAAAACTTCGACTCGGCGCACTGGTTGCACTTGTCGTGGGTTCAATGATTGGTGGCGGGATCTTCTCACTGCCGCAAAACATGGCGGCCAGCGCCGATGTCGGCGCGGTACTGATTGGTTGGGTGATCACCGCCGTGGGCATGTTGACCCTGGCGTTCGTGTTCCAGACCCTGGCCAATCGCAAGCCCGACCTCGACGGCGGGGTCTATGCCTATGCCAAGGCCGGGTTTGGCGACTACATGGGTTTCTCATCCGCCTGGGGTTACTGGATCAGTGCCTGGTTGGGCAACGTCGGCTATTTCGTGCTGCTGTTCAGCACCCTCGGTTACTTCTTCCCCATCTTCGGCGAAGGCAACACCCCGGCGGCGGTGATCGGCGCGTCGGTGCTGCTGTGGGCCGTGCACTTCCTGGTACTGCGCGGGATCAAGGAAGCCGCGTTCATCAACCTGGTGACCACCATCGCCAAGGTGGTGCCGCTGGTGCTGTTTGTGTTGATCGCGCTCTTCGCGTTCAAGCTGGACATCTTCACCGCCGACATCTGGGGCGTGAAAAACCCGGACCTGGGCAGCGTGATGAACCAGGTGCGCAACATGATGCTGGTCACCGTCTGGGTGTTCATCGGCATTGAGGGTGCGAGCATCTTCTCGTCCCGCGCCGAAAAACGCTCCGACGTCGGCAAGGCCACGGTGATTGGTTTTATCACCGTGCTGCTGTTCCTGATGCTGGTGAACGTGCTGTCCCTGGGGATCATGACCCAACCGGAATTGGCCAAGCTGCAAAACCCGTCGATGGCCGCCGTGCTGGAGCACGTGGTGGGTCACTGGGGCGCGGTATTGATCAGCGTCGGCTTGATCATTTCCTTGCTGGGGGCGCTGCTGTCGTGGGTGCTGCTGTGTGCGGAGATCATGTTCGCCGCCGCCAAGGACCACACCATGCCGGAGTTCCTGCGTAAGGAAAACGCCAACCACGTGCCGGCCAACGCCCTGTGGCTGACCAACGCCATGGTGCAGATTTTCCTGGTGATCACGCTGTTCTCGGCCAGCACTTACCTGTCGCTGATCTACCTCGCCACCTCGATGATCCTGGTGCCTTACCTGTGGTCGGCGGCCTATGCACTGCTGCTGGCGGTGCGCGGTGAAACCTATGAAAGCGCCCCGGGCGAACGCAGGAAAGACCTGCTGATCGGCGCCATCGCGTTGATCTACGCGGTCTGGCTGCTGTACGCCGGTGGCACCAAGTACCTGTTGCTGTCCGCCCTGCTCTACGCCCCTGGCGTGATCCTGTTCGCCATGGCCAAGCATGAACTGGGCAAACCGATTTTCACCAACGTCGAGAAGCTGATTTTCGCCGCAGTCGTCATAGGCGCCCTCGTGGCGGGCTATGGCCTCTACTCCGGCTTCCTGACCCTGTAATTATTGTTCACTGGAGGATCTGTAATGACCACGGAAAAAGTGAAGTACGGCGTACATTCCGAAGCCGGCAAACTGCGCAAAGTCATGGTGTGCTCCCCAGGTTTGGCCCACCAGCGGCTGACCCCAAACAACTGCGATGAACTGCTGTTCGATGACGTGCTGTGGGTAGCCCAGGCCAAGCGCGACCACTTCGACTTCGTGACCAAGATGCGCGAGCGCGACATCGATGTGCTGGAAATGCACAACCTGCTGACCGACATCGTCGCCATCCCCGAAGCGCTGGACTGGATCCTGGAGCGCAAGATCACCGCCAACCAGGTGGGCCTGGGGCTGGTCAATGAGGTCAGCTCGTGGCTGCGCAGCCTGGAGCCGCGCAAGGTCGCCGAGTACCTGATCGGTGGCGTGTCGGCCGATGACCTGCCGAGCAGTTTCGGTGGCAAGACCATCGAGATGTTCCGCGATTTCCTCGGCCACTCAAGCTTCATCCTGCCGCCGCTGCCCAACACCCAGTTCACCCGCGACACCACCTGCTGGATCTACGGTGGCGTGACGCTGAACCCGATGTACTGGCCGGCGCGACGCCAGGAAACCCTGCTGGCCAGCGCCATCTACAAATTCCACCCCGAGTTCACCAACGCGGACTTCCAGGTGTGGTACGGCGACCCTGACCAGGAACACGGCAACGCCACCCTGGAAGGCGGCGACGTGATGCCGATTGGTAACGGCGTGGTGTTGATCGGCATGGGCGAGCGTTCCTCGCGCCAGGCCATCGGCCAACTCGCCCTGAACCTGTTCAAGCACAAGGCCGTGGAGCGTGTGATCGTCGCCGGCCTGCCAAAATCCCGCGCGGCGATGCACCTCGACACCGTGTTCAGCTTCTGCGACCGCGACCTGGTCACGATCTTCCCGGAAGTGGTCAACCAGATCGTCGCTTTCACCCTGCGCCCGGACGAGACCAAGCCCGGCGGCATCGACATCCAGCGCGAAAAAACCAACTTCCTCGACACCGTCGCCGCCGCCCTGAACCTCAAGGCCCTGCGTGTGGTGGAAACCGGCGGCAACAGCTTCGCCGCCGAGCGCGAGCAGTGGGATGACGGCAACAACGTAGTGGCCGTGGAGCCTGGCGTGGTGATCGGCTACGACCGCAACACCTACACCAACACCTTGCTGCGCAAGGCCGGTGTGGAAGTCATCACCATCAGCGCCGGTGAACTCGGCCGTGGCCGTGGCGGCGGCCACTGCATGACCTGCCCGATCATTCGCGACCCAATCGACTACTGATATTCAAACCCTGGCCGCCGCTCATAAGGCGCCGGCCAGGGGGATAACCTAAACAGAAGGAGATCCACCATGGCTTTTAATATGCGCAACCGCAGCCTGCTGTCGCTGATGCACCACACCACTCGCGAGCTGCACTACCTGCTGGACCTGTCCCGCGACCTCAAGCGCGCCAAATACACCGGCACCGAGCGTCCGCACCTGAAGGGCAAAAACATCGCGCTGATCTTCGAAAAAACCTCGACCCGCACCCGTTGCGCGTTCGAAGTGGCGGCCCATGACCAGGGTGCCCACGTCACCTACATCGACCCGGTGTCGTCGCAGATCGGCCACAAGGAAAGCATGAAGGACACCGCCCGCGTCCTCGGCCGGATGTTCGATGCCATCGAGTACCGTGGCTTTGAACAGGAAATCGTCGAAGAGCTGGCCAAGTTCGCCGGGGTGCCGGTGTTCAACGGCCTGACCGCCGAATTCCACCCCACCCAGATGATCGCCGACACCCTGACCATGCGCGAGCACAGCGACAAGCCGCTGCATGACATCAGCTATGCCTACCTGGGCGACGCCCGCTACAACATGGGCAACTCGCTGCTGATGATTGGCGCCAAGCTGGGCATGGACGTGCGCATCGGCGCACCGAAAGCCCTGTGGCCCCATGCTGATTTCATCAAGCAGTGCCAGGCATTTGCCGAGGAAAGCGGCGCGCGCATCACCATCACCGAAGACCCGAAGGAAGCGGTGAAAGGCGTGGACTTCATCCACACCGATATCTGGGTGTCCATGGGCGAGCCGGTGGAAGCGTGGGACGAGCGCATCGAGCAACTGCTGCCGTACCAGGTCAACGCCAAGATGATGAAAGCCTCGGGCAACCCACGGGTGAAATTCATGCACTGCCTGCCGGCGTTCCACAACAGCGAAACCAAGGTCGGCAAGGACATCGCCGCGCGTTATCCAAACCTGGCCAATGGCGTGGAAGTGACCGAAGAAGTGTTTGAGTCCCCGGCCAACATTGCCTTTGAACAGGCGGAAAACCGCATGCACACCATCAAGGCGATCCTGGTGTCGGCGCTGGCGGATATCTAAACCAATACCGCTCCCACTTTTGATACGCGGTCCAAAATGTGGGAGCGGGCTTGCTCGCGAAGGCGGCGTGCCAGTCGCTATATTTTTCACCGACACACCGCTTTCGCGAGCAAGCCCGCTCCCACATTTGGCCCGGTGTTCACAACGCTGGATTCTGGAAGGACAACCTTATATGCGTATCGTCGTTGCACTGGGCGGCAACGCCCTTCTGCGCCGTGGTGAACCCATGACCGCAGACAATCAACGGGCCAATATCCGTATCGCTACCGAACAGATCGCCAAGATCCACAAAGGTAACGAGCTGGTGATTGCCCACGGCAATGGCCCGCAAGTGGGCCTGCTGTCGCTGCAGGCTGCCGCCTACACCCAGGTTTCACCTTACCCGCTGGATGTGTTGGGAGCCGAAACCGAGGGCATGATCGGGTACATCATCGAACAGGAACTGGGCAACCTGCTGGACTTCGAAGTGCCGTTCGCCACGCTGCTGACCCAGGTCGAAGTCGACGCCAAGGACCCGGCCTTCCAGCACCCGACCAAACCCATCGGCCCGGTGTACTCCAAAGCCGAAGCGGAAAAACTGGCCGCTGAAAAAGGCTGGGCGATTGCCCCCGATGGCGACAAGTACCGCCGCGTGGTGGCCAGCCCACGGCCAAAGCGGATCTTTGAAATCCGCCCGATCCAGTGGCTGCTGGAAAAAGGCAGCATAGTGATCTGCGCCGGCGGCGGCGGGATTCCGACGATGTATGGCGAAGACGGCAAGCTCAAGGGCATTGAAGCCGTGATCGACAAAGACCTGTGCTCATCCTTGCTGGCCGGACAACTGGACGCCGATTTGCTGGTGATCGCCACCGACGTCAATGCCGCCTTTATCGACTTCGGCAAGCCCACCCAGAAAGCCATCGGCCAGGCGCACCCGGACGAAATCGAAAAGCTCGGCTTCGCCGCCGGCTCCATGGGGCCCAAGGTCCAGGCCGCCTGCGAGTTCGCCCGCCAGACTGGCAAAACCGCAGTGATCGGTTCACTCTCGGACATCGAAGCGATTGTCCAGGGCAGCGCCGGCACCCGCATCAGTACCGCAAAACCTGGCATCACCTACCTGTGAAGTAGAGGAGAAACGCCTATGGCTACCTTTGAACCTGGTCACCTGCACATCGAACGCCACGCGCTGAACAAGGATGACTACAGCTACAACCTGTGCATCGACTACGAAGTCAGCCAGGACCCAAAGGAAGGCAAGGGAATGCTCTTCAAGATGCACGGCACGGTGCAGGGCAAGGAGCTCAAGGAAGAGTTCTTCCTGCCCAAGGACCAGTCGTTCGACTTCGCCCGGCAGGCGATGAACATCGCGCAGAAGTACGGCATGCCGAAGATTGCCGTGCTCAATGGCCAGATGCACAAGCAGTACGATTTGATGTTTGAGGATGTGCGGCATCAGCTGGATGTGAAGCCTGGGGATCCGGTCAAACCCGAACACCTCGAATAACCCGATTTCCCAGGCACCAACCATCAAATGTGGGAGCGGCGGTGCGACGATTCGACTTGCTCGCGAATGCGGTGTATCAGTTGATACATCCGGTGACTGACACACCGCATTCGCGAGCAAGCCCGCTCCCACATTTTGATCTCTATCTTCTCCAAGGCATACTTGCCACCTCTCGCTCGCCAGAACCAAAAACAGCCCCATGCGTATCCACGTCAGCTTCATCGACCGCGTCGGCATCACCCAGGAAGTCCTGGCCTTGCTCGGTGGGCGCAATCTGAACCTGGATGCGGTGGAAATGGTTCCGCCCAACGTCTACATCGACGCGCCAACCTTGAGTGCCGAGGTACTGGAAGAGCTGCGTGATGCACTGTTCAGCGTGCGCGGCGTGCAAGCCGTGACCGTGGTCGACATCCTCCCCGGCCAGCGCCAGCACCTGCAACTCGACGCCCTGCTCGCCGCCATGACGGACCCGGTACTGGCCCTGGACAGCGCCGGCAAGATCCTGCTGGCCAACCCGGCGCTGATCGCCTTGTACGGTCGCGAACCCGCCGGGGAAAGCATCAACGAACTGTTCGACGACCCAACCCTGCTGGCCACCCTGCTGGAACACGGCTTTCGCCTGGCCCTGCGGGAAATCAGCGTCAACGGCCAGACCCTGCTGCTGGACGCCACGCCGATCACCGACGCCGGCGCCCTGCTGACCCTGTACCAACCCAACCGCATCGGCGAACAACTGTCGGCGCTGCACCATGACCACGCCGAAGGTTTCGACGCGTTGTTGGGCGAGTCCCCGGCGATCCGCACCCTCAAGGCGCGGGCGCAACGGGTGGCGGCGCTGGATGCACCGTTGTTGATCCAGGGCGAGACCGGCACCGGCAAGGAGCTGGTGGCCCGTGCCTGCCACGCCATCAGCGCGCGCCACAGCGCGCCGTTCCTGGCCCTGAACTGCGCGGCGCTGCCGGAGAACCTGGCCGAGAGCGAACTGTTCGGCTACGCCCCCGGCGCCTTCACCGGTGCCCAGCGCGGCGGCAAGCCGGGGCTGATGGAACTGGCCAACCAAGGCACGGTGTTCCTCGACGAGATCGGCGAGATGTCACCTTACTTGCAGGCCAAGCTGCTGCGGTTTCTCAACGACGGCAGCTTCCGCCGGGTGGGCGGCGACCGTGAGGTGAAGGTCAATGTGCGGATCCTCAGCGCCACCCACCGCGACCTGGAAAAGATGGTCAGCGAAGGCACCTTCCGCGAAGACCTGTTCTACCGCCTCAACGTGCTCAACGTCGAAGTGCCGCCCCTGCGCGAGCGCGGCCAGGACATCCTGCTGCTGGCCCGCTACTTCATGCAGCAGGCCTGCGCGCAGATCCAGCGCCCGGTCTGCCGCCTGGCGCCGGGCACCTACCCGGCGCTGCTGGGCAACCGCTGGCCGGGCAACGTGCGCCAGTTGCAGAACGTGATCTTCCGCGCCGCGGCCATTTGCGAAAGCAGCCTGGTGGACATCGGCGACCTGGACATCGCCGGCACCTCGGTGGCGCGGCAGAACGATGGTGAAGTCGACAGCCTGGAGCAGGCCGTGGAGGATTTCGAGCGCGGGTTGCTGGAGAAGCTCTATGTCAGCTATCCGTCCACGCGCCAGCTGGCCAGCCGCCTGCAAACCTCCCACACCGCCATTGCCCATCGCTTGCGCAAGTACGGTATTCCCAGCAAGCCCTGACTGACTGAACGCGATCAACATGTGGGAGCGGGCTTGCTCGCGAATGCGTTGGGTCAGTCAATACATTCGGCACTGACATACCGCATTCGCGAGCAAGCCCGCTCCCACATTTGATCTACGGCGCCCTCAAAAGCGACCTCCGCCTGTACTGAAAGCGCTACAGTGGAACGATATCAATACACACCGTCCCAGGCGTCGCGATGCAAGGCTTTGATCCTCATAGTCTTTTTTTCAACGGCCCAGCTGTAGCGATATCGCTACAACCACCTTCCGATCATCACCCGCCATAATCAGTAACTAATTGTTTTATAACGACAAAAAAACATTGGCCGCAATTTTGCTAAGCAACTCCCCATTATTCCAATCCCGTCCACCAGACGAATCTGGCCCTGAGGAGTTTCCATGAGCGAGTTGCGCTTTACTGAAGATCACGAATGGCTGCGCGCCGAAGCCGACGGCAGCGTGACCGTGGGCATTACCGCTTTTGCGCAGAACGCGCTGGGTGATGTGGTTTTCGTGCAACTGCCTGAGCTGCAGTCCTACGACAAAGGGGCAGAAGCCTCCACCGTTGAATCGGTCAAGGCCGCCAGCGGCGTATACATGCCATTGGACGGCGAAGTCCTCGAAGTAAACGAAAAGCTGGACGGCAGCCCCGAGCTGGTCAACGAAGACCCGATGGGCGAAGGCTGGTTCTTCCGCTTTAAACCGGCTGATGCCGACGCAGTAGCTAAGCTGTTGGATCAGGATGCGTATGACCGCCTGATCAAAGCCAACGCTGAAGCCTGAGGAGCGCGCCATGACTAATCTGACCACCGCCAACGAATTCATCGCCCGCCACATCGGCCCGCGCCAGGACGACGAGCAACACATGCTCGCCACCCTGGGCTTTGATTCCCTGGAAGCCCTGAGCGCCAGCGTGATCCCGGAAAGCATCAAGGGCACCGCTGTGCTGGGCCTGAGCGATGGCTTGAGCGAAGCCGACGCACTGGCTTCGATCAAGGCGATCGCCGCCAAGAACGAGCTGTTCAAGACCTACATCGGCCAGGGCTACTACAACTGCCATACACCGTCGCCGATCCTGCGCAACCTGCTGGAAAACCCGGCCTGGTACACCGCCTACACTCCGTATCAGCCGGAGATTTCCCAGGGCCGCCTGGAGTCGCTGCTGAACTTCCAGACGCTGATCAGCGACCTCACCGGCCTGCCGATCGCCAACGCCTCGCTGTTGGACGAAGCCACCGCCGCTGCCGAAGCCATGACCTTCTGCAAACGCCTGAGCAAGAACAAAGGCAGCAACGCGTTCTTCGCCTCCGTGCACAGCCACCCGCAAACCCTCGACGTATTGCGCACCCGTGCCGAGCCGCTGGGCATCGACGTGGTGGTGGGCGACGAGCGTGAACTGACCGACGTCAGTGCCTTCTTCGGCGCCCTGCTGCAATACCCGGCGAGCAATGGTGACGTGTTCGACTACCGCGAGCTGACCGAGCGCTTCCACGCCGCCAACGCACTGGTGGCCGTGGCCGCCGACCTGCTGGCCCTGACCCTGCTGACCCCGCCGGGTGAGTTCGGCGCCGACGTGGCCATCGGCAGCGCGCAACGCTTCGGCGTGCCGCTGGGCTTCGGTGGCCCGCATGCGGCGTACTTCTCCACCAAGGATGCGTTCAAGCGCGACATGCCGGGCCGTCTGGTCGGCGTCTCCGTGGACCGTTTCGGCAAGCCGGCCCTGCGCCTGGCCATGCAGACCCGCGAGCAACATATCCGCCGCGAGAAGGCCACCAGCAACATCTGCACCGCTCAGGTATTGCTCGCCAACATCGCCAGCATGTATGCCGTGTACCACGGCCCGAAAGGCCTGACCCAGATCGCCAACCGCATTCACCACCTGACCGCGATCTTCGCCAAAGGCTTGGGCGCATTGGGCCTGGCGGTTGAACAAGCCCACTTCTTCGATACCCTGACCATCAAGACCGGCGCGCAAACTGCTGCCCTGCACGACAAGGCTCGCGCCCAGCGCATCAACCTGCGTGTGGTCGACAGCGAACGCGTTGGCCTGTCGGTGGACGAAACCACCTCCCAAGCCGACATCGAAACCCTGTGGAGCGTGTTCGCCGGCGGTAAAGCCCTGCCGGACTTCGCCGCATTGGCTGCCAGCGTTGAAAGCACCCTGCCGGCCGCGCTGCTGCGCCAGTCGCAGATCCTCAGCCACCCGGTGTTCAACCGTTACCACTCCGAAACCGAGCTGATGCGCTACCTGCGCAAACTGGCCGACAAGGACCTGGCCCTGGATCGCACCATGATCCCGCTGGGCTCGTGCACCATGAAGCTCAACGCCGCCAGCGAAATGATCCCGGTGACCTGGGCCGAGTTCGGTGCCCTGCACCCGTTCGCCCCGGCCTCGCAAAGCGCCGGCTACCAGCAACTGACGACCGAACTGGAAGCCATGCTCTGCGCGGCCACCGGTTATGACGCGATTTCCCTGCAACCGAACGCCGGTTCCCAGGGCGAATACGCCGGCCTGCTGGCCATCCGTGCCTATCACCAGAGCCGTGGCGAAGAACGCCGCGATATCTGCCTGATCCCGTCGTCGGCCCACGGCACCAACCCGGCCACCGCCAACATGGCCGGCATGCGCGTCGTGGTCACCGCCTGCGATGCACGCGGTAACGTCGACATCGAAGACCTGCGTGCCAAGGCTATCGAGCACCGCGAGCACCTCGCTGCGCTGATGATCACCTACCCGTCCACCCACGGCGTGTTCGAAGAAGGCATCCGCGAAATCTGCGGGATCATTCACGACAACGGCGGCCAGGTGTACATCGACGGCGCCAACATGAACGCGATGGTCGGCCTCTGCGCCCCGGGCAAGTTCGGCGGCGATGTGTCCCACTTGAACCTGCACAAGACCTTCTGCATTCCCCACGGTGGTGGCGGCCCGGGCGTCGGCCCGATTGGCGTCAAATCCCACCTGACGCCGTTCCTGCCCGGCCATGCCGCGATGGAACGCAAGGAAGGCGCGGTCTGCGCCGCACCGTTCGGCAGCGCGAGCATCCTGCCGATCACCTGGATGTACATCAGCATGATGGGCGGCGCAGGCCTCAAGCGCGCTTCGCAGTTGGCGATTTTGAATGCCAACTACATTTCCCGCCGCCTGGAAGAGCACTACCCGGTGCTGTACACCGGCAGCAATGGCCTGGTGGCCCACGAATGCATCCTCGACCTGCGCCCGTTGAAAGACAGCAGCGGCATCAGCGTGGATGACGTGGCCAAGCGTCTGATCGACTTTGGTTTCCATGCGCCGACCATGTCGTTCCCGGTGGCTGGCACCCTGATGATCGAGCCGACCGAAAGCGAATCCCGGGAAGAACTGGACCGCTTCTGCGACGCGATGATCGCCATCCGCGAAGAAATCCGCGCGGTGGAAAATGGCTCGCTGGACAAGGACGACAACCCGCTGAAAAACGCGCCACACACTGCCGCGGAACTGGTTGGTGAATGGAGCCACCCATACAGCCGTGAACAAGCGGTGTACCCGGTGGCGTCGTTGATCGAAGCCAAGTACTGGCCGCCGGTTGGCCGGGTCGACAACGTGTTTGGCGATCGCAACCTGGTGTGCGCGTGCCCGTCGATCGAGAGCTACGCGTAACCTGATGTGGGAGCGGGCTTGCTCGCGAATGCGGAGTGTCAGTTGATACATCTGGTGACTGACCCACCGCTTTCGCGAGCAAGCCCGCTCCCACATTGGACCGCGTACATCCGTTCAATAATAAGAAACCGGAGAACAACCATGTCTTTAAGCGTGTTCGACCTGTTCAAGATTGGCATCGGCCCCTCCAGCTCTCACACCGTCGGCCCGATGCGCGCTGCCGCTCGATTCGTCGAGGGACTGAAGCGCGACAACCTGCTGGGCGCCACCACCTGCGTCAAGGTGGAGCTCTACGGCTCACTCGGCGCCACCGGCAAAGGCCACGGCAGTGACAAGGCCGTATTGTTGGGCCTGGAAGGCGAGCACCCGGATACCGTGAACACCGAAACCGTTGCCGCCCGCCTGTTGGAAATTCGCGGCAACGCACGCTTGAACCTGCTCGGCGAACACAGCATTGCGTTCAACGAGAAAGAACACCTGGCGATGATTCGCAAACCCCTGCCCTATCATCCCAACGGCATGATCTTCCGCGCCTTCGACGCCGCCGGCTTGCAGATTCGCAGCCGCGAGTACTACTCGGTGGGCGGCGGGTTTGTGGTGGATGAAGACGCCGCCGGCCACGACCGGATTGTCGAAGACGCCACGCCCCTGACGTTCCCGTTCAAAAGTGCCAAGGACTTGCTCGGCCATTGCGCCACCTATGGGCTGTCCATCAGCCAGGTGATGCTGACCAATGAAAGCGCCTGGCGCCCGGAAGCGGAAACCCGCTCCCGCCTGCTGAAGATCTGGCAGGTGATGCAGGACTGCGTGGACGCGGGCTGTCGCAACGAAGGGATTTTGCCGGGAGGGCTGAAGGTCAAGCGCCGCGCCGCCGCGTTGCATCGCCAACTGTGCAAGCACCCGGAATCGGCGCTGCGCGACCCGCTGTCGGTGCTGGACTGGGTCAACCTGTACGCCCTGGCGGTCAACGAAGAAAACGCCAATGGCGGGCGCGTGGTGACGGCGCCCACCAACGGTGCGGCCGGGATTGTGCCGGCG
Organism: Pseudomonas sp. B6001; assembly: GCF_013386015.1. NCBI lineage: Bacteria > Pseudomonadati > Pseudomonadota > Gammaproteobacteria > Pseudomonadales > Pseudomonadaceae > Pseudomonas > Pseudomonas sp. B6001. Next base: position 28,627 of record NZ_JACAOX010000026.1, read on the forward strand.
GTGTTGCACTACTACATGCGCTTTATCCCGGGGGCCAGCGAAGACGGGGTGGTGCGCTTCCTGCTCACCGCCGCGGCCATCGGTATTCTGTACAAGGAAAACGCCTCGATCTCCGGCGCCGAAGTCGGCTGCCAGGGGGAAGTCGGCGTGGCCTGCTCCATGGCCGCCGGCGCCCTGTGTGAAGTGTTGGGCGGTACGGTTTCCCAGGTAGAAAACGCCGCCGAGATCGGCATGGAACACAACCTCGGCCTGACCTGCGACCCCATCGGCGGCTTGGTGCAGGTGCCCTGCATCGAGCGCAACGCCATGGGTTCGGTCAAGGCCATCAATGCGGTGCGCATGGCCCTGCGCGGCGACGGGCAACACTTCGTGTCCCTCGACAAGGTCATCCGCACCATGCGCCAGACCGGCGCCGACATGAAAAGCAAATACAAGGAAACCGCCCGTGGCGGTTTGGCGGTCAACATTATCGAGTGCTGACGCCTATAAGCGCGTCCGCACGTTTTTCAGGAGCTGAATATGTCCACCGAAACCCTGTTGAAAACCCCGTTGCACGCCCTGCACATCGAACTGGGCGCGCGCATGGTGCCCTTCGCCGGCTACGACATGCCGGTGCAATACCCGCTGGGCGTGATGAAAGAACACCTGCACACCCGTGAACAAGCCGGGTTGTTCGATGTGTCGCACATGGGCCAGATCCGCCTGACCGGCGCCGGTGCCGCCAAGGCCCTGGAAACCCTGGTGCCGGTGGACATCATCGACCTGCCGGTGGGCATGCAGCGTTATGCGATGTTCACCAACGAGCAAGGCGGCATCCTCGATGACCTGATGGTCGCCAACCTGGGTAACGACGAACTGTTCCTGGTGGTCAACGCCGCCTGCAAGGACCAGGACCTGGCCCACCTGCGCCAGCACATCGGTGACCAGTGCACCATCGAGCCACTGTTCGAGGAACGCGCCCTGCTGGCCCTGCAAGGCCCGGCTGCCGTCAGCGTGCTGGCGCGCCTGGCGCCGGAGGTCAAGCACATGACCTTCATGCAATTCGCACCGACCCGCCTGCTGGGCGTGGATTGTTACGTCAGCCGCTCGGGCTACACCGGCGAAGACGGCTTCGAAATCTCGGTACCGGCCGCGAACGCCGAGGCCCTGGCCCGCAGCCTGCTGGCCGAAACCGAAGTACAGGCCATCGGCCTGGGCGCCCGCGACTCCCTGCGCCTGGAAGCCGGCCTGTGCCTCTATGGCCATGACATGAACACCGAGACCACGCCGATTGAAGCCAGCCTGTTGTGGGCAATTTCCAAGGCCCGTCGTGCTGATGGCGCACGCGCCGGTGGCTTCCCGGGCGCCGATGCGATCTTCACCCAGCAACAAACCGGCGTCAGCCGCAAACGCGTAGGCCTGTTGCCACAGGAACGCACGCCGGTCCGTGAAGGCGCAGAAATTGTCGACGAACACGGCACCGTGATCGGCAGCGTCTGCAGCGGCGGTTTTGGCCCGAGCCTGGGCGGCCCGCTGGCCATGGGTTATCTGGACAGCGCTTTCATCGCACTGGATACCGAAGTATCTGCGTTGGTACGTGGGAAAAAGGTGCCACTACGTGTAAGTAAAATGCCATTCGTGCCACAACGTTACTACCGTGGTTGATTGACTGTTCCTATAAGTAACGCGGTTGCGTTAACGTGCACTAATCTGTAACGCAACCGCCACATTAAAGTGCATTGACGATAGTCAATGTTATGTTCAGTCACCTATAACAAGTGACGAATTCTATCGAATAAACGCGTTCCACATTGTGGGCAGAAGTGTAACGAGGCCGAGCAAAACCTGGGGTTTTGCCGGGGCTTGTTTTTTCTGTATTAGTTGGCGTAGAGTTTGCCCACTGTGTTTGCATGGGTCGCTTTGAACCTGGACCTGGGCAGTAGCCAAAGTTTGCTACAACCCGTTCGACGTCTCTTACTTTCCTGCAACCCAGCCCAGTACTCTTTCATGTGAAAGGGGCTGTCATTAATTTTTTGCGTCAAGGAAATAAGAAAATGGCTGATCGTCAGAGCGGTACCGTCAAGTGGTTTAACGACGAAAAAGGGTTTGGTTTTATCACTCCAGAAAGCGGTCCGGATCTGTTCGTCCACTTCCGCGCTATTCAGGGCAACGGCTTCAAAAGCCTGAAAGAAGGCCAGAAAGTGACCTTCATCGCGGTGCAAGGCCAGAAAGGCATGCAAGCCGACGAAGTACAAGCAGAAGGCTGATCCTTGCTGCGACAAAAAGCCCCTGATATGACATCAGGGGCTTTTTTATGGGCGTTCTTCCGTAAAATGGCTTTTTTCCTGCCGAGAGCCATGCCATGTCGAAACACCTGCTGAGCCCCCAAGGCGAGTTTCCCGCCGTAGGCCTGGGCCGTCGTCTGGCAGCGATGTTCTATGACTTCCTGTTGTGCACCGCCCTGCTGATCGTCACGGCCTTTATCTACAAGCTGGTGTGGATGGGGTTTGTCGGGGAGGCCAAGCTGCGGGCGCTGTCTGAGTCTGGCGCGCTGGATGGTGATCCGCTGTTGTCGACGATTTTGTTTTTTGTGTTGTTTGGGTTTTTTGCCAAGTTCTGGACGCACTCGGGGCAGACCCTGGGGATGCAGGTTTGGGGGGTGCGGGTGCAGAACGCTGATGGGTCGCGGATTAGTCTGTGGCAGGCGTTGTTGCGGTTTGTGGTGTCGATTGCTTCGTGGTTGTGCCTGGGGCTTGGGTTTATCTGGTCGTTGTTCGACAAGCAGAAACGTGGCTGGCATGACATTTATTCGGATACGCGGTTGGTGCGGGTTCCGAAGAAAAAGAAGTAGGTTTTCAGGTTGGGGGCATATCCGTTGCTGCGGTTATGGCCGCTATTGGTTCCGCTTTTACAGCGGCTCACTTTTGAAAAGCGCAAAAGTAAGCAAAACGCTCTTGCCCCACCACTC
>NZ_JACAOX010000027.1:0-59848 GCF_013386015.1 Pseudomonas sp. B6001
GGCAAGACGTGCTGAAACTGGAACGGGTTGGCCTCACCGACAACTTCTTCGAACTGGGTGGCGACTCGATTATCTCGATTCAAGTGGTCAGCCGCGCCCGGCAGTCCGGCATCCGCTTTAGTCCAAAAGACCTGTTCCAGCACCAGACGGTGCAGGCATTGGCGACTGTCGCGCAGACCGGTGACCCGGTGCAGGTAATCGATCAGGCTGCGGTGCAGGGCCCGGCGTTGCTGCTGCCGATTCAACAGGCTTACTTTGCCGACGCCATCCCGCAGCGTCACCACTACAACCAGTCGGTGCTGCTGCAACCGGCCCGTGCGCTGCAAGCGGCGCTGGTGGAGCAAGCATTGCAGGCGCTGGTGCTGCATCACGATGCGTTGCGGGTGATGTTCAACGAAAGCGCCGAAGGCTGGAGTGCCAGCCATCGCGACGCATCGATGCGCAATGATCTGTTATGGGTGCGCCCGGTGGCCGATGCTGGCGCGCTGGAAGTGCTGGCCAATCAAGCCCAGCGCAGCCTGAACCTGCAAACCGGACCCTTGCTGCGCGCCGTGTTGGCGACCCTGGACGATGGCACCCAGCGGCTGTTGCTGGTGATCCATCACCTGGCGGTGGACGGTGTGTCGTGGCGGATTCTGTTCGACGACCTGCAAACGGCCTACAACCAATTGCTCGCCGGGCAAGCCTTGCAATTGCCGGCCAAGACCAGCTCGGTCAAGACGTTTGCCGAACAGTTGCAAGCGCATGCACGCAGCGCGCAATTGCAGCAGCAGTTGGCCTACTGGCAGGCGCAACTGCAAGGTGCGCCGGCTGACCTGCCGTGCCTCAACCCCGAGGCGAGCCCACAGAACGGCCAGGCCGTCACTGTTCATACGCGTCTGGACAAACACCTGACGCGGCAACTGCTGCAGGAAGCGCCAGCCGCCTATCGCACTCAGGTCAACGACCTGTTGCTGACCGCCCTGGCGCGGGTGGTCTGCCGTTGGACCGGGCATGCAAGTACCTTGATCCAGCTTGAAGGCCATGGTCGCGAAGAGTTGTTTGCCAACATCGACCTGACGCGCACCGTGGGGTGGTTCACCAGTATGTTCCCGGTCCAGTTGTCGCCGGCGGCGGCACTCGGGGACTCGATCAAGTCGATCAAGCAAGGGTTGCGATCGATCCCGGACAAGGGGGTGGGTTTCGGCGCGCTGCGCTTCCTCGGTGACGAGGCCAGCCGGTCAGCCTTGCAAGCGCTGCCGGTGCCGCGCATTACCTTCAACTACCTGGGGCAGTTCGACGCCAGCTTCGATAAGGAACAGGGCGCGTTGTTCAGCCCGGCCAGCGAAAGCGCCGGTGAAGAGCAAAGCGCGATGGCGCCCCTGGGCAATTGGCTGAGCCTCAACGGGCGGGTATTTGATGGCGCACTGAGCCTGGGCTGGACGTTCAGCCACCAACAGTTCGAGCAGGCCACCATCCAGCAACTGGCCGACGATTATGCCGTGGAGCTGGCTCTGTTGATCGGTCATTGCTGCGATCCTGCAAACCATGGCATGACGCCTTCCGACTTCCCGCTGGCCAGCTTTACCCAACCGCAGCTCGATAACCTGGGCCTCGCCGCCCGTTCGGTGGATGACATCTACCCGCTGGCGCCGATGCAGCAGGGCATGCTGTTCCACAGCTTGTACGAACACGGCAGCGGTCAGTACATCAATCAGATGTGCCTGGACATCGACGGTCTCGACCCACAGCGTTTCGAGGCTGCCTGGCAGGCGGCGGTCGACGCCCATGACATTTTGCGCAGCAGTTTCATCTGGGAAGGCAGCGAGCAACCGGTGCAGGTGGTGCATAAACAGGTGCGCGTACCCTTCACCGCGCTGGATTGGAGCACACGCACGGATGCCCCGCAGGCCCTCGTCGAGTTGGCGTCCAGCGAGCGCGACCAGGGTTTCGACCTCGCCCTCGCGCCGCTGCTGCGGCTGGTGCTGGTCAAGACCGCTGAACAGCGTTATCACCTGATTTATACCCATCACCACATTCTGATGGACGGCTGGAGCAACTCGCAGCTGCTGGGCGAGGTGTTGCAACGTTACGATGGCCAGGTGCTGCCGCGCCCGGCCGGCCGCTATCGTGACTACATCGCCTGGCTGCAAGGGCGTGATGCCAAGGCCAGTGAGACGTTCTGGCGTGCGCAACTGCACGCGCTCGACGCGCCGACGCGCCTCGCCGAAAACCGTTTCGCCGCGCCGCAGCCGGCTGTCGAGACCAGCCATGCCAGCCTGTATCACTCACTGTCCCAACAGCAGACCCAACGCCTGGGCGAATTCGCCCGCCAGCAAAAGGTCACCCTCAACACCGTGGTCCAGGCGGCCTGGTTGCTGCTCCTGCAACATTACACCGGGCATGACACGGTGGCCTTCGGCGCCACGGTGTCCGGACGCCCCGGCGAACTCAAAGGCGTCGAACAGCAGATAGGCCTGTTCATCAATACCTTGCCGGTGATTGCCAGCCCCCGGCCGGAACAATCGGTCACCAGCCTGCTGCAACAGCTTCAGGCCGGCAACGTTGCGTTGCGCGAGCATGAACACACGCCGCTGTTCGAGATTCAGCGCTGGGCCGGGCAGGGCGGTGAAGGCCTGTTCGACACGCTGCTGGTGTTCGAAAACTACCCGCTGGCCGAGGCCCTGCAAGCGCAGGCACCGTCAGGCCTGAGCTTCGGCACGGTGGGTAATCAGGAACAGACTAATTTCCCGTTGACCCTGGCCGTTAATCTCAATGAGACCCTGAGCCTGCACTTCACTTATGCCCATGCTGCGTTCCATACACATACAATCCAGCGCCTGGCTGAGCAGGTGGAGCACGTGCTCGCACAGATGGTGAGCCTGGCCGCCGACCGTAGCCTGGGCGATATCGACCTGGTTGGCGCGGCGACGCGCACCGTGCTGTTGCGCGACTGGAATGCCACGGCAGTGCCGGCCACCGACCCACGCCACGTTCATCAATGGTTCGAGTCCCAGGCTCGACGCACGCCTGATGCGCCGGCCCTGTTGGCCGATCAAGCGTCGCTGACCTATGCCCAGCTCAACCTGCGCGCCAATCGCCTGGCTCATGCGTTGATCGAGCGGGGTGTAGGCCCGGACGTGTTGGTGGGGCTGTGCATGCCGCGCAGCGTGCAGATGGTCGTCGGGCTACTGGCGATCCTCAAGGCCGGTGGTGCCTATGTACCGCTGGACCCCGCTTATCCACAGGATCGCTTGATGTACATGGTCGAGGACAGCGGCATTGCCTTGCTGTTGACCGAAACCAGCGTACAGCCGTACTTCGCTGACGTGGCCGTGGACTGCCTGCTGCTGGACGCACTGCCCGAGCGGTTCGATGGCTACGGCGAGCATGAGCCTTCGGTAACCGTCGACAGCCAGAACCTCGCCTATGTGATCTATACCTCCGGTTCCACCGGGAAACCCAAAGGCGTGACGATTCGCCATGGCGCCCTGAGCAACCATATGGAATGGATGCAGGGTTGCCTGAAGCTGAATCACAGTGACCGTGTCCTGCAGAAGACCGCCATCAGTTTCGACGCCTCGGTGTGGGAGTTCTGGTTGCCACTGATGAGCGGCGCGCAACTGGTATTGGCCGCGCCGCAATTGAACCTGGACTTGACCACCTTGTGGGTCGAGGTGGAGCGTTGGGGGATCAGTGTGCTGCAAATGGCGCCATCGTTGCTGCAGGCGCTGTTGCCGCTGGCGACCCGTGAACACCTGGCCTCCTTGCGCCTGCTGCTGTGCGGCGGTGAAGCGCTGAGTGCGCACCTTTCCCGCCAGGTCCTGGGCCTCTTCGATGGCGAGTTGCGCAATCTTTATGGCCCCACGGAGGCCACGATTGATACCAGCAGCCATGCCGTGGCGGCCACTGTCGAAGACGACGGGCGAATCATCGCCATCGGTCGTCCGATCAACAACGTATGCACCTATGTGCTGGACGGCGCCTTGCAGCCTTGCGCCGTGGGGGCGATTGGCGAGTTGTACATCGGTGGTGAATCCCTGGCCCGTGGTTATCACCAGCGTCCAGGGCTGACCGCCGAGCGCTTCGTTCCCGATCCGTTTGGCGAGTCGGCCGCCGCACGCCTGTATCGCACCGGCGACCTGGTGCGCCACGCCGAAAATGGCGTAATCGAATACATCGGCCGGATTGACCATCAGGTGAAAATCCGTGGCCTGCGCATTGAGCTGGGTGAAATCGAAGCCCGCCTCCACGCTCAACCTGAAGTACGAGACGCGGTAGTGCTGGCTCGGGAAACGGCGACCGGCACGAGCCTGGTGGGTTGGCTTGTCAGCCAGGACAGCAGCCTGGATAGGGCGGCCGAGGCGCGCTTGAGTGAACAGCTCAAGGCGCGGCTGGCACAACAGATGCCGGACTTCATGGTGCCCACCCATCTGGTCTTCCTCGATCAACTGCCGCTTACACCCAACGGCAAACTCGACCGCAAGGCACTGCCCGCACCGGATACCCGCGCGCTGCATTCGGCTTACCTGGCGCCGCAAAGCGATCTGGAATGCAAGGTCGCGGCCATCTGGCAAGGCGTGCTCAACGTTGAGCAGGTCGGTCTGGCGGATGATTTCTTCGAGCTGGGCGGGCATTCGCTGCTGGTGGTGAATGTGGTGTCGCGCCTGCAGCTCGAACTGGGCATGAAGTTAACGCCCCAATTGATATTCCAATTTCCGGTCCTCGGTGCGTTTGTCGCGCAACTGGAGCAGACCGGCACGTCAATGAGCACGTCAAAATTGAGCAAGCTTGAAGCGCTGCTTGATGAATTCGAGGAGGTTTGATGGACACCGCTGTCGCACAACGTATTGCCAGGCGCTTCATAACGCTGCCGCTGGAAAAACGCCGTCTTTACCTGCAGAAAATGCTCGAAGAGGACGTTTCCCCGGCGAACCTGCCGATTCCGCCTGTCAGTGCCGAGTTCGACACGTTGTCATTGTCCTTTGCCCAGGAGCGTCAATGGTTCTTGTGGCAGCTGGACCCGGAAAGCGCGGCTTATCACATGCCTACGGCCCTGCGCTTGCGCGGTCCATTGGACATTGCGGCGCTGCAACAGAGTTTCAGTGCGCTGGTCGCGCGCCATGAGAGCCTGCGTACCACCTTCGTGGTGCACGGCGAGCAAGTGGTGCAGCAAGTGCAGGAGGCTGCACCGGTAAATCTGCAGGTGCAGCCTCTGGCCCAGGTGCCGGATGCGGCGCAACTGCGGCATTTGATCGAAGACGAGACGCGCCGGCTGTTCGACTTGCAGCAGGGGCCCTTGTTGCGTACGTGCCTGTTGCAACTGGGCGCGGATGACCATGTGCTGATTGTCACCTTGCACCACATCGTTTCCGATGGCTGGTCGATGCAGGTAATGGTCGAGGAGTTGGTCAAGGGTTACGCCGCGTTCAGTCGAGGGTTGAGCCTGGAACTGCCAGCGTTGCCGATTCAATACAGCGACTACGCCATCTGGCAGCGGCACTGGATGGAGGCCGGCGAGCGGGAGCGGCAGTTGCAATACTGGACCGCGCAACTGGGCGGCGAGCAGCCGGTGCTTGAGCTCCCGACTGACGTTGCCCGCCCGGCCGTGATGAGCTATCGCGGTGCCCGGCTGGAGTTGGATATCGACGCCGCGCTGGCCTGCGGCCTCAAGCAGATGGCCCAGCGCGAAGGGGTCAGTCTGTTCATGATCCTGCTGGCCTCCTACCAGGCCTTGCTGCATCGCTACAGCGGGCAGAACGACATTCGGGTTGGCGTGCCGACCGCGAACCGTAACCGGGTGGAGACCGAGGGGTTGATCGGCTTTTTCGTCAACACCCAAGTGCTCAAGAGTGAGGTCGACAGCCAGGGCTCCTTCAGTGCCTTGCTGCAACAGGTCAAGCAGACTGCGCTGGATGCCCAGGCGCATCAGGACCTGCCGTTCGAGCAACTGGTGGAAGCCTTGCAGCCGCAACGCAACCTGAGCCACAGCCCGCTGTTTCAAGTGATGTTCAACCACCAGACCCAAGGCCCGGCGGGCGAGGGGCCGGCCGGTGAATTGAAGGTCGAGGGGCTGCGCTGGGATACCCATAGTGCACAGTTCGACTTGACCCTGGAAACCATGGAGCGCCCCGATGGCCTGTCTGCGGCGCTGATCTATGCCACGGATCTGTTCGGTGCAGACACGGTTGCGCGGATGGCCGGGCACTGGCAAAACCTGCTGCAGGCAATCATCGCGAACCCGGCACAAAGCATCGGTGAGCTGCCGTTGCTTGACGCTGAACAGCGCCAAGCGCAGCTCGACGATTGCGTCCGCACGTCGGTAGCCACCCCGCAGGCGGGTTATGTTCATCGATTGTTCGAGGCACAGGTGGCCCGCTCGCCGGAGGCGCAGGCGCTGGTCATCAATGGCCAGCGCTTGAGCTACGGGCAACTCAATACCCGGGCCAATCAGTTGGCGGTGGAGCTGCAACGTCACGGGGTGGGCGCGGGTGTGCTGGTGGGCATTGCCGTCGAACGCAGCCCGCACATGCTGATCGGGTTGTTGGCAATCCTCAAGGCCGGCGGCGCCTATCTGCCCCTCGATCCCGCGTTCCCGCAGGATCGCCTCGCCTACATGATTGAGGACAGTGGCATCGACCTGTTGCTGACCCAACATTCGCTGCTCAGCCAGATCCCGGTGCCTGACACGGTCACTACGCTGGTGCTGGATCAACCGGGCAATTGGCTTGACGGCCATGCCGGTGACGATCTGCCAACCCGGCTGGATCCGGAGCACCTGGCTTATGTCATCTACACGTCTGGCTCCACCGGCCAGCCGAAAGGGGTGATGGTGCGACATGGCGCCCTGACCAACTTTGTCGCAAGCATGGCCAGGGTGCCGGGCATGACCGCCCAGGATCGGGCGTTGTCACTGACCACGTTCTCGTTTGATATTTTCGGCCTGGAAATCTACGTACCCCTGATGGTCGGCGCGTGCATCGTGCTGACCGGCCAGGAGGTGGCGCAGGACCCGTACGCAGTGCTGGCCCTGATCGACGCCGAACAGGTCAACGTGGTGCAGGCGACTCCCTCGACCTGGCGCATGTTGCTCGACAATGAACAGGCCCACGTGCTCCAGGGGTGCACGTGCCTGTGCGGCGGCGAGGCGTTGCCCCAGGAACTGGCGGTGCGCATGCTTGGCCTTGGCGGTGAAGTCTGGAATCTCTATGGCCCGACGGAAACCACGGTCTGGTCGGCGTTGCACCGGCTGCGTCCGCAGGCTGCGCAACCTTGGCTGGGCGGGCCAATCGACAACACATCGCTGTACATCGTCGGTGCAGACCTGATGCCGGTGCCCTATGGTGTTGCCGGCGAATTGCTGATCGGCGGGGACGGCCTGGCGCGGGGTTACTTCCAGCGCCCTGGATTGACCGCCGAACGTTTTGTTCCCCATCCGTTTTCCAGCACCGGCGAGCGGCTTTACCGCACCGGCGACCTCGCACGTCAGCGCCCGGACGGTATCCTCGAATACCTGGGGCGGATCGACCATCAGGTGAAAATTCGCGGTTTCCGCATCGAGCTCGGGGAAATCGAAGCGCGCCTGCTGGAGCAGGACGCTGTACGTGAAGCCGCGGTACTGGCCCAGGATGCCCCGGGCGGCCAGGCGTTGGTGGCGTATGTGGTCCCCGCCGCCGAATGGCAGGGCCTGGATGCCGACGGCCAGGGTCGCCTGCGCGACAGCCTGAACGCCCGGCTCAAGGCCAACTTGCCCGACTACATGGTGCCGGCGCATATGGTGCTGTTGCCTAGGTTCCCGCTGACCCCCAATGGCAAGCTGGACCGCAGGCAACTGCCCAAGCCCGATGCCAGCCAATGGCAGAAAACCTACGTGGCTGCGCAGACGCCGGTGCAGCAAGCGGTGGCGGCGATCTGGGCCGAGGTGCTCAACGTGCCGCGGGTTGGCCTGAGTGACAACTTTTTCGAGCTGGGCGGCCATTCGCTGCTGGCGACCCAAATGGTTTCGCGGATTCGCCAGCAACTGCAAGTCCAGGTGCCTTTGCGCCTGCTGTTCGCCCATAACACCCTGCAAGCATTTGTCGAGGCGATGGCCCCGGCATCGTTGACTCCTGAACAGGCCATCCCGCGCGTTGCACGCGACCAGCCGCTTGCCCTGTCATATGCCCAGCAACGGCAATGGTTTTTGTGGCAATTGGAGCCCACCAGCAGCGCCTACCATATTCCCGCGGCCCTGCGTTTGCGTGGACACCTTGACCTGGCGGCCTTGCAACAGTGTTTTGACGCTCTGGTGGCGCGTCATGAGAGCTTGCGTACCCGGTTTGTGCTGGAGAACGAGCGTCCCGTACAACGGGTCGACGCGCCGGCACCGGTGGCGATTGCGCTTGAGTCGGCGGCTGCCGGGCTGGATGACCCTGGCCTGCGCGGCTTGATTGAAACTGAAACCCGCCAACTCTTTGATCTGCAGCGCGGGCCGTTGCTGCGGGTCAAGCTGTTGCAACTGGGCGCTGAAGATCACGTGCTGATCCTGACCCAACACCACATCGTGTCGGATGCCTGGTCGATGCGGGTCATGATCGATGAGCTGATGCAGTTATACCGCGGCTTCAGTCAAGGCCAACCGGCGGCGTTGGCGGCACTGCCGATCCAGTATGCCGATTACGCACAGTGGCAGCGTCAGTGGCTGGCGGCGGGTGAGCAGCAACGTCAGCTCAGCTACTGGACAGAACAGTTGGGCGGCGAGCAACCGGTCCTTGAACTGCCAACCGACCATCCACGTCCGGCTCAGCAAAGCTATCGTGGGGCCCGGTTGCCGATCACCCTCGAGCCGTCCCTGGCCGAGAGTCTCAAGCGCCTGGCGCAGCAGCAAAACACCACACTGTTCATGCTGCTGCTGGCCGGCTTCCAGACCTTGTTGCACCGCTACAGCGGGCAGCAGGATATTCGTGTCGGGGTACCGATTGCCAACCGCAATCGCCTGGAAACCGAAGGGATGCTGGGTTTCTTCGTCAACACCCAGGTACTCCGGGCCGACATTGAGGGGCACCTGCGCTTTGACCAATTGCTTCATCAGGTCAAGCAGCGGGTACTGGGAGCACAGGCCCATCAGGACCTGCCGTTCGAGCAACTGGTGGAGCTGCTTGCACCTGCACGCAACCTGAGCCATACGCCGTTGTTCCAGGCCATGTTCAACCATGCCAGTGATGCTCGTCGCGAGGCGATTGAACTGCCGGGGTTGAGCCTGGAGCAATTGACCTGGGATTCGGGCAGCGTGCAGTTCGACCTCTCCCTGGATACGTTCGAGTACAGCGAAGGCATCAGTGCCGCACTGTCCTATGCCTCTGACTTGTTTGAGCCAGCCACCGTCGCACGCCTGGGCGAACACTGGCTGAACCTGCTGCGCGCGATTGTGGCCAACCCCACCCAGCGCATCGCCGAATTACCGATGCTCGATGCGGTGCAGCGCCGGATGATGGTTGAGGACTGGAACCGCACGTTCGCCCACTACCCGAACCACCAGCCGGTGCACCACTTGATCGAAGCCCAGGTGGAACGGGCCCCGCATGCCGTGGCGTTGGTGTTCGAGGGGCAGTCGCTGACCTATGCCCAGCTCAACGCGCGGGCCAACCGATTGGCTCACGCCTTGATCGCGCGTGGCGTAGGCCCCGATGTGCTGGTGGGCATTGCACTGCACCGCAGCCTGGAAATGGTGGTGGGCCTGTTGGCGATCCTGAAGGCCGGCGGCGCCTATGTACCGCTGGACCCGGAATACCCGCCGGAACGCCTGTCCTACATGATCGACGACAGCGGCATCGAATGGTTGCTGACCCAGCAAGCACTGGTCGCAACCTTGCCGCTGCCGGAACGGGTGCGCACGCTGATACTCGATGGTGACGATGCCTGGCTGGCCGGTGAGGCGCAAGGCAACCCCGAGTCGCGGGCCGTCGCGCAAAACCTCGCCTATGTGATTTACACCTCCGGATCCACCGGCAAACCCAAAGGGGCTGGCAACAGCCACGGTGCCCTGACCAACCGGTTGTGCTGGATGCAACAGGCCTACGGGTTGCACGCCGACGACCGCGTGCTGCAAAAAACGCCGTTCAGCTTCGATGTGTCCGTCTGGGAGTTTTTCTGGCCGCTTATGACCGGCGTCCGCTTGGTCGTGGCGTCGCCAGGGGATCATCGCGATCCACAGAAGCTGGTCCAATTGATCGAGCGCGAGGGCATTACTACCCTGCATTTCGTCCCGTCGATGCTGCAAGCGTTCGTGCTGGATGCCAATGTCAGCCGCTGCACCAGCCTCACCCGTATCGTTTGCAGTGGCGAAGCGTTGCCGATCGATGCGCAGCAGCAGGTCTTCGCCAAGCTGCCGGGCGCGGGGCTGTTCAATCTCTACGGCCCTACCGAAGCCGCAATTGACGTCACCCACTGGACCTGTCGTGACGAGGGCCGTGACGCAGTGCCCATCGGCGAGCCGATTGCGAACTTGATGACCTACATTCTCGACGCCGAGCTCAACCCGGTGCCCTGCGGCGTCAACGGCGAACTGTACCTCAGCGGCCAGGGACTGGCGCGTGGGTACCACCGTCGCCCGGAGCTGACGGCCGAACGATTCGTGGCAAGCCCGTTTGTCGCGGGTGAACGGCTGTACCGCACGGGCGACTTGGCCCGTTACCGCGTTGACGGGGTGATTGATTACATTGGCCGTATCGACCATCAGGTGAAAATCCGCGGTTTTCGTATCGAGCTGGGTGAAATCGAGGCCCGTTTGCTGGAGCACGGGGCCGTGCGCGAAGCCGTGGTGGTGGCGCAGGACAGCCGCAACGGCAAAGCCCTGAGTGGCTACGTCGTTACCCAGCCTGGCGCCGCCAGCGACTGGCCGGCACTGCGCGAGGCGCTGACAGCGCATCTGCGCCAGACCCTGCCGGAACACATGGTGCCGACGCACCTGACGCCGCTGGAAAAAATGCCCCTGAGCCCCAACGGCAAACTCGACCGCAAGGCTCTCCCGGTGCCAGACATGGCTGAGGTACAGCAGGACTTCGTGGCTCCCGCCAATGCAGTCGAAAGTGCCCTGGTCGAGATCTGGCAAGCCGTCCTCGGCGTGGCCCGGGTGGGCACTGCCGATAACTTCTTCGCCTTGGGCGGTGACTCGATCAATTCGATTCAAGTGGTCAGCCGTGCACGTCAGCAGGGAATCGGCCTGGCCCCCAAGGACCTGTTCCTGCACCAGAACATCCAGGCGCTGGCCCGGGCTGCGAGCGCCGATCAAGCCGCAACGATCGATCAGGGGCCGGTCAGCGGTGACAGCCATCTGGTTCCGATGCAGCACTGGTTCTTCGCCAATGACATGGCGCACCGTGACCACTGGAACCAGTCGCTGATGCTGACCCCGCGCGAGCCATTGGACGGCGCATGTCTGCAGCAGGCCCTTGAGCACGTGGTGGCCCATCATGACGCTTTGCGCTTGCGCTTCGTGCAATCGGGCGATGGTACCTGGCAGGCCAGCCATGAGGCCGTCCGCGCACAACCGGTAGGCCTCTGGCAGCGCCAGGCAGAGAACGCCGATGAGATCATCGCCATTGCCAACCAGGCGCAACGCAGCCTCGACCTGCAACACGGCCCGCTGTTGCGTTGCAGCCTGATCGCAGTGCAGGACGGCAGTTCGCGCCTGCATCTGGCGATTCACCATCTGGTGATGGACGGTGTGTCGTGGCGCGTGCTGCTGGAAGACTTGCAAACGGCCTACCGGCAACTGGCGGTAAACCAGCCTGTGGTGTTGCCACCCAAGTCCACCGCGTTCAAGGCGTGGGCCGAGCAGTTGCAGGGCTACGCCCACAGCGAAGGGCTGGCTCGGGAGTTGAGTTACTGGACCGGGCAACAGGCCCATGCGTTGCCGGAACTGCCACGGGCGCGGCCTGAGGGCAGCCAGGCTTCGGTGCATGGCCATTCGGTCAACACGCGTCTGGATACAGAACAGACTCGGCGCCTGCTCAAGCAGGCACCGTCGGCCTATCGCACCCAGGTCAACGACCTTTTGCTCAGTGCCCTGGCGCAGGTGATTTGCCAGTGGACTGCGCAACCTGCGTGCCTGGTGCAACTGGAAGGCCATGGCCGTGAGGAACTGTTCGGCGACGTCGACCTGAGCCGCACGTTGGGCTGGTTCACCAGCCTGTTCCCGGTGGTATTGACCCCATCGGTGCACGCGGCAGACACCATCAAGGGCATCAAGGAACAGCTGCGCGCGGTGCCGAACAAGGGCCTGGGTTATGGCGTGCTGCGTTACCTCGGTGCAGAGGATGTCCGCTCGCGTCTGGCGAAACTCGCGCAGGCCCGGATTACCTTCAACTACCTCGGCCAGTTCGACCAGAGCTTTGATGAGCAGGCGTTATTCGCGCCGAGCGAGGAGGGCAGCGGGGCTGGGCACGCTGATGACGTGGCGCTGGGCAACTGGCTGACCATCGATGGCCGGGTGTACAACGGCCAGTTGTCCCTGGACTGGACCTTCAGCCGCGACGTTTTTGATGAGGCCACCGTCCAGCAATTGGCCGATGCCTACGGCGTCGCGTTGCAGGCACTGATCGAGCATTGCTGCGGCGAAGAGCATCAGGGCCTGACGCCGTCTGACTTCCCGCTGGCCCGTTTGACCCAGGCGCACCTTGACGGCCTGCCGGTGCCCGTGGCGCAGGTGCAAGACGTCTATGCGTTGTCACCGATGCAAGAAGGCATGCTGTTCCACACCCTGGCCGACGACAGCAGCGGCTTGTACATCAACCAGATCAGCCTGCCGGTACACGGGCTGGATACCGAGCGCTTCGCCGCAGCCTGGCAATCGGTGATTGAGCGTGAGGACATTCTGCGGACCAGCTTTCACTGGCAGGATGGCTTGAGCGCCCCGGTGCAAATTGTCCACCGCCAGGCCGAATTGCCGCTGCTGATCGAAGATTGGCGCGGCCAGGACATCAGCGAACAGGCGGTCGGCGAGCGGGCAACGGCTGATTACCTGCAAGGGTTCGATCTGGCCCGTGCGCCGTTGCAGCGTGTGCTGTTGCTGCGGCTTGAGGACGACCGTTACCAGATGATCTGGACCTGCCATCACATCCTGATGGACGGCTGGAGCAGTTCGCGACTGTTTGGCGAGGTAATGCAGTTTTATGCCCAGGGCCACGTGCCGACACGCAACGGTCGTTACCGCGAGTTCATCGAATGGCTGCAACGCCAGGATCAACGGGCGCTGGAGGGCTTCTGGAGAAGCCGTCTTGCAACGCTGGAGCAGGCCACTTCGCTGAACCAGGCGATGTTCCCGCGGCATGTCGAGGATTTGCCCGGGCACCAAGCGCTTTACTCACGTTGGGATGCGGTGCAAACCGCACGCCTGCAACAGGCTTGCCGCGCCTTGCAAATCACCCCCAACACGCTGATCCAGGGCGCGTGGCTGTTGTTGCTGCAACGCTTTACCGGGCAGAACACTGTGGTGTTCGGTGCCACCGTGGCTGGCCGTCCTGCGGGGTTGGCCAATGCCGACAACATCCTGGGGCTGTTCATCAATACGCTACCGGTGATCCAGACCCTGGAACCCGCGCAGCCGCTGGATCAGTGGCTGCAAGCGTTGCAGGCCTGCAACATGGACATCCGTGAGTACGCACACGCGCCGCTGGCGGATATCCAGCGCTGGTCGGGGCTGGGTGGGCAAGGGCTGTTCGACAGCATCATCGTGTTTGAAAACTACCCGATCGATGAGCGCCTGGGTGAGCAACAGGACACCGGCCTGAGTTTCGGCGAGTCGCGTAACCATGACGTGACCAACTTTGCGATGGACCTGGCGGTCAACCTCGGCGAACAGTTGTCGATCGAATATCTGTTCCTGCGCAATGCCTTCAGTGTCGAGGCGGTAGAGCAGATTCGCCGCTGCATGGAAGACACCCTTGAGGCCATGATCGTTGCGCCGACGGCGCGACTGGGCAACCTTCAGCGCCTTGGGGCCGAGCAGTGGCAAGCCTTTGAGCAGTGGAGTGCGGCGCCGAATGCCAGCTATCAGGCGCAGCTCTTGCCGGAACTGATCGCACGCCATGCCCATTCGCGTGGCGAGGCGACGGCACTGGTGTGTGGGGGCGATTCGCTGAGCTACGGTGAGCTGGAACGTCGAGCCAATGGCCTGGCCCATCGCTTGATCGAGCTGGGGGCCGGGCCGGAAGTGGTGGTCGGGGTGGCCCTGGAGCGCTCCGTCGAGATGATCGTGGCGTTACTGGCGGTGATGAAAAGCGGCGCGGCTTATGTGCCGTTGGACATCGACTATCCGCCCGAACGCCTGGCGTTCATGATGCAAGACTCGGCGATGGCGCTGTTGCTGACCCATAGCCAGGTGCAGGCGCGCCTTCCGGCGGTGGAAGGCCTGGCGCAGCTGGCCATCGACACGTTTGACCGCGCCGGCTACAGCGACACGCCGCCCGCCAGCAGTTTGCTGGGCGCCAATCTGGCCTACTTGATTTATACCTCGGGCTCCACCGGTCGGCCGAAAGGCGTGGCAGTGGCGCATGGGCCGATGAGCATGCATTGCCAGGCCATCGCCGGGCTGTATGACATGGATGAGCGCACCCGCGAGCTGCATTTCATGTCATTTGCCTTCGACGGCGCTCATGAGCGCTGGCTCAGTACGCTATTGAGCGGGGGCACGCTGGTGATCCGCGATGCCAGCCTGTGGACACCGGAGCAGACCTTCGACGCCTTGCATCAACACGGCATCACGATTGCCTGTTTCCCGCCGGCCTACCTCAAGCAGTTGGCCGAGTACGCGGCCCATAGCCAACAGGAACCACCCGCGGTACGGGTGTATTGCTTCGGTGGCGATGCGGTGCCGGACCAGACCTTCGAACAAGTGAAAGCGGCACTGCGTCCACAGTTCTTTACCAACGGCTATGGCCCCACCGAAACCGTGGTCACGCCGATGCTCTGGAAGGTCCCGGTCGACACCCGGTGCGAGGCCGCCTATGCGCCGATCGGGCGTGCTGTCGGCGAGCGCGCGCTGTACGTGCTGGACGAAGACCTCAACCCGCTGCCGCCGGGGATTGCCGGTGAGCTCTACATCGGCGGACAGGGCATTGCCCGCGGCTATTACCGTCGTCCGGACCTGAGTGCCGAGCGCTTTGTGCCGGACCCGTTCGGGTCGCCGGGCGATCGCCTCTACCGCAGCGGCGACCTGGTACGCCAGCGTGTTGATGGTGTGCTTGATTACGTCGGGCGTATTGACCACCAGATCAAGGTCCGGGGCTTTCGCATTGAACTGGGGGAAATCGAGGCGAGCCTGCGGCAACTGGACGATGTCAGTGACGCGTTGGTGATCGCCCGTGACAGTGCGTCGGGCAAGCAACTGATCGGTTATGTGGTGACGCCCGATGGCATGGCCATCGGTGATCGCCTCAAGGCGGACTTGCGCGCGCAATTGCCGGATTACATGGTGCCCACCCAGGTCATCTGCATGGCGGCGCTGCCTGTCACGCCCAACGGCAAGCTGGATCGCCAGGCCTTGCCGGAGCCTGAATTCAAGGGCGGCGAGTATGTTCCCGGCCGTACTCGTGACGAGCAACTGCTGGCACAGGTCTGGGCTGATGTGTTGCAAGTGGAACGCGTGGGCATCACCGACAACTTCTTCGAGTTGGGCGGTGACTCGATCCTCAGCCTGCAAGTCGTCTCGCGGGTACGCAACCACCCTGAACTGAAGATGGACCTCAAGCTGCGGGACCTGATGCGCGGGCAGACCATCGAGGCGATTTTCGAGCAGCGTTCAAGCACCGTCGCCACGCTGATCGAGGATGTTTCGCAGGTGGCCGCCGAGGGCCAGTTCAACCTGATTCCGATCCAGCAGTGGCTGTTCGACCAGCGTATGAGCGAGCCGCACCATTACAACCAGGCATTGATGCTGCGTGCACGCCAGGCGCTGAATCTGCCGGCGCTGGAGCTGGCATTGCGCTGCATGTTGAAGCAGCACGACGCCCTGCGCCTGCGCTTTCGTGAGGTGGGCGCACGCTATTACCAGCATTACCAGCCGCTGGAGGACATGCAGGCGCAATGGGCCACTGAGCCCTTGTTATGGCAACACACCGTGGCCGATGAAGCGGAGCTTGAGCTGTACGCCGAACAGGTACAGCGCAGCCTGGACCTGCAAGACGGGCCGGTGTGGCGTACCGCTCATGTGACGTTGGGCGATGGCCAGGTGCGGGTATTGATGGTGATCCATCATTTGGTGATCGACACCGTTTCCTGGCGTTTGCTGCTGCAGGATTTGCAGGTCGCTTATGAGGCTTACCGCAATGGCCAGGCGCCGGCCCTGCCGATTCGTACCAGCAGCTACCGGGCCTGGGCCGAGGGGCTGCAAGCGTACGCGGCGAATTATCCGGCGCAGGAGCAAGCCTGGTGGCTTGAGCAGATCGACCAGCCGGGCAGTGAGCTACCGTGCGATAACCCGCGTGGCAAGAACCAGGTGCAGTACCAGTCGGTCGCGCTGATGGGCCTGTCGCAGGAACATACCCAGCAGTTGCTCAAGCAAGTGCCTGCGGTCTACCAGACGCAGATCAACGATGTGTTGCTCGCCGCGCTGAGCCGGGTGTTGTGCCGCTGGAGCGGGCAGCCTTCGGTATTGATCCAGCTCGAAGGCCATGGCCGCGAAGACCTGGTCAAGGACATCGACCTGAGCCGCAGCCTGGGCTGGTTCACCAGCATGTTCCCGGTGCGCCTGGCACCCGGTGCCGGGGCTGACATCGGGAGCTCGGTGCGTGCGGTGCAGCGGCAATTGGCGGCCGTACCGAACAAGGGCCTGGGCTACGGCATCCTGCGTCACATGAGCGGTGTGTCGATGGCCGATACCTTGCGCCTGGCACCCCAGGCGCGTGTCACCTTCAACTACCTGGGGCAGTTCGACCAGAGCTTCGATGACAAGGCGATGCTGGTGCCGGCTCAGGAGAGCTATGGCAGTTGCTACAGCCCGCAGGCGGCCCTGGGCAATTGGCTGGAAGTGGTGGGGCAGGTGTATGACGGACGCCTGGCGATGCGCTGTATTTTCAGCACGCGCCGCTACCGTGCCGAAACCGTCGAACAGTTGATGCGAGAGTACCAGGCCGAACTGGAGGCGCTGATCGAGCATTGCGTGGCACAAGCGGCTTAAGGATTGAGGCCGATCCATCGTTATACAAAGAGGGGCCCTTGTGGCTCCTCTTTCGTCTGTGGCTTTTTCATAAGGAAACCTGCGATGTCCTTGCATCCGGAACTCAATGCCTTCCTCGACCTGGCGCAAGAAAGCCAGGCGGACGGTCCTGGGCCGTTTCACCTGTCAACGCCCGCCCAAGCTCGTGAGGCGTTCGAGCGCACCACCGCGCAACTGCGCTGGCAGGCGCCTGCGCAGGTGCGCTGCAGCCACATCGAATTCACGGCACGCGATGGCGCGACGCTGGCGTTGCGTGTGTACCGTCCCGCTGACGTTTCGGCGCAGAGCCTGCCGGTGCTGGTGTACTTCCATGGCGGTGGCTACGTGGTCGGCAGCCTGGAATCCCATGACGGGGTGTGCCGCGAATTCTGCGCCAGAACTCCGTGTGCGGTGGTTTCAGTGGGTTATCGACTGGCGCCGGAGCACAGGTTCCCGACGCCGCTGAACGATGGCGCCGATGCCATGGCCTGGCTGGCCGATAACGCTGCAGCCGAAGGCCTGGACCTCACCCGCGTGGCTTTCGGTGGCGACAGTGTGGGGGCCACGCTGGCGACGGTGCTGGCGTTGCAGTCGGTGCTCGAGCCCGCGACGCTGGCAATTAAACCCTGCTGGCAACTGCTGTGCTATCCGGTGACGGACGCTTCCACCCATAGCCCGTCGAGCGAGCTGTTCGGCGAGGGCTATCTGCTGGAGACCGAGACACTGGAATGGTTCTACCGGCATTACGCCCGGGAGGCGGCGGATCGTCTTGACTGGCGCTTCTCGCCGTTACTGGCGCCGGGGTACCCGGGCATGCCACCGGCGCTGATTGCGTTGGCCGGTCATGACCCGCTGCTGGATGAAGGGCGTGCCTATGCCCGACGGTTGCAGGAACAGGGGGTGGCGGTGGAAGTGATCGAGTACGCCGGGTTGATTCACGATTTCCTGCGCCTGCAGAGCGTGGTGCCGGATATCGACGAGGTGTACGGTCAATTGACCCAGGCATTGCGAGCCGCGCTGGCAGCTTGAGAACAGGCACAAAAAAACCGGGCCAGGCCCGGTTTTTTTGTGGGTGTCGGCTAGAAGTTGTACGTCACGTCAACCGAGGCGACGCGTTCCTGGCCGTAGTAGCAGCCGAACGAGTAGTTGCAGTGGGACACGTACTCGCGGTTGAACACGTTCTGCACGTTCAGGCTGGTTTCCACGCCACGCAGGCTTGGCGATACCTTGCTCAGGTCGTAGCTGACGGTGGTGTCATAGACCACAAAGCCCGGGACCTCGAACGAGTTGGCAGCATCACCGGGTTTGGGGCCGGTGTAGCGGGCGCCGGCACCGAAGGTCAGGCCATTGAGCACCGCCTGGGTGAAGTGGTAGTCAACCCACAGCGATGCCGAAACCGGTGCCTGTTGCTCGGTGCGGTTACCGGTGTTGCCGTAGTTGTTCTTGATGTAGAACGCGTCGAGGTAGGACGCAGCAGCCAGTACGTCGACGTTGGCAATCGTCGATTTGACTTCCAGTTCAACACCGCGGGAGCGAACCTGGCCTTGCTGGACCGAGTACTGGGTGTACTCGTTATCCTGGCTCAGCACGTTTTTCTGCTTGATCTGGTACACGGAAGCCGTGATCAGCGTCTTCTCGAACGGCTGGTACTTCACACCCACTTCGTACTGTTCGCCTTCGGTCGGCGCGAAGGCCTTGCCGCCACGTTCGGGCGCGGTAGTGCCAACGGTCGGCAGGAAGGATTCGGAGTAGCTGACGTACGGCGCCAGCCCGAAGTCGGTGACATAGGTCAGGCCGACACGGCCGGTGAACTTGTTGTCACGCTGTTCGGTGATGGAGTTTGCAATCAGGTCCTTGTTTTCAACTTCGGCCCAGTCCTGACGGCCACCAATGGTCAGGATCCACTTGTCCAGTTTGATCTGGTCCTGCAGGTAGACGCCGGTCTGGCGCACGGTGTTGTCCCACTTGGTGGTTTTTTCCGGGGTCACGCTGCTGGTGTCGTAGTTGTTGTTTTCGCCGTAGAGGTTGATCGGCAGTACGTTGTAGGCGTTGTAGCCGGTGTATTTGCGGTTGAAGTTGCGATAGTCCAGGCCGACCAGGGTGGTGTGCTCCAGCGCGCCGGTGTTGAATTTGTATTCCAGGTTGTTATCGATGGTGTAGGCGGTGTTGTGCTGGCGCCAGTCGAGTTTGACACGGTTGGCCCGGGTCTGGTCGACCGCGCCGGTGACTGCATCGGTGACGAAGCTGCGCAGGTAGAAGCCTTTGTAGTCGTCGCGTACGTCGGTGTAGCGGGCGGTGGAGCGACCTTTCAGGTTTTCGCTGAAGCTGTGGGTCAAGTCGTAGCCCAGGATGAACTGGTCACGTTTGTAGTCGTTGTATTTCGAGTCGCCGGAGAAGAAGTTGCGGTCGATGCGTTTGCCGTTGGGGCCGCGCTCGAGAGAGCCGATCATTGGCAACGCCTGATAGTCTTCCAGGCCTCGGTCCCGCTGGATCTGCGCCAGTACGGTCAGGGATGTGTCGTCGTTCGGGGCCCAGGTCAGGCTGGGTGCCAGCAGCATGCGTTCGCTGTGGGTATGATCGACCTGCTGGTTGCCTTTCTTCGCGACGCCGACGATGCGATAGCTGAACTCTTTCTGATCGTCGAGCGGACCGCTGGTGTCGAATGCGCCGTTGACCCGGTTGTAGCTGCCGGCACCGATCTTGACCTCGCTGCGTTGTTCGGTGGTCGGTCGCTTGGAGACCATGTTGATCAGGCCGCCGGGCTGGTTCTGGCCAAAGAGCACCGACGATGGGCCCTTGAGCACTTCGATGCGCTCCAGGGTATACGGATCGATTTGCGGGGCGCCGCCGAGGCTGCCGGCATAGGGCAAGTAAGCGCCGTCCAGGTACAACTGGGTAGGGGCGAAGCCACGGCTGGTGATTTCGTCGGCGATCGCATTGCGGTCGGTGAAGCCGCCGGTGTTCAGGCCTGGCGTGTAGCGCAAGGCCTGGGTCAGGTTGAGTGCGCCCTGGGTTTCGATCTGTTTAGCGGTGACCACGTTGACGGTTTGCGGGATTTCCAGGAGGGGCGTATCGGTCTTGGTGCCGGTGGCGCTGCGGGTGGCAACGTAGCCGTCCACGGGGCCGTAGGCCGATTCGACAGCCTGGCCACTGATGGTGGTGGCACCCAGCTCCAGTGAATCACCCGTTGCCCGGGCACGTACGGTGACGGTGTTGGCTTGAACGGTGAACACAGCGCCGGTCCCCACCAGCATCTGCGACAACGCCTGTTCAGGCGACAACCGGCCGCTCACCGGCTGGCTGTGCTGGCCCTTTACATCATCGGCGCTGTACAGCACTTGCATGTTCGACTGGGTGCCCAGTGCCTGCAGGGCGCTTGCCAGCGATTGTGCCGGGATATTGAAGTTGATCTCCTGGGCCTGAACCTGCGCACTGAACGGCAACGCCAGCGCCATGCTGAACGCGGTGGCGCTGAAGCCCGGCTGCAGCATACGGCGCATGAACAAGGCTTTGGTAAAACGTGGAATCCCCGCAATTGCTGACATTGTGCTCACTCTTACTGGTTTTAATGGTTGCGTAGTTGTTAGCGATTCTTAATTAGACGCATGAGGCCGGAAAAACCAGAATGAGAATCTAACTTATTCATGCCGGTTGCAGTTCGGTGGCTACTTTCCCGGCTTCCATGCGGACCAGTTGGTCGGCAATGTCGAAGTAACGATCGTCGTGGGAAATCACGATGATGGTTTTGCCCAGGCGCTTGAGATCCGGCAGCAGCTCGGTGTAGAAAATCCGCCGGAACGTCGGGTCCTGGTCTGCGGCCCATTCGTCAAACACCAGCACCGGGCGTTCCTCCAGCCATGCATTGACCAGCGCCAGGCGCTTGCGCTGGCCGGTGGACAGGTCGGTGGTGGTGAACGAACCGTCACGCACGCTGACCTTGTGGCCGATTTCCAGGCGCTGCAGGTATTGGTTGGCATCTTCGGGAATATGGGTATCGCCCTGCACCACGTCGTCGAACAGGTAGTAGTCAGCGAAGATCGTGGTGAACAACTGGCGATAGTCGTCACGTGTCACTGCCGTCACGGGCTGCCCGTTGAGGCGGATTTCTCCCTGCTGCGGGGCGTACAGGCCTAGCAGCAGCTTGATCAGGGTGGTCTTGCCGCAACCGTTTTCGCCGACAATGAAGATGATGTCGCCTTGCTCGATCTTCAGGCTGACCGGGCCCAGGCGAAACGGTGCGCTGCCTTCGGTGGCGGGGAAACTGTAGGACACGTCCGTCAATTCCAGGCTGTGCACCGGCGTACTCTGGTTGCCTTGGTCGCTGAGCAGCAGGTGGGGTTCGGGCGAGGAAAACTGCTCCGACAGCGCCGCGATACGGCGGAATGCGATCTGCGCGCGGCTGACGATTGGCAGGGTGCCGATCAGATGCTCCAGCGGCCCTTTCATGTACAGCAGCACCAGCACAAAGCCGCTCATCACTGATTTGTCGGCACTCGGCCACAGTGATTGCAGGGCGAGTGCCAGCCCGATGACCACGAAAAACAGCATGGAGCCGAGGGTCTTGGCGACGACGAAAATATTCACCGAACGAATTTGTGTGTCGCAGATTTTGTCGGCGGTGCTTTCTATCCCCGACACAAACATGCGGTGCCTGCGCGGACGATGGATGCGCAACTCCTTGGCGCCCTCGGCGATGGAATTGTAGTGTTTCTGCAGTTCGTCTTCGGCGTCGCGGGCCTCCATGAAGCCTTTGATTCCCCGGCCCCGGGCGATGTACTGGACGACCGTGCCGATGATGATCGCGACCACCATGATCAAGAACATCGGCCATGACAGCATCGCCAGGTAACCCATGCAGCCAAGGGTGACGGTCAGCGAAATGGCCAGCGGGGCGAAGGCGAACGCGAAATCGCTGATGGTGTCGACGTCGTGGGTGAGCACCGGGATCAGGCGGTGGCTGCGGTAGCGCTCAATCTGTTCGATGGGCGCCGACAGGACTTTTTCCCCAAGCTCCTTGCGCAGCCGGGCGATAATCTTTTGCCCCACATAATTGGTGCCGATATCGGAAAAGATCGAACTGACCAGTGCCAGCAGGCAGAGGCCGGCAAAGGCGCCGACCACGGTGTTGGTCAGGCCGTTGTCGGCGTGCAGCACGGTATTGATGGTCGCCAGCAATACCGTGACGCTGAGGCCGCCGACCATGCCGAGCAGAATGGAGCCGACAACGATCAGCCGAAAGGGTTTGAGCAGGGTGAACAATTCATTGATCACCCCACGTGTTGGTTTGCTCATGGAGGTTCCCTGCTTGAAGATCGGCCGGGCCCGGCTTCGGTCGCGGGCTCGGCCTGGGTGGCATAGAGGGCGGTGGTGCGCCGCAATGCGTTGCATGACGGGTCACACACACCTGTAAAACGACTGGGAGGAGGGTTAATTTAGAGGGCTGGCTGCCTTACAGGTCCCGCACGACGCGAAAGCCGATCCAGTCGCCGCGGTTGTCCGGTACCAACGCATTGCGGTTGCCGGAGCGGGAGAACACGGGGGCTTCACCCCAGTCGTTGCCGCGGATGCGTCTGAACTGGCATTTACCGGTCAGCCAGGCGCTGCCGTCGCTTGGGGCGCCGACGTAATCGTCGTTGTAGCAATCGGCTGTCCACTCGTAGACGTTGCCGTGCATGTCGTACATGCCGAACGCGTTGGGCGGGTAGCTGCCCACCGGGGACGAGTAGCTGTAGCCATCCGCCGGGCCGTAGGTGTTGGCATGCTGGGCAATGCTGTAGCCCTTGCCCTCGTCGAACGGGAAGGGGAACGGGCCGGTGGAGCCGGCGCGGGCGGCGTATTCACGTTGGGCTTCACTGACCATCTGGTAGTGATGGCCGGTTTTCTTCGATAGCCAGGCGACGTAGTTCTGCACATCCTCGAAGTCCATGCACACGGCAGGTTGGCGCGGCCCCTGGGGGTAGCGTGGCTTGCTGGCGACGCACTCGCGGCCGGGTCGTTCATCGCCATTGGCGATCTTGACCCCGGACTGGCGTACATAGCTGTCCCACTCGCCGGCGGTGACCTGGAAGCGGCTCATGGCGAAGGGCCTGGCAAAGGTGACCGGGTGCATCGGGCCTTCATCAGGCTCGCGGCCCACTTCGTCTTCCGGGGTGCCCATGGTGAACGTACCGGCGGGCAACACGACCATTTCCGGGCAATCCTTGCAGTCCTTGAACACTTTACCGGGTGTCGGCGTGGCCGCCTGGGCCAGCCCCGGTAGCAGGGCACTGCACAGTGTTGTCAGAATCACTGCGGCCAGCGGTTTCAGGTGCGGGTGATGGTTCATGGGAGCATCTCGTTGAAATGAAAAAGAGGCGTCACAACCGTTGGCTCAGCAACGTCATGAAGCGCTGGATCTCGGCCGATGTGTTGAGCAGGCCTGGTGAAGTGCGAATCACCGGGCCGGCGTCCCGATATACCGAGTCGATCACTACCCGGTTTTTCATCATGTGGGCGGCCACGTCGCGGCTGTCCTGGCCGTTGACCCGGAAGAAGGTGAAGCCTGCCGACAACTCGCTGCTGCGGGGTGTCACCAGCTCTATCTTCGAGTGCGCCAGCAGTTGGGTCTTCAGTTCGTCGTTGAGCTGATGAATGCGTGCCTGTACCTGCGGCTTGCCCAACTGCAAGTGCAGTTTGAAGGCTTCATCCGCAGCCCAGCGATGTTCAAAGGCGTGGTAGCCGCCGGGTGTCATGGTGGTGGCGAAGTTGGTGTCTTCGGAGAAGGTCGGCACCATCGGTGTCACGTCGGTGTTCTGCTCCGAGCGGGCGCAAATGATCCCGGTGCCCCGCGGGCCGAACATCCACTTGTGGGTGCCGGCAATGAAAAAGTCGCAATGCATGTCCGGGAAATCGAGGTTCTCGACGCCAAAGCCATGCACACCATCGACCACGTAGAGGATGCGGTCCTTGTCGTCACGATTGCGGTTGTGTTCATCCACCAGCTTGCCGATCGCGCCGATCGGCAGCTTGACGCCGCTGCCGGATTGCACCCAGGTCATGCCGAGCACACGGGTATTGGGGCGGATATTGCGCTCGATAGAACCGAGCACTTCATCGACGGACACCGAATGGGCGCTCTCGAACAATTTGATCTTGCGTACCTGGGTGCCTTCCTTGCGTACCCGGAAATCGAGGCTGTAGGCGGTGGCGTAATGTTCGTGAACAGTGGTGAGGATTTCCTGGTCGGGGCGTACCTGGATCCCGCCGTAAATCATCGCCAGGCCTTCGGAGGTGCTGCCGGTCAGGGCTATCTGGCCGGGCCTGGCATTCAGGTAGCGGCCGGCCCATTCGCGCACCTGGCCTTCACGCTTCCATGTCTCTTGCAGGTCCCAATCCATGGCCAGGCCGGGGTTGCGGTCGATCTGCGCGCGGTAGCGCTCGATGGCCTCACGCACCGGCTTGGGGTGCGAGGCCACCAGGAAATTCGAAAAGTGCAGGTAGTCCGGGTCCTGGGTAAACAGTTGGCGAAAGCCTGCCCAAGGGTCGCCAGGTGGTGCCGCATTGCCTGCCAGTGCCTGGGGGATGATGGCAGTGCCCAGCGGCAGGCTCGCGGCGAGAAGCCCGGCCTGCTTGAGAAACGTACGGCGGTCGGTCATGAATTCACTTCATTCATTGAGGGTGGTTCAGCGGTTGGCCAATGGCTTGGCAGCTTTTTGTACCTGGTCCCAGACCCGCAGGAAGTTGCCTCCCCAGAGCTTGGCGATATCGGCTTCGGAGTAGCCGCGCTGGATCAGTTCCGCAGTCACGTTGCGCACTTCGCCGACGTTCTCCCAGCCCTTGAGGCCGCCGCCGTCGTTGAAGTCCGAGGCGATGCCGACGTGGTCGATGCCAACCTTGCGCACGGTGTAATCGATGGCATCGCCCAAGTCCTTGAGGGTGGCCTTGGGTTCTTCTTCGAGGATGGCGTACAGCGCACTGGCGTATTGGCCAAACTTTTGTTCTGGCCAGGCCGAGATGATCGGATCGCCGGGCATCAGGGCTACGGCCAGGTTGGGCAGTGGCGGCAGGTCGAAGCGCGCGCGCAACGCGTTGAGTTTGTCCTGGGTGGGCTGGCTGAGGGGGCGCAGGTAAGCTGGGAAGCCCACCACCTGAACGACACCGCCGCTGTTCTTGATCAGTTGCAGTTCCTTGTCGCTGAGGTTGCGTGGTATGTCCACCGACGCCCGTGGCGCCGAGTGGGAGGCCACCATCGGTGTGCGGCTCAGTTGCGCAACTTGCTCCAGGGCCTTGGTGGACATCTGCGAGACATCAATGATTACCCCCAGGTCATTGAGGCGATGCACGGCTTGCTTGCCGATATCCGAGAGGCCGTCGAGGGCATCGGGTGAGTCATTGAAAAACGGCAGTGGGCGTGACGAGTCCGACCAGGCGTTGTTGCCGATGTAGCTGAAGCCGAACATGCGCATGCCGCGCGCGGTCCACAGGTTCAACTGATTAAGGTCATCACCCAGCGGGTAGGCGTTGAGCATGCTGATAAAGATCGCAAACTTGCCTTCGCCATGCAGACGCCGGAAATCATCCGGGGTGTAGGCAATGCCCACTTGGTTGGGGAAGTCGCGAACCATGCCGGAGATGATCTTGTAGCGAGTCTCCTGCTGGTGGCGGGCTTCTTCGACAAAACCCGCGGTGGGCTTGTGGGGCGCATTGGGGCCGTTCCACATTTCCGGCCAGCCGAAAATCGTCAGGGCTGCACCCGACAGGCGCCCCCGGCTGGCCTTGGCCAGGTCGAACTGGCCGCTGCCGTCCTTGTCGGCTTCGTTGCCGGCGGTACCAAAGTTGAGCGGCACGGTGATGTGACTGTCGAACGACAGCAGGCGGTCCTGCATCTCATTGGCCTGCTTGATTACCGCCAACGGGTACCCGGCATTGCCCCTGAACCAATGGTCCCAAGCCAGGAACCCGGCCCCGGCGCCAATGGCCAGGACCAGCGGCAGGCCGAAGTACAACGCCTTTTTCGAACGTGGTTTTGTCATTGCCATCTCAGTCAGTTGAGGCCTTTGCTATCTGGGATGAACGAGCGATGGGCGGGAAAATTTAAGCCTGGGGGCGCGGTGCTAAATTTCCCCTGTCAGCGAACGTTCTAGCTTGGATAAAGCCTGCTTGATGGCTGACACAGGTAAAGCAATGACGATTTCTCGACGAGGGTTCATCGCCGGCCTGGCGCTGACTGGCGCTGCAGTGCCTGCGGCCTTTTATGCCCATCGCGAGCTGACGCGTGAAGAGTTTCCGATTACCCCGGGCGAAGCCACGGTGGATCTGGCAGACACCGCCGGCCAGCATTTGGCGGACAGCCTGCGTGGCGTGTGGCATGTGCAGTTGGCAGGCCGCGATGCCGGCCTGAAAGGCCTGCCCCTGGAGGGCCTGGAATTGCTCCTCGACGTTGCCCCGCGTGGGCGTGGCCTGCGGGGCTACCTCGACACTGGCGAACAACTGCGTGCCGACGGCGAGCCGCGCTATCGTGTGTTGGGTGACCTGACTCCCGGAGACGGGGCGCATCTGTACTGGCGCCTGATCGACCGCGATGCCGTGGACGGGGCTCCAGCCTACGAGTTCAAAATGACCCTTGATGAAGTCTGGGCCGAATTCGGTAACGCCGGCAGCGGCACCTTGAGCGGGCAGATCCTCAGCCTGGACCGCCCATTGGCCCTGCTCGAACGGGACAATCATTTTGTCGCCACCAAGCGGCTGTTTCCCGAGGCGCGTGAGCGCATCGGTCTCAACCCGGTCCTATTGGCCTGGTTGATTGCTCCCGAACATCGCCTGTTTCACCAGCTCTGGCACGCTTCCCGTGACCAGTGGCACAAACTCTCCGAAGACAAGCGTAATGCCTTGCGGGGGATCGGCTGGCAGCCTGGTCCGCGTGACCGGGAGCGCGATGCACGGGGGCCGCGCAAGGATCGCAACGGTTCGGGTATCGACTTCTTTTTCATGCATCGGCACATGCTGGGCGCCGCACGTTCGATGCAGGACTTGCCATCGTGGACGTACTTCCCTCAGCCACAGCCGGGGCTGGAGCGTGATCGCCAGGGATTTGTGCGTTATTTCGACAATCATGACGGTTTCGCGTTGCCGCCTACCTGGATGGCGGCGAATGACAGTGCGTATACCCAGTGGGTCAGCGATATCAAGGCGGCCGAGACTTACCACAGTAACTTTGAGGTCTGGGAGTCGCAGTACCGCGACCCGCGCTACCTGGCGAAACTCACCTTGGGGCAGTTCGGCTCGGAGGTGGAGCTGGGCCTGCACGACTGGCTGCATATGCGCTGGGCCTCGGTGCCGCGGGACCCGTCCAACGGCGCGCCGGTGCCTTTTGCACGGGACCCGGCTGACTTTGCCGCGCGTTGGTACGTGGCAGAGAATGACTTCCTTGGAGATCCGTTTTCTTCTCACGTGAATCCGGTGTTCTGGCGTTTTCATGGTTGGATCGATGACCGCATCGAGGATTGGTTTCGTGCCCATGAGCGTTTTCATCCGGGTGAAGTGAGCCGGCTGGAAGTCAACGGCGTGCCCTGGTTTGCGCCGGGGCGCTGGGTGGAGGTGGATGACCCGTGGCTGGGGCCGGACACCCATGGTTGCAGCACCACGCCGGGGTTGCAGATGGGCAAGTCGATGGAGATGGACCCGGAGACCATGAAGCTGGCGCTGCGGATTACCTTCGGGGCGGATGAGGACAGGCTGGCCGGGCTGTTTCGCAAGGTGCCGAAGCGTCCCTGGTACGCGCGCCATTTGAAGGTCAAGGAGCGGGTGCTCTAAAGCGCGCCGCTCAACGGTGGGGGGCCGGGCAAGCCCGGCTTTCATTCAGTTGATTGTGCTTGCTGGCACCTGCCAGCCGCCCCCCAGTGCCTTATACAATGCAATGCTTGCGTTCAGCCGCGATCGGCGTAATTGCACATTCATGTCCTGCGCCGCATATAACGTGCGCTGCGTCTCCAGCACCGTCAGCAAGTCCTCCGCCCCGGCTTCATAGCGACTCTGGGCAATCTCGAAGGCAGTCTGCGCCTCCCTCAGTTCCTCGCTCTGCCACTGACGCTGCGCATCCAGCCCGCGAATGCTGCTCAGGGCTTTTTCCACATCGGCAAAGCCATTGATGATCGCTCCCCGGTAAGTCTGCAGCAGCTCATCCTGACGCGCCCGGGCCTTGTCCCGCTCGGCGCTCAGGCGGCCATTGTTGAAGATCGGTGCGACCAGGCCGGAAGTGAGGTTGTAGAACGGGCTGCGCACTACGTCGGCGAGCTTGTTGGCACCCGAGCCAAGGTCGGCACTGAGGGTGAGGGTGGGCAACATGGCTGCCCGGGCGACGGTGACGTCTGCCTGGGCTGCTGCCAGCCGGGCCTCGGCACTGGCGATGTCGGGACGGCGGCTGAGCAGTTGGCTGGGAACACCGGCGGCGATGCCCGGCCAGTTCAATTGGGCGAAGGGTTGCGGGGCCAGGTGCAGGTCCTGCACCGGTGTGCCCAGCAGTGCCGCGAGGCTGATCAAGGCCTCGTCGGCCTGTTGCTGTGCCAGCGGCAGTTGGCGTTGTTGTGCGGCCACGAGGCTTTTTTGCTGGGCCAGTTCCAGGGCGGTGGCGGAGCCTGCATCGTGGCGAGTCTGCACCAGCTTCAACACGTTTTGGGCGTTGTCCAGGTTGAGTTGGGCGATGCGCAGTTGCTCACGCAATGACAGCCACTGGGTATAGCTGGTCGCAACACCGCTGAGCAGGGTCAGTTCCACGGTGGCCTGGTCGAACTCGCTGGCGCGCACCTCTTCCACGGCGCTGTCCCGGGCGGCGCGCTTGCCACCCCAGAAATCAATTTCGTAAGTGGCGCTCAGGCGCGCATCGAAGTAATCCACGGCCTTGTTGCTGCTGGTGGCATCCAGCTGGCTGTAGCCCTTGCCCCGCAGCAGCTTCTGGCGGTTTGCATTGAACGCGCCGGTGAGTTCAGGCAGCAACGGTGCGCCGGCTATCACTGCGCTGGCCTGGGCCTGGCGCACCCGGGCCATGGCGCTGGCCAGGTCGTAACTGCCGCTGCGGGCCTGTTCGATCAGTTGGTTGAGCTGGGGGCTGTCGAAACTTGTCCACCATTGCTGGTTGGCCCGCAGCGCCGTTGCGTCGTTTGCACTGTGCCAGGCGGGCGGTGTTTGCATGCCTGCGTCCGGACGCGGTGCGGGGCTGCTGCAGGCGGCCAGCAGCAGGCTGGCGGCGAGGAGGGTCAGGGACACTTTCATAGGGCGATCATTCACTGGTAAGGGCCTTGACCGGGTCAAGTCGAGCGGCTTTGCGGGCCGGCATGAAACCGAAGATAACGCCGGTGACCAGGGCGCAGAAGAAGGCCCCCACGGCGGCCGGAATCGAGAACGCGACGGCCACGTTGCTGAGGATGAGTACGCCACCTACCAGCAGGGCCAGGCCGATGCCGGTGAGGCCACCGACCACCGAAAGCATCACCGCTTCGGTGAGGAACTGGCGCAGGATATCCCGCTGCCGCGCGCCGGTGGCCATGCGGATGCCGATCTCCCGCGTGCGCTCGCGTACGGTCATCAGCATGATGTTCATCACGCCGATACCGCCCACCAGCAGCGAGATCGCGGCAATCGAACCGAGCATCAGCGACAGGGTGTTCTGGGTCCTTGCTTCGGCCTGGATCATGGCGGCATTGTTGGTCAACTCATAGTCACGCTTGCCGTTATGCAGGCGCAGCAATAACTGATCGATGGCTTTTTCTGCCTCGCGTACATTGCGTGCATCGGCGGCAGCGATCACCACGTATTCGGGGTTGTAGCTGCCAAACAAACGCACGCTGGCGGCGGTGTAGGGGATGGCGATGCGGTCGTCGCTGTCTTTATCTCCGGAGCTGGAGCCTTTTTCCGCCAGCACTCCCACCACCTGGAATGGCACGTTTTCGATCAGGATGTATTGGCCGATCGGATTGAGGTTGTCCTTGAACAGTTTGGTACGCACCCGGTTGCCGATCACGGCGACGGTGGCGCCGGAGCGCTCATCGGCTTCGGTAAAGTAGCTGCCCTCGGCCACGGGCCAGTTGAAAATCGTCGGGAAGTTAGTGTCGTTGCCACCGACATACGCCATATGGTCGACGTTGCCAAAGCGCACCCCGGCCTCTGCGCCGTTCACCGGCATGATGCGCTTGACCTGAGGCAGGGCCGCCAGGGCGGCGACGTCGTTGAGGGTGATCACGCCGGGTGGTGTGCGCGGGTTGGGTGCCGACCCGCTGACGTAGAGGATATTGGAGCCGAAAGCGCCCATCTGCGCCATCACCTGGCGCTTGCTGCCTTCGCCCACCGCCAGCATCACCACCACCGACGCCACGCCGATGATGATCCCCAGCAGCGTCAGCGCCGTGCGAAAACGGTTGATCCACATCACCCGCCACGCGGCTTGCACGGCATCCAGCAGCTCGGCTTTCCAGGCGCCGTTGTGCTCGGCGCCATCGGCCAGGCGCTGGCGCAGGTCCACGGCTTGCAAGGCGCCCGAGATCGCCACGGCGGCCGTCTCGCTGGTGTCGGCAGAGTCGCTGATGATCAGCCCGTCGCGGATCTCGATGATGCGATTGGCCCGCGCCGCGACTTCGCGGTCGTGGGTGATCAGGATGACCACGTGGCCCTGGCTGGCCAGTTCGTCCAGCAGGGTCATGACCTCGGCGCCGCTGTGGCTGTCGAGGGCGCCGGTGGGTTCGTCGGCGAGGATGATATGCCCGCCGTTCATCAACGCCCGGGCAATCGACACCCGCTGTTGCTGGCCGCCGGAAAGCTGGTGCGGGCGGTTGCCGGTGCGCTCGGCCAGGCCCAGGCGCGTGAGCAGGGCCTTGGCGCGGGCATGGCGTTCGGCGGCGCTGATGCCGGCATAGATCGCCGGCATCTCGACGTTTTCCTGGGCCGAGCCGGATGGGATCAGGTGATAGCCCTGGAACACGAAACCGAAGGCCTCGCGGCGCAGCCAGGCGAGTTCGTCGCTGTCGAGCCGGGCGACGTTTTCCCCGGCGAACAGGTAGTCGCCCTCGGTGGGGCGGTCGAGGCAGCCGAGGATATTCATCAGCGTGGATTTGCCGGAGCCGGAGGCGCCGACAATCGCCACGAATTCCCCGGCATGGATCGCCAGGTCGATGCCGCGCAGCACATCAACCTGCGGCGTGTCGCCGCCGCCGTAGGATTTGCGGATGCCCTTGAGTTCGATCAGTGGGGTCGACATTCAACCTCCGCTGCCATCGGCCGGGCCGATCAGCAGGTGATCGCCTTCGTTCAGGCCTTCCAGCACTTGGACTCGCAGGCGGTCGCTGAGGCCCAGGCGGATTTCGCGTTGCTCGATGCTGCCGTTTTTCGCCACCACGCGGGCGATCTGTTTGTCGCCGCCGAGGCTGCCTTGCAGGGCGGCGACCGGCGCGGTCAGGGTGTCCCTGGCCTGGCCGGCGACGAAGAATACCTGGGTGGTCATTTCCGCCATCAAGGCGTTATCGGTGTTGTCGACGTCCAGCAGCACCGTGTAAAGCACCACTCGCCCGGTGCCGCTTTTGCTGGCGCTGCTCGGGCTGCCACCGCCCTGGCTGGTTTCGTTGAGCGGCTTGGGCGGGATCGGCAAAATCTGCCGCACGGTGCTGGTCCAGCGTCGGCTGCCGCCGCTCAGGGTGGTGAAGTAGGCGGTCATGCCGGGTTTGACATGGCCGATGTCGGCTTCCGAGACTTCGGCCCATACGGTCATCGGCGAAAGCTTGGCGATCCGCAGGATCAGCGGGGTTTGCTGCTGGGCGTTGAGGGTCTGGCCTTCCCGGGCGTCCACCGCGACCACGGTGCCGCTCATTGGCGCATAAATGCGCGTGTAGCCCAACTCTGCCTCGTCACTGCGCAGGCTGGCCCTGGCCTGGCGAATCTGCGCCAGGAACATGTCGACCCGCGCCTGGGTGGCGCTCAGCTCGGCCCTGGCAGTTTGCACGTCTTCCTCGCGGGTGGCGTTACCGGCTTCCAGGCGTTGCTGGCGCTGGTACTTCTGGCGAGCCAGTTCGTGCTGGGCCCGTTGCTCCTGCAACTGGGCCTGCAGGTTCTCGATGGCATAGCGGCTGGCGTCGAGCTTGGCTTTTTGCGTGGAGGGGTCGATCTCTACCAGCAATTGGCCTTCCTTGACCTGGGCACCGGCCTCGACGTGAATCTTCTGGATCTGTCCGGACGCCTGGGCGCCCACGTCGACGTAGCGCCGGGGTTGCAGGGTGCCCAGGGCCGTGACGCTGCTTTCGATATCGCCCCGGGTCACGGTGACGGTCGCCAGTTTGTCCCGGCCCGGCGGCAGGACCTGCCAGGCAGCTAAAGCGATGACGGGGATCAGGCACGCGACCACAAGCAGGGCGCGTCGGGCAGGTCGAGGACGTTTCATGCAGAGTTCCAGCCAGGAAAGATCGGCCCGCAGGAGCGGGAAGCTGACAGGTAGACGAGGAAATTGTCCGGGGATTTAGGCCGTTACATATGCCGTTACAGGTGTGTCAGGCAAAATAATTGGCCGGCGTTGCAAGTCTTGTTTAAAACTAGATGAGAATTACTATAAATTACACGCACCTCAAACTGCCATCATCGAATCGGCCGTTATCTTCGTAATCAAAGGACCTAATGC
Source organism: Pseudomonas sp. B6001 (assembly GCF_013386015.1). Taxonomy (NCBI): domain Bacteria; kingdom Pseudomonadati; phylum Pseudomonadota; class Gammaproteobacteria; order Pseudomonadales; family Pseudomonadaceae; genus Pseudomonas; species Pseudomonas sp. B6001. Next base: position 32,784 of record NZ_JACAOX010000027.1, read on the forward strand.
CGCCTACAGGCGGTCGGGAGTCATGTTGGAAAACTACTATCGCGAGCTGGTGTGTTTCCTCAACGCCAAGCTGGGCAACCGTCAGGTGGCCGAAGATGTGGTGCATGACGCTTATGTGCGGGTGCTGGGGCGTGCCAGTGAGGTCCCGATCGAGCAGCCCCGGGCGTTTCTCTATCGCACGGCGCTGAACCTGGTGATCGACGGTCATCGGCGCAACGCCCTGCGCCAGGATGAACCCCTGGAAGTACTCGACAGCGAGGAGCGTTTTTCGCTGTCTTCGCCCCATCACTGCCTGGACCACGGCCAGCGCCTGGAAATGCTTGAGCGCGCGCTGGCCGAGCTGCCGGCGCTCTGCCGTGACAGTTTCCTGTTGCGCAAGCTCGACGGCCTGTCCCACCTGCAAATCGCCGAGCGCCTGGGTATTTCCCGCGCGCTGGTGGAAAAACACATCGTCAATGCCATGAAGCATTGCCGGGCGCGCATGCGTGAGTGGGATGCGCACTGATTCCAGCGTTAGCTAAATTTTATTTCATTGTCCTCGTCTCCTATCAACACACGACCTGTTGCTGTGCCTTCAGGTCTCTGAGGCTTTCCCGCCCCACTGCCACGGGGCTTATCCAGAGGACACTGGAATGACACAGGCAATTGCATCGCCCGCCGTTCACGACCTGATCGGTATCGGGTTCGGCCCTTCGAACCTGGCGCTGGCCATCGCCCTGCAGGAACGCGAGAAAGCCCAGGGCAAACTGGACGTGCTGTTCCTCGACAAACAGGCCGACTACCGCTGGCACGGCAACACCCTGGTCACCCAGAGTGAATTGCAGATTTCCTTCCTCAAGGACCTGGTGACCCTGCGCAATCCCACCAGCCCTTATTCCTTCGTCAATTACCTGAAGGCCCACGGGCGCCTGGTGGATTTCATCAACCTGGGTACCTTCTATCCGTGCCGCATGGAGTACAACGACTACCTGCGCTGGGTCTCCGGGCAGTTCCAGGCGCAAAGCCGCTACGGCGAGGAAGTGCTGGCCATCGAGCCGATCCTGCATCAGCAGCAGGTAGAGGCGCTGCGGGTGATTTCCCGGGACGCCCAGGGTGAACAGCACGTGCGCACCACCCGCTCGGTGGTGGTCAGCGCCGGTGGTACGCCGCGTATTCCGGCGTCGTTCAAGGCGCTCAAGGATGACGGTCGGGTGTTCCATCACTCCCAGTACCTGGAACGCATGGCCCAGCAACCGTGTGTCGACGGCAAGCCGATGCGCATCGCGATCATCGGTGGTGGCCAGAGCGCAGCCGAGGCGTTTATCGACCTCAACGACAGCTTCCCGTCAGTGCAGGTCGACATGATCCTGCGCGGCTCGGCCCTCAAGCCTGCGGATGACAGCCCGTTCGTCAACGAAGTGTTCTCGCCGGAGTTCACCGACCTGGTGTTCCAGCAGAACGGCAGCGAGCGCGAGCGCCTGGTCAACGAATACCACAACACCAACTATTCGGTGGTGGACCTGGACCTGATCGAGCGCATCTACGGGATCTTCTACCGCCAGAAAGTTTCCGGCATTGCCCGTCACGCGTTCCGTACCCTGACCACCGTGGAAAAAGCCACGGCCGGGCCGCTGGGTGTGGAGTTGGCGCTGCGCAACAACGCCACCGGCGAAACCAGCCTCAACCATTACGATGCCGTCGTACTGGCCACCGGTTACGAGCGCCAGATGCATCGTCAGTTGCTCGCACCGTTGGCCGACTATATGGGCGACTTTGAAGTCAGCCGCGACTACCGCATCGTCACCGACGAGCGCTGCAAGGCCGGCATCTACATGCAGGGCTTCAGCCAGGCCAGCCATGGCCTGAGCGATACCTTGCTGTCGATCCTGCCGATCCGTGCCGACGAGATTGCTGCGTCGCTGTACGAACACGACCGCAGCCGCGGCAAGAGCCGTTCGGTGCAGGACGTGTTGCTGGCCACCGCCAGCTGACAGGCTGCACTTGAACCGCGGGGGCGGCTGCTGATACTGTACAAAAAACCAGTATCGGTAGAAGCCCCATGCAGTTGATCGAAAAACTCAGCATCCTCGCCGACGCCGCCAAGTACGACGCGTCCTGCGCCAGCAGCGGTGCGCCCAAGCGCAGCTCGGAAGGCAAGGCGGGGCTGGGTTCCACCGATGGCATGGGCATCTGCCACAGCTACACGCCCGACGGTCGCTGCGTGTCGTTGCTCAAGGTGCTGCTGACCAACTTCTGCCTCTACGACTGCCAATACTGCGTCAACCGCCGCTCCAGCGACGTGCCCCGTGCACGCTTCAGCCCGGAGGAGGTGGTGACCCTGACCCTCGACTTTTACCGGCGCAACTGCGTCAGCGGGCTGTTTCTCAGTTCCGGCATCATCCGTTCGGCCGACTACACCATGGAGCAGCTGGTGCAGGTCGCCAAACTCCTGCGCGAAGAGCATGACTTTCGCGGCTACATCCACCTCAAGACCATTCCCGAAGCCGACCCGGCACTGATTGCCGAGGCGGGGCGGTATGCCGATCGCCTCAGCGTGAATATCGAGTTGCCAACGGACAAGAGCCTGCAAACCCTGGCGCCCGAGAAGCAGATCGTCTCGATCAAGCAGGCCATGCAAACCATCTATACCGGTGAGCAGACCGTGCTCAACGAACCCCGCGCGCCGCGTTTCGCGCCGGCCGGGCAGAGCACGCAGATGATCGTCGGCGCCGATGACACCGACGACAGCACCATCCTCCACAGCGCCGAGGCGTTGTACGGCAATTTCAAACTGCGCCGGGTGTATTACTCGGCGTTCAGCCCGATCCCCAACAGCCCGAAAAGCGTGCCCCTGGCCGCGCCGCCGCTGATGCGCGAGCACCGCTTGTACCAGGCGGATTTCCTGTTGCGCAGCTATGGGTTCAGCGCCAATGAACTGTTTGAAGGGCCGGGCGACCTGGCCCTGGATATCGACCCCAAGCTGGCCTGGGCGCTGGAGCACCGCGAGGTGTTCCCGCTGGACTTGAACCGGGCCGAGCCGACGCTTATTGCGCGCATTCCCGGAATTGGCCTGCGCACCACCCAACGGCTGGTGGACCTGCGTCGCCAGCGCAAGATCCGCTTCGAAGACCTGGCGCGCATGCGGTGTGTGCTGACCAAGGCCAAGCCGTTTTTCATCACCAGCGACTACCACCCGCAGCAAGCGGAAAGCACCAGCGTGCTGCTGCGCGAACAACTGCGCGACCGCCCGCAGCCGCAGCAAATGGGGCTGTGGGGATGATCAGCCTGGAATGCGACAACCTGTTCAGCACCTGGCGCGAGCAGGCGCGCTGGTTGCTCAGTTATCAGATCGACCCCAGCCACGTGAGTTGGGGCGTGGCCGAGGTGGCGGACCTGTTTGCCACCGACGAGCAGTACCCGGCGGAGTGCGGGCCGTTCCAGGCGCGGATTCCCAAGGCGCTGCTGGAGCTGCTGGAGTCTGCCGCGTGTTATCACGGTGAACAGCGCTGGAGCCTGTTGTATGAGGTGCTGTGGCGCGTCAGCCATGGGGACCGCACGGCGATGATGTCGGGGGACAAGCTGGGTAGCGAATTGCAGCGGCGGATCAAGCAGGTGCAGCGCGAGGCCCATCACCTGCATGCGTTTGTGCGGTTTATCGCATTGCCGGCAGAGGCGGGGCCGCAGTTGCCGGAGTACGTGGCGTGGCATGAGCCGGCCCACGATATCTTGAAGGTGGCCAGCCAGCATTTTGTCGGGCGCATGGGGCGTCATCGCTGGATGATCGCCACGCCCCTGGATGGGGTTTATTACGACGGGGAGCAGTTGATTCACCAGCGGCAATGCCCGGTGGAATGGCAGGCGTTGGCGCAGAATGTCGAGGATCCCCACAGTGCGATGTGGTTGACGTACTACAGCCATATCTTTAACCCGGCGCGGTTGAATCCGAAGGTGATGGAAGGGCATTTGCCGAGCCGGTTCTGGAAGAATCTGCCGGAGGGCAAGTTGATTCCGGGGCTGATCAGCGAGGCGCGTACGGGCAAGCAGCGGGATGGGCAGGCGAAGCTGATTGGGGCGCGTCCAGGCAAGCGAATTTCAAGCGGGCACGGTTAAATGTGGGAGCGGGCTTGCTCGCGAATGCGGTGTGTCAGCAGCACATCCAGCGACTGATACACCGCATTCGCGAGCAAGCCCGCTCCCACATTTGATCTCTATTGCCTGTAGGGGCGGATTCAGGCCAGTTCGGTGGCGGTGTTTTTTACGACCGCCAGCTCGGGATGCGCCACCAATTTATCGATGTGCAATTCATCATTGTTCAGCCAGGTTTCCGTCAGCACGCGGTAGTGCTCCATGTCCCGGCAGCGCATGCGCAGGCTGTAGTCGAACGGCCCGCTGATCAACTGGCACTCGAACACTTGCGGGCAGGCTTTGACACATGCCTCGAACGCCTTCTGCGCCGAGCGCCCGCTCTGGTTGGAGAGGGCCACCAGCACCAGCAGTGACAGCCCCGGCGAGACCATCTGCACGTCGATGATCGCCCCATAACCCCGGATGACCCCGCGTCGTTCCAGCTTGCGCACCCGTTCCAGGCACGGCCTGGGCGTCAGGTGCACCAGCGACGAGAGTTTTTCGTAGGTGATGCGTCCCTGGTGCCGTAACACGTCGATGATGGCTTCATCGATGCGGTCCAGCACAGGTGAGGCGTTCGGTCCGGTGGCCTTGGTATCCATGGTGTGTGGTGTTCACTTCAATCGGTTGGAAAGAAATTGCTGCAAGCGTTCGCTGTTCGGCTGGTCGAGGATTCCGGCTCCGCCTTGTTCCTCGACGCGGCCCTGATGCAGGAACAGCACTTGGCTGGACACCTGGCGGGCAAAGCCCATTTCGTGGGTGACCATGAGCATGGTACGACCTTCCTCCGCCAACGTCTGTATGACTTTGAGCACTTCTCCTACAAGTTCAGGGTCGAGGGCCGAAGTGGGTTCGTCGAACAGAATGATCTCCGGTTCCATCGCCAGGGCCCGGGCGATGGCCACGCGCTGTTGCTGGCCGCCGGAGAGGAATGCCGGGTATTGGTCCGCCACCCGGCCCGGCAGGCCGACCTTGTCGAGGTACAGGCGTGCGCGTTTTTCCGCCTCGGCGGCGCTCATCCCCAGCACCCGGCGCGGCGCCATGGTGATGTTTTCCAGCACGGTCATGTGGCTCCACAGGTTGAAGTGCTGGAACACCATGGCCAGGCGGGTGCGCAGGTTCTGCAATTGCGCCTGGTGCGGCGCGCGCGTGCCGGCGCGGCCTTGCTGCATTTCGATGCTGATGCCATCGAGGGTGATAACCCCGGCGTCCGGCTGTTCGAGGAAGTTGATGCATCGCAGCATCGTGCTCTTGCCGGAGCCGCTGGCGCCGATCAGGCTGATCACGTCGCCGTTGCGCGCGTTCAGTGAAACGCCCTTGAGCACCTCATGCTCGCCATAGCGTTTGTGCAGGCCTTCGACCTGGAGTTTGACGTTGGCGTTTTCGGCCACGGCGACCGGCTGGGTAGTGGGGCGTACATCGGTGGGATAAGCGGCCAGGGCCTGCGCGGACTGATTCATGGGTTAGCCTCGGGTAGGAACAAGAAAACGCATCCAGCGACGTTCGGCCAGTCGAAACAGGCCCACCAGTGCAAAGGACAGCAGCATGTACAACAGGGCAGCGATGCCGAAGGCCTGGAACGTCAGGAACGTCTCGGCGTTGGCGTCGCGGGCCACCTTGAGGATGTCGGCAATGGTGGCGGTGAACGCCAGGGACGTGGCGTGCAGCATCAGGATCATTTCATTGCTGTAGGCCGGCAGTGCGCGACGCAGTGCGGCGGGCACTACCACAAACAGGTTCAGGCGCCAGCCATGCAGGCCGTAGGCCTTGGCGGCTTCGATCTCGCCGTGGGGGATGTTGCGAATCGCCCCGGCAAAGATTTCCACGGTGTAGGCGCACGTGTTCAGTACAAACGCCAGCAGCGTGCAGTTCAGTGCATTGCGAAAAAACTGGTTGAGCAGGGCGTTGTCCTGCACCACGTCCAGGCCGTAGAGGCCGGTGTAGCAAATCAGCAACTGTATATACAGCGGCGTGCCGCGAAACAGGTAGGTGTAGACCTCCACTGGCCAGCGAATCCAGAAGTGTTCCGAGACCCGCGCGATCGCCAGCGGGATCGACAGAAAGAAGCCCAGCACCACCGAGATAATGAAGAGCCACAGGGTCATCGCCACCCCGGAAAAGCCGTTACCGTCGGTGAACAAGTAGGCCAGGCCGTATTGCTGGATCAGTTCGATCATCGCACCATCCCCTTGATGCCCACGTTGTAGCGCCGTTCCAGGCGTTTGAAGATGCGGTTGGAGAGGGTGGTGATCACCAGGTACACCAGGCCCGCGAGGATCAGGAAATACAGCGGGTCATTGGTGGTCTTGCCGGCGTTTTGTGCGGCCTTGACCAGGTCTGACAGGCCGATGATCGACACCAGCGCGGTGGACTTGAGCAGCACCAGCCAGTTGTTGCCCAGGCCCGGCAGGGCAAAGCGCATCAGTTGCGGGAACAGCACCAGGCGAAAGCGCTGCCAGCGGCTCAGGCCGTAGGCGGTGGCGGCTTCGAGTTGGCCGGCGGGCACGCTGAGAATCGCCCCGCGAAAGTTTTCGGTGAAATACGCACCGTAGATAAAACCGAGGGTGATGACACCGGCGGTGAACGGGTCGATTTCGAAGTAGGCCCAGCCGAGCATTTCACTCAGGTCGTTCAGCCACAGTTGCAGGCTGTAGAAAATCAGCAGGATCAGCACCAGGTCCGGCACGCTGCGAATCAGCGTGGTGTAGAGCGTGGCCGGAACCCGCAGCAGCTTGACGCTGGAGAGCTTGGCGGCGGCGGCGAGCAGTCCCAGAGACAGGCTCAGCAGCAGCGCCAGGAACGCCAGCTTGACCGTCATCCAGGCACCCTGGGCCAGCAGCGGGCCGAAGCCTTGCAAGTTGAGGAGTTCATTCATGGGAAGTATCTCGATGGAGCGCAGAGTTTTACGGTGGGAGCGAGCTTGTGTGGGAGCGGGCTTGCTCGCGAAGACAGAGTTTCAGTCAATACATGTGTGACTGACCCACCGCTTTCGCGAGCAAGCCCGCTCCCACACAAGCTCGCTCCCACAGGAGGCGTCACTCGTTGTAGATGTCCTGATCGCCGAAGTATTTCTTCTGGATCTGCGTGTAGGTGCCATCGGCCTGGACGGCGGCGATGCCTTTGTTGATCAGCTCCACCAGGTCCTTGTCGTTCTTGCGCAGGCCCATGGCGATGTCGAGCGGCAGGGTCGGGTCCTTGAAGGCCGGGCCGGTCTTGAAGTCGGCGCCTTCAGGTTTGGACAGGAAGTTGAGCTGGGCTTCAAGCTTGTCGGTCAGGGTGGCGTCGAGGCGACCGTTTTGCAGGTCGGCGTAGTTCTGTTCCTGGGACTGGTACGCCTTGATCTGCGCGCCAAGTTTTGCCAGGTGCGCACGGGCGTAGGCTTCCTGCAGCGAGCCTTGCAGCACGCCGACCTGTTTGCCTTTCAGGGATTCGGGGGTGTCGCCGAAGTCGGCGCTTTTGCGGGTGATCACCGAGGTCGGGCTGAGGAACAGCCGGTCGCTGAAGTCGATGACTTTCTGGCGGGCCGGGGTCACGGCCATGGAGGACATGATGGCGTCGAACTTGCGGGCGCGCAGGGCCGGGATCATGCCGTCGAATTCGTTGTGGACCCACACGCATTTGACTTCCAGCTTGGCGCAGATGGCGTTGCCCAGGTCGATGTCGAAACCTTGCAGGCTGCCGTCGGCGGCGACGGATTCAAACGGTGGGTATTCGGGGAAAACCCCAAAGCGGATTTCTTTCCATTCCTGAGCCTGGGCAGCGGTTGCGGCCAATGGCAGGAGCAGCGCAGCGAAAAGTGATCGGAGCGGAGTCATGTGTATTCCCTATATTTTGTAATTGATGTCAGGGCAGTAGAAAACGGGACGCTAAGGTCAAGAGGCTTTTTGTGGCGAGGGAGCTTGCTCCCGCTGGGCTGCGCAGCGGCCCCAAAATCCTGGGAGCGCTACGCACTCCAGCGGGAGCAAGCTCCCTCGCCACATTGGGCTGCCTCACCATTGGGTGCCTCGCCACATTGGGCTGTTTGTTGTCAGAGAGAATGCTTCAAGATGGTGCGTTTTTTGTGTCGTTTACCCCTGCCGCGGCGGGCGGAATGTGCTGTTAAAACGCGGGTCACAGCGGAAACGGCTGCGGCACCCGCTGAATCGGCTTGTTGACCGGGTTTTTCCGGCCTGCCTTTCACGCAAAGCGGCAGGCCAGAGCGGTCTCAGGCGCGCTTTTTCTGCTGTGCCACCGGTGCTTGGGTCAGGCGGGCAAACAGGTCCTTGGGGTCGGCAAGGTCCGGCACCAGTTCCAGTTCGCTGCCCACGTCCAGCGCCTTGGCCACGTCCAGTACGTAACGCAGGGCGGAGTAGTCTTCGATGGCAAAACCTACCGAGTCGAACAGGGTGACCTGGCGCGCGTTTTCGCGGCCTGGCGCCTGGCCGTTGATCACTTGCCACAGCTCGGTGACCGGCGAATCTTCCGGCATGTGCTGGATTTCGCCTTCGATGCGGCTTTGTGGCTCGTACTCGACAATCACGCGGGCCCGTTCGACGATTCGTCGGTCCAGTTCGGTCTTGCCGGGGCAGTCGCCACCGACGGCATTCAGGTGCATGCCCGGTTCGATCATCTCGTCCGTGAGGATGGTGGCGTAGGCCTTGTCGGCGGTGACGGTGGTGACGATGTCGGCGCCTTTCACGGCTTCGGCAACGCTGCCTGCCAGGATCACCTTGATCGCCGGGAAGGCTTTGAGGTTGGCGGCCAGTTTGGCGGTGGCCTTGGCGTCGATGTCGAACAGGCGGATTTCAGTGATGCCCAGCATCGCGTGGAAGGCCAGGGCCTGGAACTCACTCTGGGAGCCGTTGCCGATCAGCGCCATGCTGCGGCTGTTGTCCCGGGCCAGGTAGCGCGCCACCAGGGCCGAGGTGGCGGCCGTGCGGATCGCGGTGGTCAGGGTCATTTCCGCCAGCAGCACCGGTTTGCCGGTGTCCACATCACCCAGGGCGCCGAAGGCCATGACGGTGAGCATGCCGCTCTGAGTGTTTTTCGGGTGGCCGTTCACGTATTTGAAGGCGTACAGCGACGCGTCGGACACCGGCATCAGCTCGATCACGCCCTCGGGCGAGTGGTTGGCCAGGCGTGCGCATTTTTCAAAGTCCTGCCAGCGCAGGTAGTCGGCGCGGATGTACTCGGCCATCTCGGTAATGCAGGTTTGCAGGCCTTTTTGCGAAACCAGGTAGCTCAAGTCGTTGACGTCGATATAGCGGGTCATGGGAAGACTCCTTATTGAAATGAGGGGCGGGCGGGCAGATGTACTTCCGCCAACATGCAGCGGGCACTGCCGCCGCCGATGCGTTCTATGTTGTCGATGTTCACCACCACCGGCCGGGTGTGGCGCTCCACGTGCTGGCGCTGGGCGGGCTTGAGGGAGCCCCAGGCGCTGGCCGACATCACCAGCAGCGGCTGGCCGTCGCGGTCATGGACTTCGAGCATGTTGCCGGCGAAGGCTTCCAGCTGGTCGAAGTCCAGGGCGACGATGTCTTTGCCGGTGTCGCGCAGGGAGCGTTCAAGGGCCTGGCGCTCGTGGTCATCGGGCAGGGCTTGCAGGCACACCACGGAGAGGTCGCGGCCGACACTCATCATTACGTTGCTGTGGTAGATCGGCGCGTGGTGGCGGTCGACGGCGTGGAATACGCAGACCTGGTAGTCAAGGCGTTCGGCGAACTGGCGGAGGGCATCCTGATGGGTACGCCCGGAATGGCAGGCGTAGCTGATGCGGTGCTGGCGGTCGAGGACCATGCTGCCGGTGCCTTCGAGGAACATGTTCTGTTGTTCGAGGTGGCTGAAGTCGATGGTGTTGTGGATCGCAAAGCGTTGCTCCAGCACTTGCAGCACGCCTTTGTCGCGTTCCAGTCGTCGGTTCCGGCCTTCCATCGGGTACAGCACCAGGCTGCCGTCGGCGTGGCTGCTCCACCAGTTGTTGGGGAAGATCGAATCCGGGGTATGGGGAGCGGGGGTGTCTTGTACCACCAGCACTTCCACGCCGTGGTGGCGCAGGGTGTCGACGTAGCCGTCGAACTCTTCCAGCGCTTTCTGCTGTGCCGCCAACGGGTCGAGGGGCGCACGCTGGAAGCGGTTGTTGATCGCGGTGTCCGGGTTGAAGGCGAAGTGCGCCGGGCGGATCATCAGGACAGTGTTGGTGGTTTGCATGGGGGCACGGGTCCATGGGGTGGGCAGTGAGGCTATTTTGTGCGGTGTGAAGGAAGAATCCCGGCTGAACTGAGGGGGTGGCTCAGCCGGGAAAGCTGAAAAGTGGGGTGGGGCAGCCGAATCGGCTGTGGAGGTGAGTGGAGATCAAAATGTGGGAGCGGGCTTGCTCGCGAAAGCGGTGGGTCAGTTAATAAATTCGGTGGCTGATACACCGCCTTCGCGAGCAAGCCCGCTCCCACATTGGTATTGTGTTGCCTGAGGTTTTTTGTCTGGATGGAGAAACCATGCCCACTGAAGTTCGTCTCGCCCAAACTACCGATGCCGAGGGCATCAGCCAGGTCATCCTGGCGGCCCTGCATGACAGCAACGCCCGGGATTATCCGGCGGATGTGATTGCGCGGGTGGCGAGCAACTTTACTCCCGAGGCTGTCGTGGCGTTGCTCGCGCGTCGAACGGTGCTGGTGGCTGTTCAGGATGAGGTGATCGTTGCCACGGCGGCACTTGACGCCAATGTGGTGCGCTCGGTCTTCGTCAATCCGGCGCTGCAAGGGCAGGGCATCGGGCGCTTGCTGATGATTGAAATCGAGCTGCGCGCCCGGGAAGCCGGGGTGACCTTGTTGCATGTGCCGTCTTCGCTGACGGCCGAGCCGTTCTACACCAAGCTGGGTTTCCACACGGTGCGCGATGTCTACCATGGCAATGAACGCACGCTGGTGATGGAGAAGGCGTTGTCATCCCGCCATCCCATCGGCGTCTATCGCGATCGGGCCCATCGGGCGCAGGTGGTGGCGTTGTGGCAGGCGGCGTTTGGTTATGACGCGGCGCATAACCTGCCGAGCCTGGCGATCGACAAGAAGCTGGCGGTCAACGATGGGTTGTTCTTCGTGGCCACCGACAAGAAGGCGGTGATCGGTACCATCCTCGCAGGCTACGACGGGCATCGTGGCTGGTTGTATTCAGTGGCGGTGCACAACGACTATCGCCGCCAGGGCCTGGGCGCCTCGTTGGTGCGGCATGCGGAGCAGGCGTTGACGGCGCTGGGTTGCATGAAGATCAACCTGCAGATCACCAGTGGCAATGACGCGGTGATGGGGTTTTATGAGGCGCTGGGTTATGGCGCGGAGCCGCGGATCAGCATGGGCAAGAAGATCCTGGAAAACATCCCGATGGATAAGGCCTGAAGCCCGGTTTTCCAAGCACTGAAAGCAAATGTGGGAGCGGGCTTGCTCGCGAATGCGGTGGATCAGCCAATAAATCTGTCGACTGACACTCCGCTTTCGCGAGCAAGCCCGCTCCCACAGTTTGGTTTTGCAGTGTTGCTTAGACCTTGACGATCCAGCCCTCAGGCGCTTCGACGTCGCCGGACTGTACGCCAGTCAGCTCTTTGTAGAGCTTCTGGGTGACCGGGCCGACTTCTTTTTCGCTGTAGAACACGTGCAGCTTGTCTTTGTACTCGATGCCGCCGATCGGGGTGATCACGGCGGCGGTGCCGCAGGCGCCGGCTTCCTTGAAGTCCGACAGCTTGTCGATCAGCACGTCGCCTTCAACCACTTCCAGGCCCAGGCGCGATTTTGCCAGCTCGATCAGCGACAGGCGGGTGATGCCTGGCAACACCGACGGCGAGTTCGGGGTGACGAACTTGTTGTCGTGGGTGATCCCGAAGAAGTTGGCCGAGCCGACTTCTTCGATCTTCGAGTGGGTGGCCGGGTCGAGGTAGATGCAGTCGGCGAAGTTGGCTTTTTTCGCCAGGGAACCGGGCATCAGGCTGGCGGCGTAGTTGCCACCGACCTTGGCTGCGCCGGTGCCGTTGGGAGCCGCACGGTCGTAGCCGGAGATCAGGAAGTTGTGCGGGGTCAGGCCGCCCTTGAAGTAGGCGCCGACCGGGATGCAGAAGATCGAGAAGATGAATTCCGGCGCGGTGCGCACGCCGATGTTGTCACCGGTGCCGATCACGAACGGGCGCAGGTACAGCGCGCCGCCGGTGCCGTACGGCGGGATGAACCGCTCGTTGGCGCGGACCACTTCCTTGCAGGCTTCGATGAAGGCGTCGGTCGGCACTTGTGGCATCAGCAGGCGGCCACAGCTGCGCTGCATGCGCGCGGCATTCTGGTCGGGGCGGAACAGGTTGATCGAACCGTCCTTGCAGCGGTAGGCCTTGAGGCCTTCAAAGCATTGCTGGCCGTAGTGCAGGGCGGTGGAGCCCTCGCTGATGTGCAGCACGTTGTCGTCGGTCAGGGTGCCTTTTTGCCACTCGCCGTCTTTCCAGGTCTGGAGGAAACGCTTGTCGGTCTTGATGTAGTCAAAACCCAGCTTGTCCCAATTGATGCTTTCGTTACCCATGACACCCTCTATCTTTTGTCAACCGCCTGGTCGAAGGCAGGCTTATGGTTTATTTCTGGATGGGCGCAACAATACTTCATTCTTGGCTTGTGTGGGAGCGGGCTTGCTCGCGAATGCGGCGTGTCATTCGATGCATTCGGTGCTGATCCACCGCTTTCGCGAGCAAGCCCGCTCCCACATTTGAACTTCGCCATTTATAGATGCAATGCATGCCCCAGGGCCCGCAGGGCTGCTTCCTGTACCGCTTCGCCGAGTGTCGGGTGGGCGTGGATGGTGCCCGCCACGTCTTCCAGGCGTGAACCCATTTCCAGGCTCAGGCCGAAGGCCGTGGACAGTTCCGAGACGCCAACGCCTACCGCCTGCCAGCCGACGATCAGGTGATTGTCGCGGCGCGCCACTACCCGCACGAAGCCGGTTTTCGACTCCAGGGTCATGGCCCGGCCATTGGCGGCGAACGGGAAGCTCGACACGATGCAGTCCAGCCCGGCCGCCCTGGCTTCGTCCGGGGTCTTGCCGACCACTACCAGTTCCGGGTCGGTGAAGCACACCGCCGGGATCGCGGCCGGGTTGAATTCGCGGGATTTACCGCTGATCAGTTCGGCGACCATTTCGCCCTGGGCCATGGCCCGGTGGGCGAGCATCGGTTCACCGCTGAGGTCACCGATGGCCCACACATTGCGCATGCTGGTCTGGCAGCGGCTGTCGATCTTGATCGCCGAACCGTTCATGTCCAGGTTCAAGGCTTCGAGGTTCCAGCCCTGGGTGTTGGGTTTGCGACCAACGGCAACCAACACCTGGTCGGTTTCCAGCGACAGCGTCTCGCCGCTGGGGTCGCGCACTTGCAGGGTGTTGTGCTCAAAACCGGTGACGCTGTGTTTGAGGAACACCTTCACCCCCAGTTGCTTCAGGGATTCGGCCACCGGTTGGGTCAGTTCGGCGTCGTAGGCCGGCAAAATCCGGTCCTGGGCCTCAACCACGCTGACCTCGGCACCGAGCTTGCGATAGGCAGTCCCCAATTCCAGGCCAATGTAGCCGCCGCCCACCACGATCAAGCGTTTCGGGATGCGTTTCGGCGCCAGGGCTTCGGTGGAGGAGATGATCGGCCCGCCAATCGGCAGCATCGGCAGGTTGACACTTTTCGAGCCGGTGGCCAGCAACAGGTGTTCACACTGGATGCGCTGGTCGCCGACATCGACGGTCTTGCCGTCCACGACCTTGGCCCAGCCCTGAATGACCTGGACCTTGTGTTTTTTCAGCAGCGCGGCTACGCCGGTGGTCAGGCGGTCGACGATGCCGTCTTTCCATTCAACGCTTTTGCCGATGTCCAGGGTCGGCACATCGACTTCGATACCCAACGGCGAACCCTGGCTGTGGTGCACGGTTTGCTGGAACTGTTCGGCGACATGGATCAGCGCCTTGGACGGAATGCAGCCGATGTTCAGGCAGGTGCCGCCCAGCGATTGGCCTTCCACCAGGATGGTCGGGATGCCCAGCTGGCCGGCGCGAATCGCTGCCACGTAACCGCCAGGCCCGCCGCCGATGATCAGCAGCGTGGTGTGCAATGTTTGAGACATGGGTTACTCCAGGAACAGGCTGGCGGGTTGTTCGAGCAGGCCACGGATGGCCTGGATGAATTGCGCCGCGTCCATGCCATCGACCACCCGGTGATCGAAGGAGCTGGAGAGGTTCATCATCTTGCGGATCACAATCTGGCCCTTGATCACCATCGGCCGCTCGACAATGCGGTTGACCCCGACGATGGCCACTTCCGGCAGGTTCAGCACCGGGGTGCTGACAATCCCGCCCAACGCACCGAGGCTGGTCAGGGTGATGCTCGAGCCCGACAGCTCATCGCGACTGGCCTTGCCATTGCGCGCCGCATTCGCCAAGCGATTGATTTCTTGCGCCGTGCCCCACAGGTCGCGGGCTTCGGCGTGACGCACCACCGGCACCATCAGGCCGACATCGCTCTGGGTGGCGACACCCACATGCACCGCGCCGAGGCGGGTGATGACCTGGGCTTCGTCGTCATAACGCGCGTTGATCTGCGGATAGTCGCGCAATGCGACGACCATGGCCCGCACCAGGAACGGCAGCAGGGTCAGCTTGCCGCGGGTAGCGCCGTGTTTCTCGTTGAGGTGCACGCGCAACTCATCGAGGGCGGTGACGTCGATCTCTTCCACATAGCTGAAATGCGCGGCGCGCCGGGTGGCGTCCTGCATGCGCTGGGCGATCTTGCGGCGCATGCCGATCACCGGGATTTGCTGCTCGTCGTTGCGTTCGGCGTACGGGTTGGAGGCCCCGGAATTTTTCGCCGGACCCTGGAGCAAGTAAGCGTCCAGATCTTCATGCAGAATCCGGCCGGCCGGGCCGGAGCCCTGGACCAGTCGTAGCTGGATGCCAGCATCCAGCGCATGTTTGCGCACGGCCGGGGAGGCCAGCGGGCGGTCATCGGCCTCGCGGGCCACGGGCGCTTGCGCAGCCGCCACCGCAGGTTTGGCTGCCGGCTTGGGTTCAACCACCGGCGCGGCCCTGGCTTCGACTTTCGGTGCAGGAGCCGGTGCCGGCGCGACCTCTTCAACCACCGCCGACAACGCCGACTCCCTGGTATTGCCCGCGCCTTCCACTTCGATACTGATCAAAACACTGCCCACCGCCATGACTTCCCCCGGCTCGCCGCCGAGGGAAATCACCTTGCCGTGCACCGGCGACGGAATGTCCACCATGGCCTTGTCGGTCATCACGTCCGCCAGCACCTGGTCTTCTACCACCAGGTCGCCGACCTTGACGTGCCATACCGACAATTCAACTTCTGCGATGCCTTCGCCAATGTCCGGCATCTTGATAACGTGCGTGCCCATTCAGACCTCCATAACCCGATGCAAAGCCGCGCCCACTCGGGTCGGGCCAGGGAAATACGCCCACTCTTGCGCGTGGGGATACGGGGTATCCCAACCGGTGACGCGCTCGATCGGCGCTTCCAGGTAGTGGAAGCAATGCTCCTGCACCAGCGCCACCAGCTCGGCGCCGAACCCGCAGGTACGGGTGGCTTCGTGAACGATCACGCAGCGACGGGTTTTCTTCACGGAATTGACGATGGTTTCCAGGTCCAGCGGCCACAGGCTGCGCAGGTCGATGACTTCGGCGTCGATGCCGGTTTCTTCGGCGGCGACTTGCGACACATACACCGTGGTGCCGTAGGTGAGGATCGTCACGTCCTTGCCCGGGCGGGCGATGGCGGCCACATCCAGCGGCACGGTGTAGTAACCGTCCGGCACCTGCGCTTGCGGGTGTTTCGACCACGGGGTTACCGGGCGGTCGTGGTGGCCGTCGAACGGGCCGTTATACAGGCGCTTGGGTTCGAGGAAGATCACCGGGTCATCGTTTTCGATGGAGGCGATCAGCAGGCCCTTGGCGTCGTACGGATTGGACGGCATCACCGTGCGCAGACCGCAGACCTGGGTGAACACCGCTTCAATACTCTGGCTGTGGGTCTGGCCGCCGTAGATGCCGCCGCCGCAGGGCATGCGCATGGTCAGCGGTGCCGTGAACTGGCCGGCCGAGCGATAACGCAGGCGGGCGGCTTCGGAAATGATCTGGTCGGTGGCAGGGTACACGTAGTCGGCGAACTGAATCTCGGCCACCGGCCGCAGGCCATAGGCGCCCATGCCGACCGCCACGCCGACGATCCCGCTTTCGGAGATCGGTGCGTCGAACACCCGCGAGGTGCCGTACTTGTTCTGCAAGCCTTCGGTGCAACGGAACACGCCGCCGAAGTAACCGACGTCCTGGCCGAACACCACCACATTGTCGTCTCGCTCAAGCATCACATCCATGGCCGAGCGCAAGGCCTGGATCATGGTCATGGTCGTGGTGGTCATGGCGGTTTCCAGCTCGATATTGTTGTTGTGATCGTTCATGTCAGATCCCCAACTCTTGACGCTGGCGCTTCAAGTGCTCCGGCATCTCTTTATAAACGTCTTCGAACATGGTCGCGGCGCTTGGAATCTGGCCACCGGCCAGGGTGCCGTACTGTTCGGCTTCTTTCTGGGCCTTGAGCACTTCGGCTTCAAGTTCGGCACTGACCGCCGCGTGTTCCTCTTCGGACCACTGACCAATCTTGATCAGGTGCTGCTTGAGGCGGGCGATCGGGTCGCCCAGCGGGAAGTGGCTCCAGTCGTCGGCGGGACGGTATTTGGACGGGTCATCGGAGGTGGAGTGCGGGCCGGCACGGTAGGTCACCCATTCGATCAGGGTCGGGCCCAGGTTGCGGCGGGCACGTTCGGCGGCCCAGGCGGAGGCGGCGTACACCGCGACAAAGTCGTTGCCGTCCACCCGCAGGGAGGCGATGCCGCAACCCACGCCGCGTCCGGCAAAGGTTGTGGCTTCACCGCCGGCAATGGCCTGGAAGGTGGAGATCGCCCACTGGTTATTCACTACGTTAAGAATCACGGGTGCCCGGTACACGTGGGCGAAGGTGAGGGCGGTGTGGAAGTCGGACTCAGCGGTGGCGCCGTCGCCGATCCAGGCCGAGGCAATCTTGGTATCGCCCTTGATGGCCGAGGCCATGCCCCAGCCCACGCCTTGTACGAATTGGGTGGCGAGGTTGCCGGAAATCGTAAAGAAGCCGGCATCTTTTACCGAGTACATGATCGGCAACTGGCGGCCCTTGAGCGGGTCGCGCTCGTTGGACAGCAGTTGGCAGATCAGGTCTACCAGCGGCACTTCCCGGGCCATCAGGATGCTTTGCTGGCGATAAGTGGGGAAGCACATGTCGTCGATGTTCAAGGCCAGGGCCTGGGCGCTGCCGATGGCTTCTTCGCCGAGGCTCTGCATGTAGAACGACATCTTCTTCTGACGCTGGGCGACCACCATGCGGTTGTCGAAGATCCGCGTCTTGAGCATGGCGCGCATGCCCTTGCGCAGAATCTCCACCGGCACGCCTTCAGCCCATGGGCCGAGGGCCTGGCCCTGATCGTCGAGCACGCGAATCAGGCCCTTGGCCAGGTCGGCGGTGTCGGCGGGTTCTACGTCGATTGGGGGTTTGCGCACCAGGCCAGCGTCAGTCAGGCGCAGGTAGGTAAAGTCGGTCTTGCAGCCTGGGCGGCCCGAGGGTTCGGGAACGTGCAGGCGCAGTGGTTCGTACTGCTGAGTCATGGCTTTCTACGCTCTATCTTGTGAATTTCTTGTAGTGGGCGCGGTAGCTGACAGTCCTTCTTCGGGTAGAAGAAATCTTGTCCTACAACAATCATAGGCTCGGCTCAGGAGAATATTTATCTCTGTTTCATTGCGTTGGAGATCATTTGGGGATAAAAAAACTGCATAAACATAATAAACAGGTGGTTTTGTCTCATGCGCAAACTGGACCGTATCGATATCGGCATTCTGAACGCCCTTCAGGAGAACGCTCGCATCACCAACGCCGACCTGGCCCGTTCGGTCAACCTGTCGCCCACGCCGTGTTTCAACCGGGTCAAGGCCATGGAAGAACTGGGGCTGATTCGCGACCAGGTGACGCTGCTGGACGCCGACCTGCTGGGGCTGCACGTCAATGTGTTCATCCACGTCAGCCTGGAAAAGCAGAACGAATTGGCATTGCAGCAATTCGAAGGGGCGATTTCGGATCGCCCCGAAGTGATGGAGTGCTACCTGATGGCCGGCGACCCCGATTATCTGATTCGGGTGCTGGTGCCGACCATCCAGTCCCTGGAGCGTTTCATGATGGACTTCCTGACTAAAGTCCCGGGTGTCGCCAACATCCGCTCCAGCTTTGCCCTCAAGCAAGTGCGCTACAAGACCGCGCTGCCGCTACCGGCCAACGGCATCAACCTCGGCTAACGAACGACACAAAACAAATGTGGGAGCGGGCTTGCTCGCGAATGGGGAGTGTCAGTCACCGAAAATATAGACTGATACACCGCATTCGCGAGCAAGCCCGCTCCCACATTTTGTAGTGCATTTCAAAGCTGGTTGAGGGGAATCTTCAAATAAACCACCCCATTTCCTTCCGCCGGCGGCATCACCCCGGCCCGCACATTCACCTGAATCGCCGGCAACAACAGCGTGGGCATGCCCAACCCGGCATCCCGCGTGGTGCGCATCTCGACAAACGCCGCCTCATCCACCCCGTCATGCACATGAATATTCCCCGCCCGCTGTTCAGCCACCGTGGTCAGGCACTTGGCTGCGCGTCCTTCGGGCGGATAGTCATGGCACACATAAAGGCGGGTTTCAGGCGCGAAGGCCAACAACTTGCGCATCGACCCATACAGCTGGCGCGCATCCCCACCAGGGAAATCGCAGCGCGCCGTGCCCACGTCCGGCATGAACAGCGTGTCGCCCACCAGAATCAACTGGTCATCAATCAGGTAAGCCATATCCGCCGGCGTATGCCCCGGCACATGCAGCGCCTGGGCCTTCAGGTTGCCGATGTGAAACACCTCATCCGGCGCAAACAGATGGTCGAACTGCGACCCATCCACCCGAAACTCCGGCTCCAGGTTGAACAGGTTCTTGAACACTCCCTGCACCTTGCTGATGGACTGGCCAATCGCGATCTTGCCCCCCAGCTGGCGACGCAAATAAGGCGCAGCCGACAGATGATCCGCATGGGCGTGGGTTTCCAGCAACCACTGCACCTGCAAGCCATGCTCGCGCACAAACGCGATCACCTTGTCCGCCTGGCCGGTGCCGGTGCGTCCGGAGGCCGGGTCGTAGTTGAGCACCGAATCAACGATGGCGCATGGGCCACCGTCCGTTTCATAGACGACGTAGGTGTAGGTCGACGACGCCTCGTCCAGAAAGGATTGAATCAACGCTGACATGACGGGTTTCCCAGATAGCTAATGGCGACTTACATTCAGTTAGGTTTCCACATAACCTTGTGAGCTTAAGTGAATTAAAGGACCCGAGGCAAAGGATGGCATCGTGGTGGCAAACAGCTAGGGCGTGGTGCCATACGGCAACGACCCTTGCGTGCATTAACTGAAAAAGGCCATAGACCATGAACGACCAACACTGGGGACCTGCCATCAGTGGCGATATCGTTGTCATCGGTGGCGGCTCGGCAGGCATCGGCCTGCTGGCCAGCCTGCTCAAGCGCGACCCGCACCTGAACATCATCCTGATCGAGCCCAACGACCACCACTACTACCAGCCGGCCTGGACCCTGGTGGGCGGTGGGGCTTATGACGTTACCAGGACCGTGCGCCCCATGGCCGACGTGCTGCCCAACGGCGTCACCTGGATCCAGGCCGCGGTCAGCGAATTACTGCCCGACGAGCACACCCTGGTGCTCGACAGTGGCCAGCGCGTCAGTTGGAAGAACCTCATCGTGTGCCCGGGCCTGCGCCTGGCCTGGGAGAAGATCGAAGGCCTGCAAGAGACCCTCGGCCGGCATGGCGTAACGTCCAACTACAGCTATGAGCACGCCGCCTACACCTGGCAGCTGGTGCAGCAACTCAAAAATGGCAAGGCGATCTTTACCCAACCGGCCATGCCGATCAAATGTGCCGGCGCTCCGCAAAAAGCCATGTACCTGTCGTGCGATCACTGGCTCCGCCAGGGTGACCTGAAAAACATCAAGGTCGAATTCAACCTGGCCGGCGCTGCCTTGTTCGGCGTGCCGACCTTCGTGCCGCCGCTGATGAAGTACGTTGAAAAGTACTCGGCGCAACTGGCATTCAACTCCAACCTGGTCAAGGTCGACGGCCCCGCGCGCAAGGCCTGGTTCGAAATCAAGGACGCCGAAGGCAATGTGCGCGTCGAAGAGAAAACCTTCGACCTGCTGCACGTCGTCCCGCCACAGGTCTCGCCGGACTTCATTCGCCACAGCCCCCTGGCCGATGCCGCCGGCTGGTGCGAAGTGAATCCCCAGAGCCTGCAACACCTGCGCTACCCGCACATCTTCGGCCTGGGCGATGTGTGTTCCACCACCAACGCCAAGACCGCCGCGGCGGTGCGCAAGCAAATCGTGGTGGTGGCGGAAAACCTGCTGGCCCTGCGCAGACAGGCACCGTTGCCCCTCAAGTACGACGGCTATGGCTCCTGCCCGCTGACCGTGGAGAAGGGCAAGGTGGTGCTGGCCGAGTTCGGCTATGGCGGCAAGTTGCTGCCGACCTTTCCCCTCGACCCGACTGTGGCGCGGCGTTCGGCGTGGTTCCTCAAGGCGAGTTTCCTGCCGTGGTTCTACTGGAACGGCATGCTCAAGGGCCGCGAGTGGCTGACCCGTCTGGCCAAGGTGGATTGAGGCAACCCTATGCTGCTGGCAAGTTTTCTGGGCGTGTTGATGGGGTTGGTCATGGGCCTGACCGGCGCCGGGGGCGGCATTCTTGGTGTCCCGGCCCTGGTATTGGGGCTGGGGTTGACCATGACCCAGGCCGCGCCCGTGTCGTTGTTCGCGGTGGGCGCGGCCGCTGCCGTGGGGGCTGTCGACGGTTTGCGCCATGGCCTGGTGCGTTACCGCGCGGCGCTGCTGATTGCGCTGCTTGGCGCGCTATTTTCGCCGCTGGGGGTTTTCTTCGCCCACCAGATGTCGGAGAAAGTCCTGATGGGCCTGTTCAGTGCGCTGATGGTGCTGGTGGCCTGGCGCATGCTGCAACGGGAGAAGCTTGAGGCCGGGCCGAGCGACCACGGCACCGCGTCGTGGGGCCAGAAGAACTGCATGCTCGACCAGCAGACCGGGCGCTTTTCCTGGACCGCCAAATGCACCGCCACCCTGGCAGCACTCGGCGCAGTGACCGGTGCGGTCTCGGGGTTGCTCGGCGTGGGCGGCGGCTTCCTGATCGTACCGGCGTTCAAGCAACTGACCGATGTGCAGATGCGCGGCATCGTCGCCACCTCGCTGATGGTGATCAGCCTGATCTCGTTGATCGGCGTGATCGGCGCGTTTCATGCCGGGGTCAGTATCGAGCCGATGGGCTGGGTGTTTATCGGTTCGAGCATTGTCGGCATGTTGGCGGGGCGGCGCCTGTGCTCGGTGATCAAGGCGCGCACCTTGCAGGTGGGTTTTGCCACCCTGTGTGTGCTGGTGGCGGCGGGCATGCTGTTTCGGGCCCTCATTCAGGTGCCTTGAAATGCGCTCAGCATCCCGCCCCTACGGGTATCAGCGCCGCAGGTAGGCACCAAAGTCGATGTCCCCGGCGCTGAGAATCGCCTGCACCCGATTGTGCACGTTCAACTTGCGCAGGATTGCCGAGACATGGGCCTTCACCGTGGTCTCGGCAATCTCCAGGCTATAGGCGATTTGCTTGTTCGAGTCACCCTTGGTCATCCGCTCCAGCACCAGCAATTGCTTGCGGGTCAGGGCCTGCAGCAGCTCCGGCGCAAGCCCCAGGCAATCATTCATGCGCCGTTGCCCGCCGATTTTCTGGCTGCGAATAATCTCCGGCGGCAAATACACATTGCCGTTGAGAATCTGTTGGATTGCCTCGGTCATCTGCAGCCTGGGCGAGGACTTGGTGATAAACCCCACCGCGCCATAGGTGATGGCTTGCAGCACGACCTGCTTGTCCTGCTCGGCAGACACGATCACCACCGGAATCGTCGGCGACTCGTTGCGCAGGTTGATCAGGCCATTGAGGCCGTGCATGCCCGGCATGTTCAGGTCCAGCAGGATCAGATCCAGATCGTCGTGCTCCTGGCTCATGGTCAGGGCGCTGTCCAGGTCGCCGGTTTCCATCACTTCGCTGCCCGGGAACCCGTCGCTGATGACGTTGTGGATCGCCTCGCGAAACAGTGGGTGATCGTCGGCTATCAGAATTTTGTACATGGACGTTCGCCTTATTATTTTTGCTTATTCAAGCAGGTCCGATCCATAGGGTCATGCGCCCATTACATGCCAGTCTCGATGCCTTGGGAATGCGACGATAGAGAGGGGAATCAGTACCAAAGTAGTAGATCGTGCCGTACGTCGCGGTTTCAGCGCCACCCATTGGTCTGATTGCATTCAGTGTCGGATGGGTTAGTGTGGAGCGCATCTTCCAGAATAATAAAAACAGGCTTACCAATGAGCCCGAACCTGAGTCTCCTGCGTAAATTCGTTTCCCCTGAAATCATCTTTGGCGCCGGCTGCCGGCACAACGTAGGCAACTACGCCAAGACCTTTGGCGCGCGCAAGGTGTTGGTGGTGAGTGATCCCGGCGTGGTTGCTGTCGGCTGGGTGGCCGATGTCGAGGCCAGCCTGCAAGCGATCGGCATCGACTACTGCCTGTACACCGCCGTTTCGCCCAACCCCCGGGTTGAAGAGGTGATGCTCGGCGCCGAGGTCTACCGTGAAAACCATTGCGACGTGATCGTCGCCGTCGGTGGCGGCAGCCCGATGGACTGCGGCAAGGCCATCGGCATCGTGGTCGCCCATGGCTGCAGCATCCTCGACTTCGAAGGCGTCGACACCATCCGCGTGCCGAGCCCGCCGCTGATCCTGATCCCGACTACCGCGGGCTCCTCGGCGGATGTCTCGCAGTTCGTGATCATTTCCAACCAGCAGGAGCGCATGAAGTTCTCCATCGTCAGCAAGGCGGTGGTGCCCGATGTTTCACTGATCGACCCGGAAACCACGGCGAGCATGGACCCGTTTCTCTCGGCCTGTACCGGCATCGACGCGCTGGTGCATGCCATCGAGGCCTTCGTGTCCACCGGCCACGGCCCGCTGACCGATCCCCACGCGCTGGAAGCCATGCGCCTGATCAATGGCAACCTGGTGCAGATGATCGCCAACCCCGGCGACATCGCCCTGCGGGAGAAAATCATGCTGGGCAGCATGCAGGCCGGGCTGGCGTTTTCCAACGCGATCCTCGGCGCGGTGCATGCCATGTCCCACAGCCTTGGCGGCTTTCTCGACCTGCCCCATGGCCTGTGCAACGCGGTGCTGGTGGAACATGTGGTGGCGTTCAACTACAGCGCGGCACCGGAGCGTTTCAAGGTGATTGCCGAGACCTTCGGCATTGATTGCCGGGGCCTCAACCACCGGCAAATCTGCGGCCGGCTGGTGGACCATTTGATCGCGTTGAAGCATGCGATCGGCTTCCATGAAACCCTCGGCCTGCATGGGATTCGAGTGGCGGACATTCCCTTTCTGTCGCAGCACGCCATGCACGACCCGTGCATCCTTACCAACCCGCGTGAATCCAGCCAGCGTGACGTCGAGGTCGTCTATGGCGAAGCTCTCTGACGATCAGCAACGGGCACTCGCGGGGCTCCTGGGGCTGGGCAACCACTCGGCGCGCAAGAGTCATTACCCCGAACTGACCGCGCGCCTCGACGAGCTGGAAGCCGAGCGCAATCGCTACATCCGCCTCAACGACGAATTGGAACAGCGGGTCGCGGCGCGTACCGACGAGTTGCTGGAAGCCAACCGCAACCTGCAACAGCAAATCGCCCAGCGCGAGAAGATCGAGCAGGACCTGCGCGATGCCCGGGATGCCGCCCAGGCCGCCAACCGCAGCAAGGACAAATACCTTGCCGCCGCCAGTCATGACCTGCTGCAACCCCTCAACGCCGCACGCTTGCTGATTTCCACCCTGCGCGAGCGCAACTTGCCCAGCGTCGAACACGTGTTGGTGGAGCGCACCCATCAGGCCCTGGAAGGCGCCGAGGATTTGCTCACCGACTTGCTGGACATTTCCCGACTCGATCAAGCGGCGGTCAAGCCGGACATCGCCCTGTACCGTCTCGACGAACTGTTCGCACCGCTGGTCTCGGAATTCCAGTCGGTGGCCGCGGCGTCCGGGCTGAACCTGCGGGCGCGTACAGGCCATTACGCAATCAACACCGACCTGCGGCTGGTGACGCGGATCCTGCGCAATTTCCTCAGCAACGCCTGCCGCTACACGAGCGCGGGCTCCATCCTGCTGGGCGCCCGCCGCCGGGGTGAGCGGTTGCGCCTGGAGGTGTGGGAC
Source organism: Pseudomonas sp. B6001 (assembly GCF_013386015.1). Classification (NCBI taxonomy): domain Bacteria; kingdom Pseudomonadati; phylum Pseudomonadota; class Gammaproteobacteria; order Pseudomonadales; family Pseudomonadaceae; genus Pseudomonas; species Pseudomonas sp. B6001. The sequence continues at coordinate 57,314 of NZ_JACAOX010000027.1, forward strand.
ACCGGGCGCGGAATTGCGGCGGACCGCCTGGACGCCATCTTCCTGGAGTTCAATCAACTGGACGTGGGCCGCGCCGCCGACCGCAAGGGCGTGGGACTGGGGTTGGCGATTGTCGAGCGTATCGCCGAGGTCCTCGGTTATCCGGTGGCGGTGCGTTCGTGGCCGGGGCGCGGTTCGATGTTCAGCATCGAAGTCCCCATCAGCGAGGACATGCCGCTGCCCATCAGTGTAGTGGCCGCGCAACCGAGCACCGGCAACCCGCTGCCGGGGAGGCGGCTGCTGGTGCTGGACAACGAAGTCGGCATCCTCGACAGCATGAGCGCGCTGCTTGGGCAGTGGGGCTGCGAAGTGGTCACTGCGACCGATCAGGCCGGCGCACTGGTTGCATTGCAGGGCCGGGCACCGGAGCTGATTCTCGCGGACTATCACCTGGACCATGGCGTGGTGGGCTGTGAGGTCGTGCACCAGTTGCGCGAGCATTTTGGCTGCAGGATTCCGGCAGTGATTATCACCGCCGACCGCACCGACCAATGCCGCCGTGCATTGCAGCGCCTGGACGTGCCATTGCTGAACAAGCCGGTCAAGCCCGGCAAGTTGCGAGCGGTGTTGACCCAGTTATTGGCCTAGCCACTTGATACCCGTCAACACCGGGCGTGACGCTTTGCCTCATGCTGTGGGCCAGATTTCACGGCCGACGGAGAACCCCATGAGTGCCCCCGCAACAACAGCTGCTTCATTCAAGTTGCCCCTGGGCCTGGTGGTCGGCGTACTGGTGATGGTCGGCGTGCTGCTGTTGCCGCTGCCGGCCGACTTGCCGGTGGCCGGGCACCGGATGCTGGCGATCCTCGCGTTTGCGGTGGTGGTATGGATCACCGAAGCGGTCTCCTACGAGGCCAGCGCGATCATGATCACCTCGTTGATGGCGTTTTTGCTCGGCACTGCGCCGTCGCTGCAAGACCCGACGCACCTGATCGGTTCCAGCCCGGCCATCAGCATGGCGTTGACGGGGTTTTCCAGCCCGGCGCTGGCGCTGGTGGCCGGCGCGTTGTTTATCGCCGCAGCCATGACCCATACCGGGCTGGACCGGCGCATCGCGTTGGTCACCCTGACCCGCGTGGGTACCAGCACCCGGGGCATTCTCGTCGGGGCAGTCGCCGTGACCATCCTCTTGAGCCTGGTGGTGCCCAGCGCCACGGCCCGCAGTGCGTGTGTGGTGCCGATCATGATGGGGGTGATTGCCGCGTTTGGCGTGGACAAGCGTTCGAATATTGCGGCCGGGATCATGATCGTCGTGGCCCAGGGTACGAGCATCTGGAACGTCGGTATCCAGACGGCGGCGGCGCAGAACCTGCTGACGGTTGGCTTTATGGACAAGATGCTGGGGCAGCGGGTGTCGTGGATCGACTGGCTGATCGCCGGGGCGCCGTGGGCAGTGATCATGTCGGCGGTGTTGTTGTTTTTGGTGTTGAAGCTGTTGCCGCCGGAGAGTGACAGCATTCCCGGAGGCAAGGAGGCGGTGGCGCAATCGCTGGTGGACATCGGGCCGATGACGGGGCCGCAGAAGCGCTTGCTGACGGTGTCGGTGCTGCTGTTGCTGGCGTGGGCGACTGAGGGGCGGTTGCACAGCTTTGATACGACCTCGACGACGTATGCCGGGCTGGTGTTCTTGCTGATGCCGGGGATCGGGGTGATGACCTGGAAGGATGTGCAGTCGCGGATTCCGTGGGGCACGGTGATTGTGTTTGGGGTTGGCATCAGCCTGGGGACGGCGTTGCTGACCACCCAGGCGGGGCAGTGGCTGGGGTCGCAGGTGGTGGCGCATACCGGGTTGGACCAGGTGGGGCCGCTGGGGGTGTTTGCGATTCTGGGGGTGTTTTTGATCGTGATTCATTTGGGGTTTGCCAGTGCCACGGCGTTGACCTCGGCGTTGTTGCCGATTTTGATTGCGGTGTTGCAGACGTTGCCCGGGGAGTTCAGTCGGCTGGGGATGACGATGTTGCTGGGGTTTGTGATGAGCTACGGGTTTATCCTGCCCATCAATGCGCCGCAGAATATGGTGTGTTTGGGGACCGGCACGTTTACCGCGCGGCAGTTTGCCAAGGTCGGGATTTTGGTGACGTTGATTGGGTATGGGTTGATGTTGGTGTTTGCGGCTACGTATTGGAGTTGGTTGGGGTGGATTTGAGGTGGGGGGCATATCCGTTATTTCGGTAACGGCCGCTTATGGTTCCGCTCTTACAGCGGCCCGCTTCGCACTGCCTGCGTTCGGCCTCGGGCTCATTGGGGCAGTCAGATCAAGATCAAAAGCAAAAGCACAGCGGCCTACCGGCCGGCTTGAGTGTTAAAAGCAAAAGCAAGATCCAGAGCGAAAACAGATCTGCTTTTCTGTGGGAGCGGGCTTGCTCGCGAAAAACCTGAGAGCGCCGCGTTCATCCAGAATGCCCGCGTCATCGTTAACGACCTTCGCGAGCAAGCCCGCTCCCACATTTGGACCGTGCCCGCTTTAGCTTTTGACACTCAAGCCGGCCGGGAGGC
>NZ_JACAOX010000027.1:59909-112177 GCF_013386015.1 Pseudomonas sp. B6001
GCGTTTTGCTTACTTTTGCGCTGTTAAGAAGTGAGCCGCTGTAAGAGCGGAACCATAAGCAGCCGTTACCGCAGCAACGGATATACACCCCAACCGCCCAAATCCCTCCCAGGATGGCAAGTTGAACTCCACTCAGGTTTACTACTCCCTGAGTAACCGTTCCACCGGCCCCAAACGCCGGTCATCAAGGCCACCGAATGGACAAATACACCCCCCACACCTGGCAGCCCCACGAGCGCCCGAGCCTGCCGGGCTCGCCGTCGACGCCGCTGCATTCCACCCGCAAGCGCTGGGCCTACGCCCTCGTTGGCGTACTCGTGGCAATCACCGGTGGCCTCGGCAACTCGCTGGTGATCGCCAACCTTGTGTACCTCCAGGGCGCCCTGGGGGCCACGACGGCCGAGATGGCCTGGCTCCCCGCCGCCTACGTCATGACCAACGTCTCCATGAACCTGCTGCTGGTAAAATTCCGCCAGCAATTCGGCCTGCGTGCGTTCACCGAAGTGTTCCTGGTGCTCTACGCCCTGGTCACCTTCGGCCACCTGTTCGTCAACGACCTCAGCTCGGCCATCGCCGTACGCGCGGCCCACGGCATGGTCGGCGCCGCCCTCAGTTCCCTGGGCCTGTACTACATGATCCAGGCCTTTCCCGCAAAGTGGCGGATGAAGGCCCTGGTGCTCGGCCTGGGCACCGCGCAATTGGCGTTGCCCCTGGCCCGACTGTTCTCCGAAGACCTGCTGCAAATCGCCGAATGGCGCGGCCTGTACCTGTTCGAACTGGGCATGGCCCTGACCTGCCTGGGCTGCGTATTCCTGCTCAAGTTGCCCCCGGGCGACCGCTTCAAGACCTTCGAAAAACTCGACTTCCTGACCTTCGCCATCCTCGCCACCGGCGTTGCCTTGCTCTGCGCGGTGCTGTCCCTGGGCCGTATCGACTGGTGGCTGGAAGCGCCGTGGATCGGTATCGCCTCGGCCTGCTCGCTGGTGCTGATCATGGCCGGCCTGGCCATCGAACATAACCGCTCCAACCCGTTGCTGATGACCCGTTGGCTGGGCAGCGGGGCGATGATTCGCCTGGCGTTGGCGGTGGTGCTGATTCGCATGGTGCTCTCGGAGCAGTCCACCGGCGCCGTGGGCTTCATGCAGATGCTGAACATGAGCAACGAGCAGATGCGCACGCTGTATTGGGTGATGCTGGCGGGGGCGATTGCCGGCCTGGCCGTGAGCGCGCTGACCATCAACCCCGCGCATTTGCTGATGCCGCTGATCATCTCCCTGGCCTTCATGGCCGTGGGCTCGGTGATGGACAGTTTCTCCAGCAACCTCACGCGCCCGCAAAACATGTACATCAGCCAGTTCCTGCTAGGCTTTGGCGGCACGTTCTTCCTCGGGCCGACCATGGTCCTGGGCACGAAGAACGTACTGACCAACCCCAGGAACCTGGTGAGTTTCTCGGTGCTGTTCGGGATCTGCCAGAACCTCGGCGGCCTGATTGGTGCGGCATTGCTCGGTACGTTCCAGATCGTGCGGGAGAAATTCCATTCCAGCATGATCGTCGAACACCTGACCCTGCTCGACCCGCGTGTGGCCGCACGGGTGGCCAGCGGCGGCTCGGCCTATGGCGGGGTGATCGCCGACCCCGAGCTGCGCAACCTCATGGGCATTCGCAGCCTGGCCACGGCCGCCACCCGCGAGGCGAATGTGATGGCCTACAACGATGTGTTCATGCTGATCGCGATCATCGCCATACTCACCATGATCTGGATCTTTATCCGCAGCCTCTGGCTGATGAGTACCACTAAAGCTGCCGCCAGTGCAGCGCCTCCCGTTCAACCCAGCGGCGCACTTTCTTCATGACCGAACCGACGACGACCACCACCAACGCCATCGCTTCCACGCCGGAAGGCACCGCGCCGCCGAGCATGCCGGCCACCGAACCGCGCTCCTTGCGGGTGCGCATCATCTCTTCCATGGGCTTTGCCGCGATTGCGATTATCGGCGTGCTGATCGTGCTCTACGCCTGGCAGTTGCCGCCCTTCAGCAGCGCCGTGGAAACCACCGAAAACGCCCTGGTGCGCGGCCAGGTGACGATCATCGGGCCGCAGCTCAGCGGCTACGTGTATGAAGTGCCGGTGACGGACTTCCAGTACGTCAAGGCCGGGGATTTGCTGGTGCGCCTCGATGACCGTATCTACAAGCAGCGCCTTGATCAGGCCCAGGCGCAACTGGCGGTGCAGCAGGCGTCCCTGGCCAATGTGGTGCAGCAACGCAACAGCGCCGAGGCGACCATCAAGCTGCGTCAGGCGGCCTTGATGGACAGCCAGGCCCAGGCCCGCAAAAGCACCGCGGATTTGCGCCGCAATGAGGAGTTGATCAGCGATGGGTCGGTGTCCAAACGCGAGCTGGACGTGACCCGCGCCGCCAATGCGCAAACCATTGCGGCCGTGGCCCAGGCCCAGGCCAATCTGGAAATCGCCCGGCAGGATTTGCAGACAGTGATCGTCAATCGCGGTTCGCTGGAGGCGGCGGTGGCCAGTGCCGATGCGGCAGTGGAGCTGGCGCGTATCGACCTGTCGAACACCCGGATCATCGCCCCGCGTGACGGGCAACTGGGCCAGATTGGCGTGCGCCTCGGGGCCTACGTCAACAGCGGCGCGCAGTTGATGGCGCTGGTGCCGAACCAGCTGTGGGTGATCGCCAACATGAAAGAAACCCAGATGGACAACGTGCAGGTTGGCCAGCCGGTGACCTTTACCGTGGATGCCCTGGACCACCGCAAGTTTCACGGCACGGTGCAGCGCATTTCCCCGGCGACCGGGTCGGAGTTCAGCCTGTTGCAGGCGGACAATGCTACCGGCAACTTCGTCAAGATCGCCCAGCGGGTGCCGGTGCGGATTACCGTGGATCCGGGGCAGGAGCAGAGTGAACGGCTGCGACCGGGGTTATCGGTGGTGGTGAGTATCGACACGGCGGGGCGCCTGAAAAACACCCCTCCCTAAGACACAATGGAGATCAAAAATGTGGGAGCGGGCTTGCTCGCGAATGCGGAGTGTCAGTCGCAGATGTGTTGACTGATCCACCGCATTCGCGAGCAAGCCCGCTCCCACATGGGTTTTGTGTTGTTAGAGGGTTTTGTATTGCAGGCTGAAACTGAGTTCTGCCGACTGGCCTTGTTCCAACAGCTTCAATCCCGGCCTACCCGGCAGGTGATGGGCATTCACTGGATGACTCACCGGCTCGAAGCAGAAAAAATCCAGCCCCGGCGGGCAATACAGCAGGTAATAGTCGCTGCCGGTGGCCTGGCATTCCAGGGTGTAACCCAGGTCTGGCTGCTGGATGACGCAGCGCCCATCCCACGGGCAAAAACCGTTGTCCACCAGTGTCTCGGGCAACGATTCTGGGTGTTGAAAATCCCACTCGGCGGGTACGGCAGCCAGCCCTGTCGGCAATTTCGCCGCATCACTCATCCATACCTGCGAAGCCTTTGCCTGCAATTGCGTGCCCGGCCTGCGGGGCAGATACGGATGCAATCCCAGCCCGTGCCACGTCGCCGTTTCCGCCAGGTGCGTGACGCGCAAGGTGATGCTCAACTTGCCGCCCTTCAACTGAACCCGCTGCTCGGCGCGATACGCAAAGGGTGTGCTGCTGTCCAGTTGCAACACCACTTCGTCTGACGTCTGGCTGACCACCTGCCACACCTGTTGCCAGGCACTGCCATGAATTGGCAGCGGGTCCAGCGGGCTGTTGGGCTCAAGTCCCAACCACCCTGATGGGTTATCAAAGCCACCTTCGGCAACCCGGTTCGACCAGGGCGCCAGCGGGAAGCACGCAAGCTTCCCCGGCAAGCCGCTGGCCAGCGCCTGTCGATCGGTGTGGCGTAGCAACGGCTGGCCGCTGCTGCGTACTGTCCAGTTGACGATACTCCCGCCCAACGCTGGCGCCAGCGTCAGGTGGGTCAGGTTGTCTTCGAGTTCAAGCATCATGAGTGTCAGCAGACCTATTGAATGATGAATGCTTGTGTGGCGAGGGAGCTTGCTCCCGATGGGCTGCGGAGCGGCCCCAAGAAAAGCGGGAGCGCTTCGCACTCCAGCGGGAGCAAGCTCCCTCGCCACAGAAAGCTCCCTCTCCACACCAAGCTCCCTTGCCACAGCAGCTCCCTCTCCACAATAGCTCCCTCGCTACACGCAGTGTGGGGCTTATAACACCAACCCCGGCAACCACAACGACAACGCCGGAATGTAGGTCACGGCCATCAGCACCAAAAACAGCACGCCATAAAACGGCAGCAACGCCTTCACGGTCTTCTCGATGCTGACTTTGCCCACCGCCGCCCCCACAAACAACACCGCACCCACCGGCGGGGTGATCAGGCCGATCCCCAGGTTCACCAGCATGATCATGCCGAAGTGCACCGGGTCGACGCCAATCCCCAGGATCACCGGCAGCAAAATCGGCGTGAGGATCAAAATCAGCGGCGCCATGTCCATCACCGTACCCAGCAACAGCAGCATGGCGTTGATGCACATCAGGATCACGTAGCGGTTGTCCGACAGGGTCAGGAACATCGTGGTGATCTTCGCCGGGATCTGCATCAGGGTCATGATGTAGCCGAAGCTGGCGGCGAACGCGATCAGGATCATCACGATGGAGATCGTGCGCACCGTGCGGTGCATCAGCTTGGGCAGCTCGCTCCATTTGTAGTCGCGGTAGATGAACATGGTCACGAAGAACGCCCACAACACCGCAATCGCCGCCGACTCGGTGGCGGTGAAGATGCCCGACAGAATCCCGCCAAGAATGATCACCATGGCCATCAGGCCCCACAGTGCATCGGCGCAGATTTTCAGTGCCTGTTTCAGGGGGATCACTTCGCCTTTGGGGTAGTTGCGCTTTTTCGCGAAGATCAGGCACAGCACCATCAGGCAGGCGCTCATCAGCAGGCCCGGGACCACGCCGGCCATGAACAGCGAGGCGATGGACACGGTGCCGCCCGCCGCCAGGGAGTAGAGCACCGAGTTGTGGCTGGGAGGCGTCAGCAAGGCTTGTACCGAGCCGCTCACGGTGACGGCGGTGGCGAATTCACGGGGATAGCCCTGGCGTTCCATTTCCGGAATCAGCACCGAACCGACAGACGCCGTATCGGCCACCGACGAGCCGGAGATCGCGCCAAAAAACGTCGAGGCCATGATGTTCACCAGGGACAGGCCGCCGCGCACAAAGCCCACCAGCACCCCGGCAAACGCCACCAGGCGCCGGGACATGCCGCCCTCGGCCATGATCGCCCCGGCCAGCACGAAGAACGGAATCGCCATCAGCGAAAACTTGTTCACCCCGCCGGCCACCTGAATCATCAGGGCCTGGAACGGAATGTCGATCCACCACGCGCCGATCAGCGCAGAAAGCCCCAGGGCGTAGGCCACCGGCATGCCAATCAGGATCAGGGCGATAAAGCTGCCCAACAGAATCAATGCGTCCATTCAGGCAGCCCCTTCACTTTCTTCAACCAGGTCGAAGCGCACGACCCGACGATTGCTCTGGTCACCCAGCAGGAGTTTTTCCAGCACAAAAACCAGGGTCAGCAAGCCACCGATCGGGATCGGCATATAGGTGATGCCCACCCGCAAGGTCGGCATGGCGCTCATGAACTGGTTCCAGGTCGACAGGCACAATTTGCTGCCCCAGATCGTCATGAACAGGCAGATGGTTGCCATCAGTAATTGTGAGACGATGCCGACGATTCGGCGTTGGCCGGGCGGCAGGCGGTCGGTGACCATGGCCACCGACATGTGTGCCCCGGCGCGGTAGCTGGCGGCGGCGCCGACAAAGGTGAACACCAGCATCAGCAGGATAGCGGTGGGCTCCGGCCAGCTGGAGCCGGTGCCGAGCACGTAGCGGGCGAAGATGCCCCAGGGAATGATCAGCGCGACGCCGAGAACGGCGAGGCCGGCGATCCAGATGCAGCTCATGTAAATGCGGTCGTTGATGCGCAGCAGTAAATTCTTCATGGCGTTCACCGTAACCGGGCGCGTCGATGCCGACCGCGCCGGGCCTTATCTATGAGAGGAAAAAGGGTTACTCGACGGCTTCGATGCGCTTGATCAGTTCGGCGTAAGGCGCGCCGTACTTGTCGCGGATCGAAGCGGTGGCCTCATAGAACGGTTTTTTGTCGATGTCGATGAACTCCACACCGGCGGCCTTGAGCTTGGCTTCACTGCTGGCAGACTTGGCGTCCCACAGCTCGCGCTCCTGGATCTGCGCGGCCTTGGCGGTGTTCTTCACCAGCACCTGTTGCTCGGGGGTGAGCTTGTTCCAGGTGATTTTCGACATCACGATGGGCTCGGGCAGAATCAGGTGGCCGGTCAGGCTGTAGAACTTGGCGTTCTGGTAGTGGTTGTGTTCCAGCAGGGTGGGCGGGTTGTTTTCCGCGCCGTCAATCACGCCGGTCTGCAGGGCGCTGAAGATCTCGCCGGTGTCCATGGCAATGCCGTTGCCGCCCATGGCGTTGATGGTTTCGATGAAGATCGGGTTGCCCTGCACGCGGATCTTCATGCCCTTGAGGTCTTCGATCTTGCGCACCGGTTTCTTGGTGTAGAGGTTGCGCGTGCCGCCGTCCATCCAGGCGAGCGCCACCAGGTTGAATTCGGAGTCGGTGATCTTGGCGAGGATTTCATCGCCGATCTCGCCGTCGATGACCTTGCGCATATGCACCTGGTCGCGGAACACGAACGGCATGTTGAACACGTTCACGTCCGGCACCACCGGGCCGACGATGCCGAGGCTGACCCGGGCCATCTGGATCGCGCCGACCTGGGCCTGTTCCACCACTTCCTTTTCCGAGCCCAGCACGCCGCCGGGGAACATCTTGAAGGTCAGGCCGCCGTTGCTTTCGGCCACCAGGGTTTTACCCAGCTGTTCTTCGGCGACGACGGTGGGGTAGCCGGCGGGGTGGATGTCGGCGAATTTGATTTCCAGCGCGTGGGCGGCACCGGCGAAGACGAAGGTGAAGGGGAGTGCGGCGAGGAGCAAAGTGCGTTTGAAGTCCATGGGGTGTCTCTCCAGTCTTGTTATTGTTTTATTCAAGGCACAGCGATGCAGCTAGAGGATGAAGGTGGGCTCCGGCAATCCGGTGACCCCGGGGTTGAGGGCAAACACGCCGCCGGCCAGCGACTGGGCACTGTGGTCGTCGCGGATCGAGGTGACGAACAGGGTGTCCAGGCGGCTGCCACCGAAGGCGCACATGGTGGGTTTTTTCACCGGCACGGCCAGTGAGCGGTCGAGACGGCCGTCGGGGGTAAAGCGGTGGACCAGCCCGGCATCGTTGGCGCAGATCCAGTAGCAACCTTCGGCATCCACGGCGGCTCCGTCGGGGCGGCCGAGGAACTGGTGCATATCCACAAACAGCCGCCGATTGGACGGCGTGCCGCTGTCGATGTCGTAGTCGAAGGCCCAGACCTGCTGGACCAACGGGTGCGAATCCGAGAGGTACATCGTGCGCCCGTCCGGGCTGAAGGCCAGGCCGTTGGGGGTGATGAAACCGTTGAGTGCGGTGTGAACCGCCCGGCCTGTTTCGTAGCGGTACAGTGCACCGTCGGCCGCATTCTCGGCCATGTTCAGCACCATGCTGCCGGCCCAGAACCGGCCCTGGCGATCACAGCGGCCATCGTTCAGGCGCATGTCCGGGCGGGCGTGCTCGACGCTGGCCAGGGGCGCAGTGTCGAGCCTGCCATCGTTGTGGGGCGTCAGCCGGAAAAACCCGGTTTGCATGCCCGCGACCCAATCGCCCGCTGAGGTGCGGGCGATGCAGGCAAGCATCTGCGGAGCTTTCCAGGCCTGCGCCTGGCCGCTGGTGGCGTTCCAGCGTTGCAGTTCGCCTGTGGGAATATCCACCCAGTACAGGGCGTTTTCCCCGGGTACCCACACCGGGCATTCACCCACGGCGTTGCGGGCGTCGACAATCAGTTCTGCTTGCATGGCCACTCATTCCCTTGGGTTGGTCTGTGGTCAGTCACCGAACGGGCCGGCGGCGCAAAACGCGCCCCCCTGGTACACCCGCGCCGGGTCGTCGGCAGCGGGCATCGGCTGGGCTTCCACCTGTTTGCGGAATACTTCGGAAGAGTCCCGCGGGGTGAAGCCCAGGTGCGCGGCGAAGCGGTTGTCCCACCACACATCGAGGTTATCCGACATGCCGTAGACCACGGTATGCCCGACATTCGGTGTGTACAGCGAGCGTTCGAGCAGTTGGGTGAGGTCGTCGAAGCTCAGCCAGGTGTGCATCATCCGGCGGTTCTGGGGTTCCGGGAACGAGGAGCCGATGCGGATGCTGACGGTCTCGATGCCATAGCGATCGAAGTAGAAACTGGCCATGTCCTCGCCGTAGGATTTGGACAGCCCGTAGTAACTGTCGGGGCGGCGCGGGGAGTGGGCGTCGAGGGCTTCGTCCTGCTTGTAGAAGCCGATCACGTGGTTGGAGCTGGCGAAGATGACGCGCTTGACCCCATGGCGGCGCGCCGCTTCATAGATGTGGAAGATCCCGCAGATGTTCGCGCCCAGCACTTCCTCGAACGAGCGTTCCACCGATACGCCGCCGAAATGCAGGATCGCATCGACGCCTTCCACCAGTTGGTGCACGGCTTGTTTGTCGGAAAGATCGCAAGGCAATACTTCTTCGCTGTCGTCAGCGGCCGGGGCCATGTCGGCGATATCCGACAGGCGCAGTACCTTGGCGTAAGGACGCAGGCGTTCGCGCAAGACTTTGCCCAGGCCACCGGCGGCACCGGTGAGCAGCAAGCGGTTGAACGGGGTAGGGGCGGTTGTGGTGGTCATGGTGATCCCGTTATTGTTGTAGGTTGTCGTATGACTGATCCGAAGTATCCTTAGGGTTTCCTACACTTGTCAACGCACTATTGGTCGAAGTTGATAGAGGCTCATCGCTGTCCTGTGGCGAGGGAGCTTGCTGTGGCAAGAGGGCTTACTGTGGCGAGGGAGCTTGCTGTGGCGAGGGAGCTTGCTCCCGCTGGAGTGCGAAGCGCTCCCAAGATTTTGGGGCCGCTGCGCAGCCCAGCGGGAGCAAGCTCCCTCGCCACAGCAATCTACCTCCCCACAGCAATCTCTCCCCACAGCAAGCTCCCCCGCCACAAAAGCCTTTCCGGTTGTTTGTAAACCGCTATAACAACGACAGCGGGTAACTGATGAATATCCGGTTTTCATCAAACTCGTTGGTACTGAAATCCCGGCGCATCGTTGCGTTGCGCCAGCGCACATTCAGGTCCCGCAGTGGACCGCTTTGTACCGTGTAGGCCAGCTCCGACTCACGGCCCCACTCCTTGCCATTGGTGATCGCCCCGGTGTGCACGTTATCGCCACTGATGTAGCGGTTCATCATGGTCAACCCGGGAATGCCCAGTACCACGAAGTTGAAGTCGTGCCGCACCTGCCAGGATTTTTCCTTGGCGTTGTCGTAGCTGGCGTTGTAGCTGTCGTTGGCCAGGGTGCCGCCGCTGGTGCCGTTGACCCGCATCCAGGCGCTGTCGCCGGTGAGTTTCTGCAGGCCGATATAGAAGCTGTTGCCTTTGTATTTGGCCGAGAGCAGGGCGAACGCGGTTTTGTTGTCGAGGTCGCCGGCCAGGGCCTTGCCGTCTTCCTTGCCGGTGAAGAACCCGAGGTTGGCGCCCAGGGTCCAGTCGCCCACGGGCTGGCTGTGGGTCAGGTTGAAATACTGTTGCTGGTAGATGTCACTGAGTTCGGCGTACCACACGCCAACCTGGGTGCGCTTGTCGTTGAAGGTGTATTCGCCGCCGCCGAAGTTGAAGCGGTCCGAGGTGAATGCGGCTTTGCCGTTGAGAAACATGTCATCCATGCTCGCGTCGTTGCGCGGGCTGTTGCCGCGGAACTGGCCGCCATACAAGGTCAGGCCGGCGATTTCCCTGGACGTTACCTGGCCGCCGCGGAACGTTTGCGGCAGTGAGCGGCCGTCATCCGAGCGCAGGATCGGCAGTACCGGCATCCATTCGCCGACTTTCAATTCGGTGTTCGACAGCTTGGTTTTCAGCGCCACGCCCAGGCGCCCGAAGTTATCGGCAGGGCGGCCATCGCTGCGGGTCGGCAGCAGTTGGGTGCCGGCGGTACCTTTGCCGCCGTCGAGTTTCTGCGAGTAAAGGCCCAGCACGTCCAGGCCGAAACCGACGGTGCCTTGGGTGAAGCCGGACCTGGCATCGAGAATGAAGTTTTGCGTCCACTCCTCGGCCTTGCCCTGGGGGTAGGCGGGGTTGGTGAAGTTGCGGTTGAAGTAGGCGTTGCGCAGGTTGAGCGTGGCGGTGGCGTCATCGATGAAGCCTTCTGCCGAGGCGGTGGCGGGGAGGGTAAAGGCCAGGCTGCTCAAACCGATGGCGGCAAAACGGGTGGTGCCGGAGAAATGGCGGACGTGTTGGCTCACAGTGACGCTCCCTTGTCTTTTTGTTGTTTTTATTTTTTGTTATACGTTGTCGTACAACATTGAGGGCGATATTTGCGAGGTTTCAGGGGGATGTCAATCGAAAGTTATACGATGACTCCCTGCGTGAAGGGAGTCAGGGGGGAAGGAGTTATCCCGCTGCAACCATGGGCGGCAAGGTGCCAAGCAGCGAAACGGCGGCTACCGCTGAAACACCTAGTAACCATTCAATCATCACGCTGGCCTTCAAGGCAGGCAGCCGCTGCTCACAGTTGTGAATCCGCAGGCGGTTCAGCAGCGCCAGGGCGAGCATGCCGAACACCAGCAGCACCTTGATCAACAGGATCAGGGCGAACCCTGTGAACAAGGGCGTCGGCCAGAACTGCCCGGTGAGCACCCGCACGTTGATCAATCCGGTCACCAGCAGCCCTGTCACCAGGCCATAACCGATGCCACTGAAGCGCTTGAGGATCGGTTCCAACGGATAGCGGGGCGATTGCCTGAGGATCAACACCAGCAGGAGCAGGCCGCCCAGCCAGGCACCGACACACACCAGGTGCACCACCTGATTGAGGATCAGCAACTGTCCGGCCATGCCATTGAGCATGGCGCCATGGCCCACCGGTGCCAGTGTCGCCAGCAGCAATGCACAGAGCGGCAGGCGCAACGCTTTCCACGGCGTCATCAGGCCCAGAACCAGCAGCACGTTCAGTAGCAAGTGCCAGGTCCAGACCTGGCCGAAGAAGGTTTTGCCCAGCACCAACTGCACGGTCGACCATTCCAGCGCGCCCAGCCCGACACCGGCCATGCTCGCGCTGATCAACAGCAGCCACGCCACCCCCGACACCAATGCCAGCCACGCCAACCCTTGGGTGATGCGCGACAGTTGGCGGTCCAGCACCGGTTGCGGTCCCGCGCCCAGCAGCCAGGGCCTGAACACACAGGCCCCGAACATCAACAGCACGACGATGAAATGCAGGAAACGGCACAGCACCAGCAGGGTGGCCATGGATTATTGGCCGACCTTGAAGCTGTATTCACCGTTGCTCTTGTGGGTATCCACCGAGACCGCGTTCCACACCACTTTGTAGGTGCCGGCGGCCAAGGGTGCGGCCGGTGTCACCACCAATACTTTCTTGTCGGCGTCCGGGGTTTCCAGGCCCTTGATCGCGACTTCGGTGCCGTCCTTGCTCAGGGATACCTTGGTGAAGGTCGCTTCAACGCCTTCGCTGAACGTCAGGCGCAGGTCCTTGGGCGCGGCGACGCTGCTGTCGGCGGCAGGCTCCGAGCTTTTCAGGTGGGCGTGGGCAAACGCGGCCGAGGCGCCCAGCAGGGAAGCGAGCAGGGCAACGGTGGTGAGGGTCTTCTTGATCAACATTGTTCAATACCTTCAGGTGAGAGTCAGTCGTTCGGTAGTGCCATGTGCAACAAGGGGAAGGGCTTGCCTTCGCCATCGACGGGCGAGCGGCCGGTCTGGATAAAACCATAGTGCAGGTAGAAACCCACGGCCTGTGGATTCTGCTCGTTCACGTCGACCCGCAGGGTGTCGTGGCGGGCGCGGACGAAGTCCAGCAACTGGCGACCGATGCCCTGGCCGCGTCGGTTCGGGTCGATAAACAGCATCTCGACATTATTGCCGCCGGTGCCGACGAAGCCGCCAATGCCTTGGGCATCTTCGTACACCCACACTTCAAGTGCGGGCATCGGCAGGTAGCAGTCGCGTACCAGGGGCAGCAGGCGCTGGATGTCGTCTTCGCTGAGAAAGTCATGGGTGGCGCGCACCGAGCGTTCCCACAGTGCACCCAGCACCGGGTCGTCACACGCGCTTCGCTGTCGAATAGTCATGGGGGATGATCCTTCGAGGGGATGGCGATGCTAACCAATCCGCTATCGACGGGGAAGGTTCTTGTACGAAGTTTCACAGTGGCGTGTCGCCGCGATCTAGAGCGGATGGTAGTCTTGAAGCCATGTTGTTGTCAGGGAGCCCTTATGGGCAATCACAAGATCGGTATTCGTCGGGTCAACGTCGAAAAGATTCTGCTGGCGGCTGAAAAGGTCTTCGCCGAGAAGGGCTATGGCAGCACCGCCATGGCCGACATCGCTGAAGAAGTGCAACTGCCGCGCTCCAACCTGCATTACTACTTCAGTACCAAGAGCGAGCTGTACAGCGCGGTGTTGTTCGACCTGCTGGAGGTGTGGAAGCAGGACGCCTTGTGCTTCGAGATGTTCGACGACCCGCGGGTGGTGCTCAGTAGCTACATCCGCGCCAAGATGCAACATTCCCGCAGCCGGCCTTATGGTTCGAAAGTCTGGGCGAATGAAATCATCCACGGCGCGCCAACCCTGGGGGAGGCGCTGGATGTGAGCCTGTATGACTGGGCCAAGATGAAGGAAGCGAAGATTCGCCAGTGGGTGGAGGACAAGCGGATTTTGCCGGTGGAGCCGTCGAGCCTGCTGTATATGATCTGGGCGTCGACCCAGCACTATGCCGACTTTGATCATCAGGTGAAGATCCTGAATGACCATCAGCCGTTGTCGGACATGCAGTTTGAGCGGGCGGTGCAGACGGTGACGAGTGTGATCCTGCGGGGGATTGGGTTGGAGCCCTAGATCGTTCCCACGCTCCGCGTGGGAATGCCGCCCTGGACGCTCTGCGTCCGTTCTTAAGGTCGTGACGCGGAGCGTCAACGGATGCATTCCCACGCGGAGCGTGGGAACGATCATTCAGGCTACACCGCCTCGCGGTAGGGGTTCCTCGGATCCTGCGTCCAGTTCAAAAACGGCTTCCCGGTATCCACCGGCACCATCTCGATACAGTCCGCCACCGGGCAGGTGATCTGGCACAGGTTGCACCCCACGCACTCATCATCGATCACCTCGTATTTATGTGTCCCATCCGCCTGCTTCAAGCTGGCAATCGCCTGGTGCGACGTATCTTCACAGGCAATATGGCAACGCCCACAGCCAATACATGCCGCCTGGTCAATTTTGGCGATCACCTGGTAATTGATATCCAGGTACTTCCAATCCGTCGTATTGCCCACCGCCCGCCCGGAAAATTCCTGCAGGCTGCTGTAACCCTGGCTGTCCATCCACCGCGACAGCCCGTCCTTCATTTCTTCGACAATCCGAAACCCATGCAGCATCGCCGCCGTGCACACCTGCACCGCGCCGCAGCCCAGCGCGACGAATTCCGCTGCATCGCGCCAGTTGCCAATCCCGCCAATCCCGCAGATCGGCAAGCCTTGTGTCTGTGGGTCCCGGGCAATCTCCGCCACCATGTTCAGTGCGATGGGTTTCACCGCCGAGCCGCAGTAACCCCCGTGAGTGCTTTGGGTGCCGACCATCGGCAGGGCGACCATGCGCTCCAGGTCGACACTGGTGATGGAGTTGATGGTGTTGATCAGCGACACCGCATCCGCGCCCCCGCGATACGCTGCCCGCGCCGCCACGCGTATGTCGGTGATGTTCGGCGTGAGCTTGACGATCACCGGCAGCGAGCAATAGGTCTTGCACCAGCGCGTCACTTGTTCCACATACTCCGGCACCTGGCCCACCGCCGCGCCCATGCCGCGTTCCGGCATGCCGTGGGGGCAGCCGAAGTTCAGCTCGATGCCGTCACAGCCGGTGGCTTCCACCAGTGGCAGGATGTGCTTCCACGACTCCTCAACACACGGCACCATCAATGACACGATCAGCGCGCGGTCCGGCCAGTCCTTTTTCACCTGGGTGATTTCCCGCAGGTTGATCTCCAGGGAGCGGTCGGTAATCAGCTCTATATTGTTGATGCCGAGCACTTCACGGTTGGCGCCGAAGTGCGCCGAGTAGCGCGATGAGACGTTGACCGCTGCCGGGTCTTCGCCGAGGGTTTTCCAGACCACGCCGCCCCAGCCTGCTTCAAAGGCGCGGACCACGTTGTAGGCCTTGTCGGTAGGCGGTGCAGAGGCCAGCCAGAACGGATTGGGGGCTTTGATACCGGCGAATACAATCGAGAGATCGGCCATTACGCAGCCTCCACATTCAGCATGAGTTGGGCGTGCATGGCTTCAGCGGCCAGCTTGCCGTGTTGCACGGCCTGGACGGTGAGGTCCTGGCCGAGGCTGACGCAATCGCCGCCGGCGTACACACCGGGGATGCTGGTGCGCAGCTGTTCGTTGACGAAGATCCGATCGCCCTGGCGTTGCAGTTGGTGGGCCAGCGGGTCGTGCAGCGCCTCGTCGTCGAAGCCTTGGCCGATGGCCTTGAAGATCGCGTCGGCGGCCAGTTCGAAGGTCTCGCCGGTGGCTTGCAGGCGGCCATCGACCATGCGGGTGCGGGCGAAACGCATGCCGCGCACATGGCCCTGGTCGTCGAGCAACACTTCTTCGGGCTGGGCCCAGGTCAGCAGGCGTACCTGGTTGGCCTTGGCGATGTCCTGCTCATGGCCGGTGGCGCCCATTTCAGCCAGGCCACGGCGATACACCAGGTTGACGTCACGGGCACCGAGGCGGGCCATTTGCACCGCCATGTCGATGGCCGTGTTGCCGGCGCCGAGCACGATGCAACGGTCGGCCAGGGGCAGTTGACTGAGGTCGTCGGCCTGGCGCAGTTCACGGATGTAGTCGGTGGCGGCGAGCAGGCCGGGGGCGTCTTCGTGTGGCAGGCCGAGCTGTTTGCTGGCAGCCAGGCCAAGGCCGAGGAACACTGCATCGAACTGCTGGTGCAGTTCGCTCAAGGTCAGGTTGTCGCCCAGGCGCTGGCCGTGACGGATCTCGATGCCGCCAATTTGCAGGAGGAAATCCAGTTCCTTTTGCGCGAAGTCATCCACCAGCTTGTACTTGGCGATCCCGTATTCATTCAGGCCGCCGGCTTTTTCCCGGGCTTCGAAAATCACCACGTCATGGCCGTGCAAGGCGCTGCGATGGGCGCAGGACAACCCCGCAGGCCCGGCGCCGACCACCGCGATGCGCTTGCCGGTGGGCGCGGCGCGCTGGAACGGGTGTTCGCTGAAGTGCGCGTTGTCCACCGCGTAACGCTGCAACAGGCCGATCAGCACCGGGGCGCATTCCTCGGCATTGTTGCGCACGCAGGCTTGCTGGCAGAGGATTTCCGTCGGGCAGACCCGGGCGCAA
The DNA here is from genome assembly GCF_013386015.1 of Pseudomonas sp. B6001. Lineage (NCBI taxonomy): Bacteria > Pseudomonadati > Pseudomonadota > Gammaproteobacteria > Pseudomonadales > Pseudomonadaceae > Pseudomonas > Pseudomonas sp. B6001. The sequence continues at coordinate 75,449 of NZ_JACAOX010000027.1, forward strand.
CTGCCGCCGAGGATATTCGCCGAGAGAATCTTCTGTGCGGCGCCCTGGACGTTCTCCGTGTGGATATTGCGGATGAACGACGGGATATCGATCTCGCTGGGGCACGCGTTGACGCACGGTGCGTCGTAGCAGTAGAGGCAGCGCGAGGCTTCCAGTTGGGCTTGCCGGGCATTGAGCGGCGGCGCCAGGTCGGTGAAATGCGCGGCGAGGGCCGCCGCATCTTCATGGGGGTGGGGAAGATGGTTCAGGGTCTGGATCACGGTATTGGCCTCACGGTTTTTGAGGTGCTGCCTCTGGTGGGCAGTGGTTTTTTTGTTGCCTGTACCGGCCTCTTCGCGAGCAAGCCCGCTCCCACATTCGACTGCATTTATCCTGTTGGAATGGGGGCGAATGTGGGAGCGGGCTTGCTCGCGAATGGCGGCCTCAGCGTTTCACAGCAACCGGCCTGGAACGCTCCGCCCGCTTGCTCAACTGCTCAAACACCGGCGGATACGTCGGCCGTTCGATATACCGACCCGCACCCCGTTCGGCGCGCAAATCCCCATCCGCCCAGACCAGCTTGCCCTGGCTGATGGTATGGCTCGGCACGCCGCGCACGGTCTTGCCTTCGAAGATGTTGAAGTCGACTTTCTGGTGGTGAGTCTTCGCGGAAATGGTCCGTGTGCCTTGCGGGTCCCACAGCACCAGGTCAGCATCGGCCCCCACGCGGATCGCTCCTTTGCGTGGATACAGGTTGAAGATCTTCGCGGTGTTGGTAGACGTCAGCGCAACGAATTCCTGCATCGACAAGCGCCCAGTGTTCACGCCCTCATCCCACAACACCGCCATGCGGTCTTCGATACCGGCAGTGCCATTGGGAATCTTGCTGAAGTCATCCCGCCCGGCGGCTTTTTGCTCGGCGCAGAAGCAGCAATGGTCGGTGGCGGTGGTGTGCAGGTTGCCCGATTGCAAGCCATGCCACAGTGCCTCCTGATGCCCGCGCGGGCGGAAGGGCGGGCTCATCACATAGCCGGCGGCGGTCTGCCAGTCGGGGTGTTGATACACGCTGTCGTCCAGCAGCAGATGCCCGGCCAATACTTCGCCGTACACCGGCTGGCCCTTGCTGCGGGCGTAGGTGATTTCATCCAGCGCTTCCTTGGTGGACACGTGCACCAGGTACAGCGGCGTGCCGATGGTTTCGGCAATCCTGATCGCCCGGCTGGCGGCTTCACCTTCCACCTGCGAAGGCCGCGACAACGGATGCGCTTCAGGCCCGGTAATGCCCTGGGCCATCAGCTTGCGTTGCAGGTGATACACCAGCTCGCCGTTTTCGGCATGCACCGTCGGTACCGCACCCAGTTCCAGGCAGCGTTCGAAGCTCGCCACCAAGGTGTCGTCGGCGGCCATGATTGCGTTCTTGTACGCCATGAAATGCTTGAAGCTGTTGATGCCGTGTTGGCTCACCAGCTCGGCCATTTCCTCGCGGACCTGCTCGCTCCACCAGGTAATGGCGACGTGAAAGCCGTAGTCGGACGCCGACTTCTCGGCCCAGCCGCGCCACTGATGGAAGGCTTCCAGCAGGGATTGCTGCGGGTTGGGAATCACGAAGTCGATGATCGACGTGGTGCCGCCCGCCAACCCGGCGGCCGTGCCACTGAAAAAATCTTCACTGGCCACGGTGCCCATGAAGGGCAACTGCATATGGGTATGGGGGTCGATGCCGCCGGGCATCAGGTATTGACCGCTGCCGTCGAGTATCTCGGTGCCGGCGGGAATATCCAGATCAGTGCCAATGGCGCGGATTAGACCGTCTGCGCATAAAACATCGGCTCGGTAACTTTCATCATGGGTAATAACGGTAGCGCCACGGATCAACAGCGACATGTCGAGTTCCTCACAGGCTTGACCGGCTTGTGCCAGTTCTAAGTGTTGTCATGCATCGCGCCGCTGGAAAATTAATTCCTGTCAGCGGTGACAGGAATAGAAACTAGCCCGAGTTTTTCGAATGAGCAAGAATATTTTTTATAAGCTTATATCTTTATTAAGTAATTGAATTTTAACGATAAAAAAACAAAATCACCAAAATGTAGCGGCCTCTCACCATTTTGACGCACTTGACAGGTTCCCAATATGAGCAACATTTCCTATTGCAAATCAGACGCTTGAGACATGCCTCTTGACGGGGCCGGTAAATAAAAATAATTGTGTTGCACCAGATTGAGTCCTGAGGGTTCGGACAACTTCTGCGTTATTTGGCCTGAGTAACGCTGAAAGTAACGAGGGGCTCTTCGGTCGAGACAATAAAGCTGATAAACATCAGCAAGTTATACAAGCGGTGCGGGCAGGTTGACGGTTTACGGCACGGTTATTGAGTGCGATGGCGGTTGGCCGGGTCCCGGATGTCATGTTGTCAACGAGGTACTCCGGCCATCCCGTGCACGTCACGGGGTGAGCAAAAATAATTCGAAAAAACCGTGGAGCGGCCATGCAACAGAACAGATCGCAAGTCATTGAGCGCAACGGCCTGTACGAACTCGACGCCGGCCCCGACGTCCTCGACAGCCCCCGCTACAACCACGACATGGCACCGACCAAGGTGCGCGAACGCACCTGGAACAAGTGGCATATCACCGCGCTGTGGATCGGCATGTCGGTGTGTGTGCCGACCTACACCCTGGGCGGCGTGCTCACCGCGTACTTCGGGTTGTCGGTGGGCGAGGCGCTGATGGCGATCCTGCTGGCCAATATCGTGGTGTTGATCCCACTGACCCTCAACGCCTTCCCCGGCACCAAGTACGGCATCCCGTTCCCGGTGTTGCTGCGCTCGTCCTTCGGTGTGCTTGGCTCCAACGTGCCGTGCCTGATTCGCGCCCTGGTGGCGTGCGGCTGGTTCGGCATCCAGACGATGTTTGGCGGCTTGGCGATTCACCTGTTCCTGGGCTCGGTTTTCGAGGGTTGGAAGTCCCTTGGTGGCACCGGTGAAGTGATCGGCTTCATGATCTTCTGGACCCTGAACCTGTGGGTGGTATTGCGTGGCGCCGAGTCGATCAAATGGCTGGAAACCCTGTCGGCACCGCTGCTGGTGGCGGTGGGTATCGGGCTGCTGGTGTGGGCGCTGCCGAATGTGTCGCTGACCGAGCTGATGGCCATCCCGCCCAAACGTCCCGAAGGCGCCAGCCTCACCGGCTACTTCATGGCGGGCCTGACGGCGATGGTGGGTTTCTGGGCCACCTTGTCGTTGAACATTCCCGACTTCAGCCGCTACGCCAAAAGCCAGAAAGACCAGATCCTCGGGCAGATTTTCGGCCTGCCGCTGACCATGTTCCTGTTCGCCGCCCTCGGCGTAATCATGACCGCCGCCTCGGTGAAACTGGTGGGCGTCAGCGTCTCCGATCCGGTGACCCTGATCGGCCATATCCAGAGCCCGGTGTGGGTAGCCGTGGCCATGGCGCTGATCATCATCGCCACCTTGTCCACCAACACCGCGGCGAACATCGTCTCGCCCACCAACGACTTCCAGAACATCGCCCCCAAGCTGATCAACCGCACCACGGCGGTGGTGCTCACCGGCCTGGTGGGCCTGGCGTTGATGGCCCATGAGCTGCTGAAAAAGCTCGGGCTGATCATCTCCGACGTGAGCCTGGAAACCGTCTATTCCAACTGGTTGCTGGGTTACTCAAGCCTCTTGGGGCCGATCGCCGGGATCATGGTGGTGGACTATTTCATCATCAAGAAACAGCAACTGGACCTCGCCGGTTTGTATCGCGATGACGTGTACCCGGCGTGGAACTGGCATGGCTTCCTGGCGTTTGGCGTGCCGGTGGTGTTGACGTTGCTGTCCCTGGGCAGCGATGCGTTCAGCTGGTTCTACAGCTATGGCTGGTTCACCGGCTCGGCGCTCGGTGGCCTGTTGTATTACGCCCTCTGCATGAAACGCGGGGCTCGTGTGGTCGCCGTGAAAACACCGCTTTAATCGATGTGGAATGCAATCAAATGTGGGAGCGGGCTTGCTCGCGAATACGGTGTGCCAGTCGCCAGATGTGTTAGCTGAATCACCGCCTTCGCGAGCAAGCCCGCTCCCACATTTTTGATCGCAGTCCTCCAGTGAGAGTCTGGTCAAATTCATAAGAACTACTGCCTGAGGAGATCCCCATGAACGCTGCCATAGACGTTCTGCAATCCACCCATCAGCACATCAACCGCGATCGTCTGTGGCTGTCCCTGATGGAACTCGCCAAGCTCGGCGCCACCCCCAAGGGCGGCGTCTGCCGCCTGGCCCTGACCGACCTCGATCGCCAGGCCCGCGACCTGTTTGTGAAGTGGTGCGAGGAAGCGGGCTGTACCGTGACCATCGATGGCGTCGGTAATATCTTCGCCCGCCGGCCCGGGCGCAATCCCCAGTTGCCGCCGGTGATGACCGGCAGCCATATCGACACCCAGCCCACCGGCGGCAAGTTTGATGGCTGTTTTGGTGTGCTGGCAGGCGTTGAGGTGTTGCGCACCCTCAATGACCTGAAGGTGGAAACCGAAGCGCCGCTGGAAGTGGTGGTGTGGACCAACGAAGAAGGCTCGCGCTTTCCTCCCTGCATGATGGGCTCCGGGGTGTTTGCCGAGAAATTCACCCTGGTCGACACGCTGGCCAAGACGGATGCCGATGGCGTGACCGTGGGCGATGCGCTGAATGCCATTGGGTATGCCGGATCACGCCCGGTGAGCGGGCACAAGGTGGGCGCATATTTCGAAGCACATATCGAGCAAGGTCCGATTCTTGAGGATGAAAAGAAAATCATCGGTGTGGTGCTGGGCGCCCTTGGCCAGAAATGGTTCGACCTGAAACTGCGGGGTGTCGAGGCGCATGCGGGGCCGACCCCGATGCACCTGCGCAAGGATGCCCTGGTCGGTGCCGCGGCCGTGGTGGCTGCAGTTAACGCGGCGGCGTTGGGTCATCAGCCTCACGCCTGCGGCACCGTCGGTTGCCTGCAGGCGTATCCGGGCTCACGCAACGTCATTCCTGGCGAAGTGCGCATGACCCTGGACTTCCGCCATCTGGAACCGGCGCGGCTGGATTCGATGATTGCCCAGGTGCGCAAGGTGATCGACGAGACCTGCGCCAAGCACGGCCTCACATTCGAGATGACACCCACCGCTGACTTCCCGCCGCTGTACTTCGACAAAGGCTGCGTGGATGCCGTGCGTGATGCGGCCAATGGGTTGGGGTTGTCCAACATGGATATCGTGAGCGGGGCAGGGCACGACGCGATCTTCGTCGCGGAACTGGGGCCGGCGGGAATGATCTTTGTGCCGTGTGAAGGTGGCATCAGCCATAACGAAATCGAGAACGCGGCGCCGGATGATTTGGCGGCGGGGTGTGCGGTGTTGCTGAGGGCGATGGTGGCAGCTTCGGTGGCAATCGCCAGCGGTAAGTTGGCTGCCTGAGTACGTCCAGTCACTGCGATAAAATGTGGGAGCGGGCTTGCTCGCGAAGGCGGTGTGTCAGCCAGCATATCCGGTGCTGACCCACCGCCTTCGCGAGCAAGCCCGCTCCCACAGTTGATCACTGTCGTTCTTGAGACAGGTATCAGGCGTCGGGCTTCCAGCCGCCGCCCAGCGCCGTCACCAAACCCACACTCGCCTGCAACTGCCGCGTCTGCACCGCCTGCAATGTGCGCTGCGCCTGCAACGCCGCCGTCTGCGCCGTCACCACATCCAGATAGCTCACAGCCCCCGCCTGGTAACTGTTCATCGCCAGTGCCTGTGTGTGCTCGGCGGCATTCGCGGCGGCTTGTTCGTCCATCGCCTCCTGCTGCAAGTCGCGCAGTTGCCCAAGGTTGTCTTCCACCTCACGCACGGCTCTTAACACCTGGCTGCGATAGTGCGCCGAAGCCTCTTCAAACTCCGCCTTGGCCTGGCGCTCATTGGCGCTTAACCGGCCGCCATCAAAGATCGGCAGATTCACCAGCGGCCCCAGCGCCCAATACCGATTGGCGGCGGAGAACAAGTTGCCCACACCTTGGGTCTGCCCGCCAATCAAGCCGGTCAAACTGAAATCCGGGTACCACGCCGCCTTGGCCACGCCGATATTCGCGTTGGCCGCAAACACCCGTCGCTCGGCTGCCGCGATATCCGGCCGGCGTTGCAGCAGGTGGCTCGGCAGTTGTTGCGGAATCCCCGGCAGCGCGATCAATTGCTGGCTCGGCGGCAGCTGGAATTCACTGGCGGATACGCCCACCAATTCACCAATCGCATGCTCGGTAAGATTGCGTTGACCGCGCACATCGTCAAGCTGCGCCTGTGCTTCAGCCAGCTGATTCTGCGCCCGGGTCAGGTCGAGCTCCGAGGCGATCTGCCCCTCGTACCGGCTGCGGGTCAGTTTCAGCGCCTGGCCAAAATCATCCAGCGAACTGCTGAGAATCCGGCTCTGGGCATCCAGTCCGTTGAGCTGCACGTACAGCGTCGCCAACTGATGCTGCAGGCTCAGGCGTGCCACCGCCAAATCATCCCCGGAGGCTTGGGCCTGTGCATCGCCAGCCGCCACCTGGTTGCGGATTTTGCCCCACAGATCCAGGTCAAAACTCAGCGCAAACCCCGCCGTGTTGCTGTTGTACACCGAAGGCTGGGTATCGCCCCGCAGTGGCCGACTGTCCGATTGCCGCTGGCGCAACGGTTGCGCGCTGGCGGTGATTTGCGGGAACAGCCCGGCATGCAGTTGGCTGGCATACGCCTGTGACGCATCGAAATGCGCCAACGCTGCGGCCAGGTCCGGGTTGGCCTTGAGCAGTTGTTCCTGCAGGTCGTTCAGGCGCGGGTCCTGATACAGCTGCCACCACTTCGGCGCCAGTTGGTCGGACGGTTGCGCGCTGTGCCACGGGCCGTCGCTGGTCTGTTCGCGGTACTTGGCCGGCAGGTCGATGGTCGGCGCCTTGTAGGTGGGCGCCAGCGAGCAACCGTGCAGTGCCACCAATACCAGGGCCGCGAGGGGTTTAAGCCTTGGGCGCATGGGCACCTCCGGCATCGGCCATTTGCACGGCGTCGCCTTCGCGCAGTGCGTCGGGTGGGTTGTCGACTACGCGATCGGCGGGTTTCAGGCCCTGGTCAATCACCAGGCGCTCGCCGAGGTCGAGGCCGATGTGGATGTCTTGCAGGTGCACGTGGTTCTTGGCGTCCAGTACCGCGACCTGGGTGCCTTCGGCCCGGAAGATCAGGGCGCTGGCCGGGATGCTCACGCCATGGGTATCCGCCGGAATCGCCAGGGTGGCTTCGGCGTAGTCGCCGGGCAGCAACTTGCCGTCCGGGTTGTCGGCCACGAACTGTGCGAGCAGGGTGCCGGAGCGGCGGTCGATGGCGGTGGAGTCGCCCATCAGCTTCGCGCTGAAGTGTTCGCCGGGGTGCTCGGGTACCGTCAGTTGGGCGGCCAGCCCGGGATGAATCACCGCGGCGTAGTTCTGCGGCACCGGCACGTAGAGGCGCAGTTGGTGGGTGTCGGCGATGTCGAACAGTTCCGGATCGCTGTCGCTGTCAGCCTTGATCAACTGGCCGATGTCGGTGTTGCGTGCGGTGATCACGCCGGCAAATGGCGCGCGGATGGTCTTGTAGTCTTCCAGGGCCGAGAGCCGCGCATAGTCAGCCTCGGCGGCCTGGGCGTTGGCCTTGGCGGCCAGGGCATTCGAGGTTTTTTCATCGGCCTCCTGGCGCGATACCGAATGGCTGTCCAGCAGGTTTTTCCAGCGGGTGGCAGTGGTTTCTGCCAGGCGTGCGTTGGCCTGTTCCTGCACCATGCGGGCGTGGGTTTGCGCCACTTGCTGGTCGAGGTCGGGGCTGTCGATCTCGGCGAGAATCTGCCCGGCCTTGACCTGGCTGCCGATGTCGACTTTCCAGTCTTTCAGGTAACCGCTGACCCGCGCATGAATCGGTGCCTTGCTCCAGGCTTCCAGATGCGCGGGCAGGCGCAGGGTGTCGCCGGCCGCGTTCTGTTTGGGCTGGAACACCAGCACCTGCGGCACGGCGGCGGTTTCGGTCCAGGCGGTGACGGATTTTTCATGCATCGTACGGGCGTGCAGGCCGTTGGCGACCAACAGGGCGGCCAGTGTCAGGCCGCCGACACCCATGAGCATCAGACGCTTGCGCGAGGGTTTGTGATCAGACGACATGTGAAGTTTCTCCAGCAGCAGCGCGAGTAGGGTGACGACCGTGGACCAGGCTGAAGACCACGGGTACAAACAGCAAAGTGGCAGTGGTGGCGAGGATCAGGCCGCCGATCACGGCACGTCCCAGCGGCGCGTTTTGTTCTTCGGACAAGGCCAGCGGCAACATGCCGATGATCATCGCCAGGGCGGTCATGCAGACCGGGCGGAAACGGGTGTAGCCGGCTTCCAGTGCGGCCTTGAGTGCATCGCCATGTTCGGCCAGGCGCTCTCGGCAGAAGCTCACCACCAGGATCGAGTTGGCGGTGGCCACGCCCATACAGAGGATGGCCCCCGTGAGTGCGGGCACCGACAATGACGTGCCGCTGAGGAACAGCATCCACACGATCCCCGCCAGCGCTGCCGGCAGTGCGGTGATGATCACGAACGGGTCGGTCCAGGACTGGAAGTTGACCACGATCAGCAGATAGATCAGCACCACCGCACCGAGCAGGCCGAAGCTCAAGCCGTTGAACGCTTCATGCAGCGCATCGATCTGCCCGTGCAGGCTGATGGTCGCGCCTTTGGGGCGCATCGGGGCCATGTCGTTCAGCACTTTTTGCACATCGCTGGCGACGCCGCCGAGGTCGCGGCCTTGCACGTTGGCGTACAAGTCCAGGGTCGGCTCGATGTTGTAGTGGGTCACCACCGCCGGGCTTTGTACCCGCGAAATGGTCGCTACGCCGCCGAGGATCTGCGACTGCCCATCGGCACCGGTCACCGGCAATGCTTCCAGGGAAGGCAAGCTGTCGAGGCGGTACTGCGGGGTTGCGGCCACGATCGAATACGACACGCCGTTGGCCGGGTTGAGCCAGAACGTTGGTGCGGTTTGCGAGCTGCCGGCCAGGGACGCAACCATGCTGTTGGTTACGTCACGCTCGGTGATGCCCAGGCCGTTTGCACGCATGCGGTCCACGTTGACTTGCAGTGACGGGTAGCCGGTGGACTGCTGGATGCGCAGGTCGGCAATGCCCGGTATGTGTTTCAGGCGACGTTCCAGTTCGATGGCGTAGGCGCGGTTTTCTTCATCGCTGCGCCCGGAGATTTTCACGTCCAGCGGGGCCGGCGAACCGAAGTTGAGGATCTGGCTGCTGATGTCTGCCGGGAGGAATGCGAACTGGCTGCCGGGGAAGCTTTCGGGCAACGCTTCACGCAGTTTTTTCACGTAGTCGGCGGTGGGCGCATGGTCCTTTTTCAGGGTGACCTGGATATCGCCGTCCTGTGGGCCGATGGTGCCACTGCTGCTGTAGGCCATGTCGATGCCGCTCAGCGGGATGCCGATGTTGTCGACGATGGTGTCCAGTTCGTCGGCCGGAACGATCTCGCGAATCCGCGCTTCGATCCGGTCAAAGGCCGCCGCGCTCTCTTCGATGCGTGTGCCCAGCGGCAAGCGCACGTGCAGGGCCATGGCCCCGGCGTCGGTGGCCGGGAAGAAGTCCTGGCCCAGGCTTGGCAGCAGCAGGAACGAGGCGAGGATGCACGCCAGGAAGCCGATGATGAAGCGCTTGCGGGCGCCGAGGGCCAGGGTCAGCAGGCCGTGATAAACGTCCCGCACGTTGGAGAAGTGACGCTCAAAACCCTGCTGGAAATTCAGCACCGATTGCAGCACCGCGTTGCGCTGCGGTTTGTGCTGGTCGCCCTCGTGATGGTTGATGAATTCATCTTCCGGGTGATGACCTTCACCTTGCTCCGGCACGTGCGGCTTGAGCAGGAACATCGCCAGGGTCGGCACCAGGGTCCGCGACAGAATGAACGAGCTGGCCATGGCGAAAATCACCGCCAATGCCATCGGGCGGAACAGGTAGCCGGCGATGCCTTGCAGCATGAACATCGGCACAAACACGATGCAGATACACAGCAGGGACACGAACGCCGGGCCGACGATTTGCTTGGCGCCGTCGAGGATCGCGTCCTTCACCGCCTTGCCTTGTTCCAGGTGCCAGTTGATGTTCTCGATGGTCACTGTGGCGTCGTCCACCAGGATCCCCACCGCCAACGCCAGCCCGCCGAGGGTCATGACGTTGAGGGTTTGCCCGGTGGCCGCCAGCAGGGCGATGGCCGACAGCACCGCGAGGGGAATCGACGCGGCGATGATGATGGTCGAGCGCCAGCTGCCGAGGAACAGCAGGATCATCGCACTGGTCAGCAAGGCGGCGATGATGCCTTCCTGGGCCACGCTGCCCACCGACTGTTTGACGAACACCGAGGCGTCGCCGAGCAGTGAGGTCTTCAGCGACGGCGGCAGGGTTTCATTGATGCGCGGCAGCATCTGGCGGATGCCGTCGATGATCGACAGGGTGGAGATGCTGCCGTTTTTCAGGGCCGGCATCAGCACCGCACGGTGGCCGTCGACGCGCACGATGTTGGTCTGCGGCGGCGAGCCGTCACGCACGTGGGCCACCTGGCCGATGGTGATGATCGCACCGTCGACTGTCTTGATCGGCAAGTCGTTGAGCTCATCAATCGCCTTGGGGCTGTTGTTGAGCAAGATCGTGTATTCGTTGGGGCCGAGTTTGGCGGTACCCACCGGGATGATCTGGTTTTGCAGGGCCAGGGCGTTGCCCACGTCCTGTGCCGAGAGGCCTTTGGCGGCCAGCGCCTGGGGGTCAAGGTCGAGGGTGATCTGGCGTTGCTTGCCGCCCATTGGCGTGGGCATGGCCAGGCCGGGCAGGGCGCTCAGGGGCAAGCGGATGTTGTTCTGCACCAGGTCGCGGATCTTCGCTTCCGACAAGCTGGGGCTTGAGAACGCCATCTGCAGAATCGGCACCGTAGAGGCGCTGTAGTTGAGGATCAGCGGCGGCGTAATGCCCGGTGGCATCTGCTTGAGCACGGTTTGTGACACCGCTGTTACCTGGGCGTTGGCGGTGCGGATATCCACGCCGGGCTGGAAGAAAATCTTCACGATGCCCATGCCGGGTAACGACTGCGATTCAATGTGCTCGATGTCGTTGACGGTGGTACTCAGGGAGCGTTCGTAGGTGTAGATCACGCGACCGGCCATGGCGTCCGGAGACAGGCCGTTGTACTGCCAAACCACCGCAACGACGGGGATGCCAATATCGGGAAATACGTCAGTGGGGGTACGCAAGGCCGCCATGGGCCCGATGATGCAGATGAAAATTGCCAGCACGATAAACGTGTAGGGCTTGAGCAGTGCGGTCTTTACCAGCCCGAGCATGCCGTAACCTCCAAAGGAGTTGGATTGCAAACGCTCGCAGTCTTGACGGACCCACCTAACACGCACCTTTCAGCCAGGTGAAGGAAGATTTAGTTAACGGCTGAAGATCCTTTCATATGTATTCATTTGTTCAACAATGGTGACAGTAACAAGCTGGATACCGATCGAACGGGAGCTGTTTCGCCTGTTCACTCTTTATCCATTTGGAGTTCTGCCATGTCTCTTAAACCCTTGTTGTTGATCCCGGCCTTGAGTGCGGTCCTGTTGTTGTCGGCGTGTGCCGGCCCGATGCCGAAGGCGGACCCGAGCGAAGCCTGGATCGGCTTGCAAGAGGAGGCACCCAACGACCTGATGGCCGAGCGGGTAGACGGTAAAAACATTAATGATGGCCGCTACTTCGAAGTGAAACCCGGCGCGCATCGCCTGGACGTCACCTTGTTTGAAGAAGAGGCGGGGGATGATAACCAGCAGGATTGTCGCGGGCATGTGACCTACGGCAACTTCAAGGCCGGCGAGCATTACACCCTGGTGGAATCCAGCCTGGGTACGACGGTGCGTGCCGAGTTGAAGGATAGCCACGGCAAGGAGTTGGCGCAGACCGAAGACTTCAGTTGCATGCCTGGCTAAGGCGTCAGGCGTGGTGCCCGGCGGGTTTGTGCAGCTTGCCGGGTGCTGCGGGTTTTACGTGTGGGTGATGGTGCCGGCGGGTCACGCGCATCACGCCCCACAGCATGGCGGCGGCGACGGCCAGCCAGCCACAGATCAAAAGCAGAATCGTTGTTGTCAGGCTCATAAGTGCCTCCTTTCGCCCGGTGCCGGGCACACACTGTCTTCTCAATGGACAGTCTAGCTATCCGCAGGTTGCCTGCTATTGACCAATGGTCGTGTGCGTCCAACTTGTTTGCTCTATCGCCGGCCTTTTACTGCGCTGCAAGGCTATACCCGCGCCCCGGAGCGTCCTATGATCAGGGCCCACGTCGACCGTTGATCAAGTGAGTGAAGAAGTTGCGGTTTCCCTCGAACATTAAAACCTCCTGGTGGGTCGCCGCCTGTTTCATGGGGCTGGCGGCCTGTTCCTCGCATCCAAAACCCACGAGCATCCCGGGGCTGCCGGAGAGTGTCGAGCTCAAGGGCGTGCCGGCGTTTCGCGGTGAGACTTACCTCGGTGGCCCAGCCGCTCTTGCCAGCATGCTGTCTCAACAAGGCATTGTGATTACACCGGGGCTATTGGATAAGCCACTGCATTTGCCGGGCGCTGAAGCGGACCTTGAGCGCAACATGCAGGTGCTGGCCCGTGAATACGGGATGTTGGTGTACCCGCTGGAAGATCAGCTGCCGGCGCTGCTGGCACAGGTCGCGGCCGGGTACCCGGTGATGGCGCGTATCACCCAGGGCTCGACCTTCTGGGCCGGTCCGCGGTATGTCGTGGTGGTGGGTTACAACAAGCAGAAGAGCATGGTGCTGCTGCGTTCAGGCTTGGCGCGACGCATGCCGATGGATTTCAGTGCGTTTGAGTCGGCGTGGAAAGACGGCGGCAAGTGGGCGGTACTGATTCAGCGGCCCACCCAGTTGCCGGTCAAGGTCGACGCCCAGCGCTGGCAGCAGGCTGCCAGCGCCACAGCCCAGGCGGGCCAGGAACAGGCGGCGGCCCAGGCAGTCAAGGCACTGGCCAGTCAGGCCAAATAAAAAAACGGCGCTCAAGGGCGCCGTTTTTTATGTCGCTATTTACGGATCAGCGGGACTCGGTGACCTGAACATTCGCCCGTGGGCGGTTCTTCAGGTTCTTGTCAGCCTTGTAGCGCAATGCGACGTCTGGCACCGAGCCGCTCTTGCCGGTTTCGACCCAGCTGCGGATGCGCCCGGCATCGGCAAAGTGGGTGAATTTGCCGAAGGCATCGAGGATCACCAGCGACACCGGGCGATTACCCATGCTGGTCACCAGTACCAGGCAATGGCCGGCCTGGTTGGTAAAGCCGGTCTTGGTCAGCTTGATGTCCCAGTTGGCGCGGTTGATCAGGTGGTCAGTATTGGAGAAACCCAGGGTGTAGTTGGGTTTGCGGAACGAGACGGTCTTTTCCTTGGTGGTGCTCAACTGGCTGAGCATCGGGTACTTGCGTGCGGCGGCCAGCAGCTTGCTCAGGTCGCGGGCGGTGGACACGTTATGGATCGACAGGCCGGTAGGTTCCACATAATGGGTACTGGTCATGCCCAGTGCCTTGGCCTTGGCGTTCATCGCTGCGATGAAGGCCGGGTAGCCGCCCGGGTAGTGGTGGGCCAGGCTGGCGGCGGCGCGGTTTTCCGAGGACATCAGGGCAATCAGCAACATCTCCTTGCGCGGCATCTCGCTGCCGATCTTGACCCGGGAGAACACGCCTTTCATCTCTGGCGTGTCCTTGATGTTGATGTCGATGTATTCATCCATGTTCTGCTTGGCTTCCAGCACGATCAGGCCGGTCATCAGTTTGCTCACCGAGGCGATCGGCACGATGACATCCGGGTTGCTGGCATAGATGACTTTGTTGGTCTGCAGGTCTACCACCATCGCACTGCCGGAGGCGATGTGCAGGGTGGACATGTCGCGGGGAGCGGTGGTGGTTTCGCTTGCGCTCGCGAAGGTGCCTGTCAATGCAAAAAATAGGCTGACAATGGAAAGATGAATTTTCACGCGGATGAACTCGCTAAAAAAAGTAGGGATATACCGTTCTGCACGGACTTTCTGATAAATGCCGTTACATTTTAGGAGTATGGATCAGAAACTGTCGAATGTTCTTCTGAAAACAGATGAAACCCCTTAAAAACAAAGAAAAAACTACTTTTTTTCGGCCAATAAAAAGCCCTGCGATAAGGCAGGGCTCTTTCAGAACGGCTGGTTATTAGACGTGCAGGGTTTCGGCGGCGTACAGGGTGTTTTCCAGCAGGCAGGCACGGGTCATCGGGCCGACACCACCGGGTACCGGGGTGATCCAGCCGGCACGGGGCAGGGCGGTTTCGTACACCACGTCGCCCACGAGCTTGCCATCGTCCTGGCGGTTGATGCCCACGTCGATGACGATGGCGCCTTCCTTGATCCACTCACCCTTGACCAGGCCCGGCTTGCCGGCGGCGACGACCACCAGGTCGGCGCGGCCAACGTGGCCGGCCAGGTCCTTGGTGAAGCGGTGGGTCACGGTCACGGTGCAGCCGGCCAGCAGCAGTTCCATGGCCATCGGGCGACCGACGATGTTCGAGGCGCCGACGACGACGGCATCCAGGCCATACAGATCGACGCCGGTGCTTTCCAGCAGGGTCATGATGCCCTTCGGGGTGCACGGGCGCAGCAGCGGGATACGCTGGGCCAGGCGGCCGACGTTATAAGGGTGGAAACCGTCGACGTCCTTGTCCGGGCGGATGCGTTCGAGCAATTTCGACGCGTCCAGATGCTCGGGCAATGGCAGTTGCAGCAGGATGCCGTCGATGGCCGGATCGTCGTTGAGGCTGTCGATCAGGTCGGTGAGGGCCTGTTGGGTGGTGTCTTCAGCCAAGTCGTAGGCTTTGGAAATAAAGCCGACCTCTTCACAGTCTTTACGCTTGTGCGAGACATAAACCTGAGAGGCAGGATCGCTGCCGACCAGGATCACCGCGAGGCCCGGCGTGCGCAGGCCTTGTTGGCTGCGCTCGGCGACTCGTTTGGCGATCTGCTGGCGCAGGCTGGCGGCGATTGATTTGCCGTCGATAAGTTGTGCAGTCATTACGCGTGATTAACCATCGAGAGGGGGAAGAAAAGTGCGCGCATTCTCGCATGCCATGGCGTGAGGGCAAAGGCGCTTGGTCTGCAAATTCCCCTAACCCCTTAAATAAAATGAATTTTTTATAAAAAGGATTTGACGGGTTTCGGGTCCATCTATACTATTCGTCGCACTTGTCGGGCACAGCCTAGCACTGGTTAGTTTGTAATCCTCCAAGAGTACAGATTAATAAGGCGCCCGTAGCTCAGCTGGATAGAGCATCCGCCTTCTAAGCGGATGGTCGCAGGTTCGAGTCCTGCCGGGTGCGCCATTAGGCAGCTTTGGCACAAGTAGCGCAATATGGTGGGCGTAGCTCAGTTGGTAGAGCACGGGATTGTGACTCCCGTTGTCGAGGGTTCGATCCCCTTCGTCCACCCCATATTTAAAAAGGCGCCAGATTAATAGTCTGGCGCCTTTGCTTTAAAAGCTTCAAGCGCGGATGTGGTGGAATTGGTAGACACACTGGATTTAGGTTCCAGCGCCGCAAGGTGTAAGAGTTCGAGTCTCTTCATCCGCACCAAATAAAGTTTCGTGAAGGCCTGCGGGTCGGCGCGAAGCTCAACAAATAGCCTTTTTGACGGGCTTTTTGGTCACGCAATATGGTGGGCGTAGCTCAGTTGGTAGAGCACGGGATTGTGACTCCCGTTGTCGAGGGTTCGATCCCCTTCGTCCACCCCATATTTCGAAAGGCGCCAGATTAATAGTCTGGCGCCTTTTTTGTTTCAGCGGTTTGAGTTTCAACGCAGTCGCAGGTGTTGGGCTGCAGGGCAGGGCGTTTCGTCGTATTTATGTTTCGCGATGATGCCGCACTGCCTGCCGGCCTTGTCCGCAGGGTCGGTTGTCAGGGAGATGATTGGCAACCGCTTCTATATATAGAAGGGTTGGCGCAGAGCCCTGGCATGATGGGATGTATTTGCCACCGGGGCGAGCTGCACTCGTGCATTCGCACCTATAAATTGCCTGCTGTTTTTTTACCCGTTTTCAGTAGGGTGACTTCTTGAGTTTGACCCACTAGAATGCATGCCCTTGATTCTGGGGTCGGAAACGGCCAGCTAACGTCTGTGCAACGAGGAATATCCATGCAAGTTTCTGTTGAAAATACTTCTGCTCTTGAGCGCCGCATGAGCATCACCGTGCCGGCCGAGCGCATCGAGACCCAGGTCAACAAGCGTCTGCAGCAGACTGCCCAAAAGGCCAAGATCGCTGGTTTCCGTCCAGGCAAAGTGCCAATGAGCGAAATCAAGCGCCGCTTCGGTGCTGATGCACGTCAGGAAGCTGTAGGTGA
Organism: Pseudomonas sp. B6001; assembly: GCF_013386015.1. Classification (NCBI taxonomy): domain Bacteria; kingdom Pseudomonadati; phylum Pseudomonadota; class Gammaproteobacteria; order Pseudomonadales; family Pseudomonadaceae; genus Pseudomonas; species Pseudomonas sp. B6001. The sequence goes on from NZ_JACAOX010000027.1 coordinate 91,835, forward strand.
CGTGATCCAGGCTTCCTTCTACGAAGCCGTTGTCGAGCAAAAGCTGAACCCGGCTGGCTCGCCTTCCATCGAGCCCAAGTCCCTGGAAGCAGGCAAGGATCTGGAATACGTTGCAATCTTCGAAGTGTTCCCTGAGTTCGAAGTTGCCGGTTTCGATTCGATCGCCATCGAGCGCCTGAGCGCTGATGTTGCTGACTCCGACCTGGACAACATGCTGGAAATCCTGCGCAAGCAGAACACCCGTTTTGAAGTGGCCGATCGTGCTGCCCAGAACGAAGACCAGCTGAACATCGATTTCGTAGGCAAGGTTGACGGCGAAGCATTCGCTGGCGGCTCCGCCAAGGGTACTCAGCTGGTGCTGGGTTCCAACCGCATGATTCCTGGTTTCGAAGACGGCCTGGTTGGCGCCAAAGCCGGCGAAGAGCGCGTTCTGAACCTGACTTTCCCGGCTGACTATCAGAACCTGGACCTGGCTGGCAAAACCGCCGAGTTCACCGTGACCGTCAACACCGTTTCCGAGCCCAAGCTGCCAGAACTGAACGAAGAGTTCTTCAACCAGTTCGGCATCAAGGAAACCGGCATCGAAGGTTTCCGCACCGAAGTTCGCAAGAACATGGAGCGTGAACTGCGCCAGGCGATCAAATCCAAGGTCAAGAACCAGGTGATGGACGGTCTGCTGGCGGCCAACCCGATCGAAGTGCCGAAGGCCCTGCTGTCCAACGAAGTTGATCGTCTGCGCGTGCAGGCTGTTCAGCAGTTCGGCGGCAACATCAAGCCTGACCAACTGCCGGCCGAACTGTTCGAAGAACAGGCCAAGCGCCGCGTTGTACTGGGTCTGATCGTGGCTGAAGTGGTCAAGCAATTCGACCTCAAGCCTGACGAAACCCGCGTTCGCGAAATGATCCAGGAAATGGCTTCGGCCTACCAGGAGCCTGAAGCTGTTGTGTCCTGGTACTACAAGAACGACCAGCAGCTGAACGAAGTGCGTTCGGTTGTGCTGGAAGAGCAAGTTGTGGATACTGTTCTGCAGAAGGCTAAGGTGACCGATAAAGCGGTCTCTTACGAAGAAGCAGTCAAGCCGGCTGAAGCAGCACAAGCCGACTGATCGCTCAACTCGTTTGAAAATACACCTATAAGCCAGCCTCGCGCTGGCTTATGCGTATTCAAGACATGACTATTTGGGAGTAACTGCAGAGCATGTTCCGTAATTCGTATATTCAGCAGAACTCTGATATCCAGGCCGCTGGCGGCCTGGTCCCGATGGTTGTCGAGCAATCTGCTCGTGGCGAACGCGCCTATGACATCTACTCGCGCCTGCTCAAGGAGCGAGTGATCTTTCTGGTTGGTCCGGTAGAGGACTACATGGCCAACCTGATTTGTGCGCAGCTGCTGTTCCTTGAAGCGGAAAATCCGGACAAGGACATCCATCTCTACATCAACTCCCCGGGCGGTTCGGTGACAGCGGGCATGTCGATCTACGACACCATGCAGTTCATCAAGCCGAACGTATCGACCACCTGTATCGGTCAGGCGTGCAGCATGGGTGCGTTCCTGCTGACCGCTGGTGCTGAGGGCAAGCGTTACTGCCTGCCGAACTCACGCGTGATGATTCACCAGCCACTGGGCGGTTTCCAGGGCCAGGCATCGGACATCGAAATCCATGCCAAGGAAATCCTCTTCATTCGTGAGCGTCTCAACACGCTGATGGCCAAACATAGCGGGCATACCCTGGAAGAGATCGAGCGCGACACCAACCGTGACAATTTCATGAGCGCCGAAGCGGCTCGTGAATACGGGTTGATCGACGCAGTGATCGAAAAGCGCCCCGCTTAATATAAGCAGCTCAAAATAGGGCAGGTCGGCAGGTCCGACCACCAGTGGACTTGAAAAAGCCCTCAATAGCCTTCATCTTGTGTTGCAAGCCTATCGGATTTGGATCGAACGAATGACTGACACCCGCAACGGCGAGGACAACGGCAAGCTGCTCTATTGCTCCTTCTGTGGCAAAAGCCAGCATGAAGTACGCAAGTTGATTGCCGGCCCCTCGGTCTTTATCTGCGACGAGTGCGTCGACCTGTGCAATGACATCATCCGTGAGGAGGTGCAGGAAGCCCAGGCCGAAAGCAGCGCGCATAAATTGCCTTCGCCTAAAGAAATCAGCGGCATCCTTGATCAGTATGTGATTGGTCAAGAGCGTGCAAAGAAGGTTCTGGCCGTAGCGGTGTACAACCACTACAAGCGTCTGAACCAGCGTGACAAGAAAAGTGACGACGTCGAGCTCGGCAAAAGCAACATCTTGCTGATCGGCCCTACAGGCTCGGGTAAAACCCTGCTTGCAGAGACCCTGGCTCGCCTGCTGAACGTTCCCTTCACCATCGCCGACGCAACCACTCTTACCGAGGCCGGTTACGTAGGTGAAGACGTCGAGAACATCATTCAGAAGCTGCTGCAGAAATGCGACTACGACGTGGAGAAGGCCCAGATGGGCATTGTCTACATCGATGAAATCGACAAGATTTCGCGCAAATCCGACAACCCGTCGATCACCCGGGACGTTTCCGGTGAAGGCGTGCAGCAAGCGCTGTTGAAACTGATCGAAGGCACGGTTGCTTCCGTACCGCCACAAGGCGGCCGCAAGCACCCGCAGCAGGAATTCCTTCAGGTTGATACGCGCAACATCCTGTTCATCTGTGGCGGTGCGTTCTCCGGCCTGGAAAAGGTTATTCAAAACCGTTCCACCCGTGGCGGCATTGGCTTCAGTGCAGAAGTACGCAGCAAGGAAGAAGGCAAGAAAGTCGGTGAATCCCTGCGTGAAGTCGAGCCTGACGATTTGGTCAAGTTCGGTCTGATCCCGGAATTCGTTGGCCGTCTGCCGGTCCTGGCGACGCTGGACGAGCTGGATGAGGCTGCGTTGATGCAGATCCTCACCGAGCCGAAAAACGCCCTGACCAAGCAATACGCCAAGCTGTTCGAGATGGAAGGTGTGGACCTCGAGTTCCGTGCTGACGCGCTCAAATCGGTGGCCAAGCGGGCACTGGAGCGCAAGACCGGCGCCCGTGGTTTGCGCTCGATCCTCGAAGGCGTACTGCTCGACACCATGTACGAAATCCCCTCGCAGTCCGAGGTGAGTAAAGTGGTGATCGACGAAAGCGTTATAGAAGGCAAGTCCAAGCCACTGTATATCTACGAAAACAGTGAGCCGGCTGCCAAGGCTGCGCCAGACGCGTAAGCGTTGCACTGCCGAGCTGTACAAAATAAAGGGGCCTTAAGGGGCCCCTTTGTTTTTACTGCGTTTAACTGATGCCATTACGCTTGTTTTTTTTGCAGGCAGCCCCCATCTTGGTTTCAAGCTTACTTTCATCTGTCATAGAGGCGAAATCATGAAGACAACCATCGAATTGCCTCTCCTGCCGTTGCGTGATGTCGTCGTCTATCCGCACATGGTTATCCCGCTGTTCGTGGGGCGCGAGAAGTCTATCGAAGCCCTCGAGGCCGCGATGACGGGCGACAAGCAGATTCTGCTGCTGGCCCAGAGAAATCCTGCTGACGATGATCCGGGCGAAGATGCCCTGTATCGCGTTGGTACCGTTGCAACTGTCCTGCAACTGCTCAAGCTGCCTGATGGCACCGTCAAGGTGCTGGTGGAAGGCGAGCAGCGCGGTGCGGTCGAGCGCTTCATGGAAGTGGACGGCCACCTGCGTGCCGAAGTGGCGCTGATCGACGAAGTCGACGCCCCTGAGCGCGAATCCGAAGTGTTCGTTCGCAGCCTGCTGTCCCAGTTCGAGCAATACGTGCAACTGGGCAAGAAAGTCCCCGCAGAAGTCCTCTCTTCCCTCAACAGCATTGATGAGCCAAGCCGCCTGGTCGACACCATGGCCGCGCACATGGCGCTGAAAATCGAGCAGAAGCAGGACATTCTCGAGATCATCGATTTGTCGGCCCGGGTCGAACACGTCCTGGCGCTGCTGGATGCCGAAATCGACCTGCTGCAGGTTGAGAAGCGCATTCGCGGCCGTGTCAAAAAGCAAATGGAGCGCAGCCAGCGCGAGTACTACCTGAATGAGCAGATGAAGGCCATTCAGAAAGAGCTGGGCGACAGCGAGGAAGGCCACAACGAAATCGAGGAGCTGAAAAAGCGCATCGATGCCGCCGGCCTGCCGAAAGACGCGTTGACCAAGGCCACTGCCGAGCTGAACAAGCTCAAGCAAATGTCGCCGATGTCGGCCGAAGCCACCGTGGTTCGTTCGTATATCGACTGGCTGGTGCAGGTGCCGTGGAAGGCCCAGACCAAAGTGCGCCTGGACCTGGCCCGCGCCGAAGATATTCTCGATGCCGATCACTACGGCCTCGAAGAAGTCAAGGAACGCATTCTCGAATACCTCGCCGTGCAAAAGCGCGTGAAGAAGATTCGTGGCCCGGTGTTGTGCCTGGTCGGTCCTCCTGGTGTGGGTAAAACCTCGCTGGCGGAGTCGATTGCCCACGCCACCAACCGCAAATTCGTGCGCATGGCCCTGGGCGGTGTGCGTGATGAAGCGGAAATCCGTGGTCATCGCCGGACTTACATCGGTTCGATGCCAGGAAGATTGATTCAAAAGATGACAAAGGTGGGTGTGCGCAACCCGCTGTTCCTGCTCGATGAAATCGACAAGATGGGCAGCGACATGCGTGGCGACCCGGCGTCTGCTTTGCTGGAAGTGCTCGACCCCGAGCAGAACCACAATTTCAACGACCATTACCTGGAAGTCGACTACGACCTGTCCGACGTAATGTTCCTGTGCACCTCCAACTCGATGAATATTCCGCCAGCCTTGCTGGACCGGATGGAGGTGATTCGTCTGCCGGGTTACACCGAAGACGAGAAGATCAACATCGCCGTCAAATACCTCTCGCCCAAGCAGATTGCGGCCAACGGCCTGAAAAAAGGCGAGATCGAATTTGATGCCGACGCGATCCGCGACATCATTCGTTTCTACACCCGCGAGGCCGGTGTACGGGGCCTTGAGCGTCAACTGGCGAAGATCTGCCGCAAGGCCGTGAAGGAACATGCGCTGGAAAAACGCTTCTCGGTGAAGGTCACCGCTGACCTGCTGGAACACTTCCTGGGCGTGCGCAAATTCCGCTACGGCCTGGCTGAGCAGCAGGACCAGGTAGGCCAGGTCACTGGCCTGGCGTGGACCCAGGTGGGCGGCGAATTGCTGACCATCGAGGCCGCCGTGATCCCGGGCAAAGGGCAACTGATCAAGACCGGTTCCCTGGGTGACGTGATGGTTGAATCCATCACCGCCGCGCAGACCGTGGTGCGCAGCCGCGCCAAGAGCCTGGGGATTCCCCTGGACTTCCATGAGAAGCACGACACCCACATCCACATGCCGGAAGGGGCGACCCCGAAAGACGGCCCTAGCGCAGGCGTAGGCATGTGCACGGCACTGGTATCAGCCCTGACCGGCATTCCGGTGCGCGCCGATGTCGCCATGACCGGGGAAATCACCCTGCGTGGTCAGGTACTGGCCATTGGTGGCCTCAAAGAGAAATTGCTGGCTGCACACCGCGGTGGTATCAAGACTGTGATCATTCCTGAAGAGAATGTTCGCGACTTGAAGGAGATTCCTGACAACATCAAGCAGGATCTGCAGATTAAACCGGTTAAATGGATTGACGAGGTCCTGCAAATTGCGCTGCAATACGCGCCGGAGCCCTTGCCGGATGTGGCTCCTGAGATAGTTGCAAAGGATGAAAAACGCGAGACTGACTCTAAGGAAAGAATTAGCACGCATTAATACGTTTAAGCCTGGGGGCTTCCTTGACAGCTTTTTAGAGCCCTTGTTATAAAGCGGCTCTTAAGTGTCTGTAGGCCATTCAGCACTGGTTTTTGCTTTCACCAAAAAACTTAGAATCATACTCAATAGATATAAGGGGACTTAGAGTGAACAAGTCGGAACTGATTGATGCTATCGCTGCATCTGCTGATATCCCGAAAGCCGCTGCTGGCCGTGCGCTGGACGCAGTAATCGAATCCGTCACTGGCGCTCTCAAGGCCGGCGACTCTGTGGTACTGGTTGGTTTCGGTACTTTCTCTGTGACCGATCGTCCAGCTCGCACTGGCCGTAACCCACAGACTGGCAAGGCTCTGCAAATCGCCGCTGCCAAAAAACCAGGTTTCAAAGCCGGTAAAGCCCTGAAAGAAGCCGTTAACTAAGCTTCGCTCAAGCCTTACCCATCCGGGTCGGACGCAGGTCTGACCTGGCAGCGGAGCGGCAGCTGACCCGAGTATCCATCGGGTCGCCACGCCGGGGGTGTGGGTTCAAACCCCCGTCCGCTCCGCCAGTTACGAGAAGGCGCATCCTCGGATGCGCCTTTCTTCTATCCGGACTCTACCCACGCTCCACGGTTGCCTAATTTTGAAGTTCAACCGTTTCTGGGGGACGCATGCTGCAGAATATCAGGGACAATTCACAAGGCTGGATTGCCAAGACCATTATCGGGATCATCGTCGCATTGATGGCGTTCACCGGTATCGAGGCTATTTTTCAAGCTTCGACCAACAACAAGCAGGACGTGGCCAAGGTCAACGGTGAAGAAATCACCCAAAGCGAACTGGGCCAGGCCGTCGACATGCAACGTCGCCAGCTGATGCAACAGCTGGGCAAGGACTTCGATGCTTCCTTGCTGGACGAAAAGCTGCTGCGCGACGCCGCCCTCAAGGGCCTGATCGATCGCAAGCTGCTGCTGCAAGGCGCGGCCGATTCGAAATTCGCTTTCTCCGAAGCTGCGCTGGATCAAGTGATCCTGCAGACGCCGGAATTCCAGGTGGATGGCCAGTTCAACGCTGAGCGTTTCGACCAGGTGATCCGTCAGCTGGGCTACAGCCGTATGCAATTCCGTCAGATGCTGAGCCAGGAAATGCTGATCGGCCAGGTTCGTGCAGGCATTGCCGGCAGCGGTTTTGTGACTGATGCCGAAGTGCTCGCGTTCGCCCGTCTGGAAAAACAGACCCGCGATTTTGCCACCGTCAGCGTCAAGGCCGACCCTGCAGCAGTGAAGATCACTGACGACGAGGTCAAGGCTTACTACGACCAGCACGCCAAGGAGTTCATGACCCCGGACCAGGTGGTCATCGACTATCTGGAGCTGAAGAAGGCTTCCTTCTTCGACCAGGTCGCGGTCAAGGACGATGAGCTGCAAGCCCTCTATCAGAAAGAAACTGCCAACCTCGCTGAACAGCGTCGCGCGGCGCACATCCTGATTGAAGTCAACGACAAGACCACTGACGAGCAGGCCAAGGCCAAGATCGAAGAAATCCAGGCGCGCCTGGCCAAGGGCGAGAAGTTCGAAGCCCTGGCCAAGGAGTTCTCCCAGGATCCGGGTTCGGCGAACAACGGCGGTGACCTCGGTTTCGCTGGCCCTGGTGTCTACGACCCTGCCTTCGAAACAGCGCTGTATGCGCTGAACAAGGACCAGGTCTCGGCACCGGTGCGTTCGAGCTTCGGCTGGCACCTGATCAAGCTGTTGGGTGTTGAAGCACCAGAAGTGCCATCGTTCGCCAGCCTGAAAGACAAGCTGACCCGCGAGCTCAAGACCCAGCAGGTTGAACAGCGTTTCGTCGACGCGACCAAGCAACTGGAAGACGCTGCATTCGAAGCTTCCGACCTGGCCCAGCCGGCGTCGGACCTGAAGCTGACCGTGCACACCTCCGCGCCGTTTGGCCGTGAAGGTGGCGAAGGCATTGCTGCCAACCGTGCCGTGGTGACCGCTGCATTCAGCCCTGAAGTACTGGATGAGGGTGCCAACAGCACCGCCATCGAGCTGGACCCGGAAACCATCGTGGTACTGCGTGCCAAAGAGCACCTGAAGCCTACCCAGCTGCCGCTGGAAAGCGTTGCCACTGCCATCCGTGCCCAGTTGACCAAGGAGCGCGCGAGCGCTGCGGCGAAGACTCACGCGGACGAGCTGATTGCCAACGTGCGTGATGGCAAGACCCCGCTGAACCAGCCGGTGGATGGCCAGGCCTGGAAAGTCACCGAAGCGGCCACCCGGGGCCAGGAAGGCGTCGAGCCAGCCGTGCTGCAAGCCCTGTTCCGCATGCCAAAGCCTGCGGCCAAGGACAAGCCGACCTTCACCAGCGTGACACTGCCAGACGGTAGCCTGGTGATCGTGCGCTTGAACGCGGTCAATGAAGCCGCTGCACCGACCGATGACGAGAAGGCTCAGTACCGCCGCTTCCTCGCGTCCCGTGTCGGCCAGCAAGACTTCGCCGCCTATCGCAAGCAGTTGGAAACCAAGGCTGAGATCAAGAAGTTCTGATCTCGTAACAGCCTGAATAAAAAGACCCCGGCCTGAAGAGGCCGGGGTCTTTTTTTATCCACTAATCAGCTGACTCAACCAGTCTTGATTCAACGCGCAAACTTGAGCTTGCCCCAACTCAGGCCAATCACAGCCGCCAGGGTCGAAGCGCTCAGCACACTCAGCTTGGCAGCCGACAGCAGCGTCGGATCGGAGAAGGCCAGCGACGAGATGAAAATCGACATGGTGAAACCAATTCCCGCCAGCAGGCCCACCAGGGCGACGCCGTTCCAGGTCACGCCCTCCGGCAATTGGCAGATGTTCAGTTTGACCAGCACCACGCTCGCCAGCATCACACCGAGCGGCTTGCCGAGCACCAGGGCCAGGATGACCCCCATGAACACGCCGTGGGGCAGTGGATCGTCCAGGTTGAACCCTTGCAGGCTCACTCCGGCGTTGGCCAGGGCAAACAGTGGCATGACGCCGAAGGCCACCCAGGGGTGCAAGCCCGCTTGAATACGTTGCACCGGCGGCAGCATTTCCCGCTGGGCCTGTCTCAATTGCTTCAACGGTTTGGCGACTTGATGGGCACTTTCAGCCGATTGTGAAAGCCGCTCCATCAGCTCGTTGAACGTGCGCCCGATGGTGTCCAGAGGGCGTTCCCGAGTCGGTCTGGAAGTCACGGGCGTTATCAGGCCAAGCATTACGCCCGCGAGCGTCGGATGGACGCCGGTCTTGAGCAGGCCAAACCAGACAATCGCCCCTGGCAACAGGTACACCACCGCCTTGCCAATTCCCATCCGCTGAAAAACCAGCACCAGCGCCAGCCCGCAGGCCGCGATCACCAGGCCCATGTAGTCCAGGCTGGCGGTATAGAAAATCGCGATGATCAGGATGGCGACGATGTCATCAATGATCGCCAAAGCCAGCAACAGGATGCGCACGCCAGCCGGAATCGATTTGCCCAGCAGCGCCAGCACACCCACGGCAAATGCGATGTCGGTGGCAGTGGGCACTGCCCAGCCACTGGCCGCTACGGTGCCATGGTTGAGCAGGGTGTAAATCAGTGCCGGCATCAGCACGCCACCCAGCGCAGCGCCGAGGGGCAGGGTGGCCAGTTTCAGGTTGGCGAGTGCGCCGTCCCTGATCTCCTGGCGAATCTCGGCGCCCACCACCAGGAAGAAGATGGTCATCAGCCCATCGTTCACCAGGAAGTGCAACGAGCGCGAGACCGTGAAGTCTCCCAGTCCGATAGTGAGTGGGGTGTTCCAGAAGTGTTCGTAGGAATCTGCGACGGGGCTGTTGGCCCAGACCAGCGCGACGATCGCTGCCAGCAGCAACACGATACCGCTGACTGCTTCGATCCTTGAAAACCGCTCCAATGCGGACAGGGCGCCTTCGACCAGAACCTGGGGGCGCGGAATAGCAGGGTGTTTATCAGGCACGACAAGTCTCCATTGGCGGCCCGACCAATGCTTATCCTTTAACCTGCGCTGTGCCGTATGCAGCAGCGCACCCGGTGCGATCATAAGAGTTAAGAAACATCACGTCACGTTTCGTTTAAACATCGGTTAAACGCAGCGTCGCGATCAGCGCCAGTACGACCAACGCGGCGACCGCCCATGGAAACGATGTCACTCCCCACCCTTGCAACAACATGCCGCCGAGTAGTCCGCCACCGGCGATGCCCAGGTTCCACACCGTCACCAGCATCGACTGTGCGGCATCGGCTGAATCCCCGGCCGACTTGGCCAGCGCCGTTTGCAGCAATGCCGGCAAACCGCCAAACGCCAGCCCCCATAACGCCACCGTGGTGTAGATCACCGTCGCCGAGGTGATCCAGAACGCCAGCGCCAGGGCCGACAGCGCGAACATTGCGCAGCTGATCACCAATAAGGCGCGCAGCCGCTGATCAATCAGCGCGCCGACGATCCAGATACCCAGCAGCGCCGCCAGGCCAAACACCAGCAGCACCTGGTCGATGTCCGCTGCAATCCCGGCAGGTACCAGGAACGGCGCGATATAGGTGTAGAGAATGTTATGAGCCAGCACGTAGGTGAAAGTCACCAACAGCACCGGACGAATCCCTGGCAGTGCCAGCACCTGGCGCAGCCCCAGGCGTTTTTCCGCCTGTTGCCCGGCAAAGTCCGGGACCTGCCAGCGCACCCAGGCCAGCAGCACAACCGTCAGGCCGGACATGATCGCGAAGCTCAGGCGCCAGCCAACCGTGGTGCCCAGGAATGTCCCGGCCGGTACACCCAGTGACAGCGCCAATGGCGCGCCGAGCATGGCCACGGCAATGGCCCTGCCTTGCAGGTGCGGCGCAACCATGCGGCTGGCATAACCGGCCAGCAGCGCCCAGAGCAATCCCGCGAACACCCCGGCGAAGAACCTGGCCACCAGGGTCAGCAGGTAATCGCTGGAAAACGCCGTCACACTGTTGACCAAGGCAAACCCGCCGATGGCAATCATCAGCAATGGCCGCCGGCGCCAGCCCCGGGTGGCGATGGTCAGGGGAATCGCGGCCAACAGCGAGCCCAGGGCGTACAGGGTCACCAACTGGCCCACCAACGCTTCGGACACCCCGAGGCCGGCGCCCATTTGCGGGAGCAAGCCCGCCGGCATGGCTTCGGTGAGGATGGTGATGAAGCCGGCGGTAGCCAATGCCAACAGGCCACCCAGAGGCAGTCGTTCACGGCTCACCGTGGGGGTCGTGGAAGATAGGGCGCTGTCGCTCATGTTTTTTGGCTCCGGTTTTCAGACGAAAGGGCAGGGAGCCAGAGTAGGGTGCTGCACGGTGGAGAAAAACAGGCTAAGGTTCCGAACTTATCGGACGCCAATGTCCGCAATCCTCGGGAGCGAGACGATGGACAGCCTGGGCAGTATTTCAGTGTTTGTGCAGGTGGCCGAAACCCGCAGCTTTACCGAGGCCGGGCGCATGCTGGGGGTGTCGTCCTCGGCGATTGGCAAAAGCATCGCGCGCATCGAAGAGCGCCTGGGGGTGCGGCTGTTCCATCGCAGCACCCGCAGTATCACGTTGACCAGCGAGGGCGCACTGTTTCTCGAACGCTCCCGGCGCATCCTGGCGGAAGTCGAAGCCGCAGAACAGGAACTGAGCCAGGCATCCGCCACCCCCAGAGGCAAGTTGCACGTCAGCCTGCCGCAAGTGCGCGGCTTGTTGATGCCGGTACTGACGGATTTCATGCGCGCCTATCCCGAGATCGAGTTGGACGTGGACTTCTCCGACCGCATGGTGGATGTGATCGAGGAGGGTTTCGACGCGGTGATCCGCACCGGCAAACCCGAGGACTCACGCTTGATGGCGCGCCACCTCGGGTATTACCGCCTGGTGCTGGTGGCGTCCCCGGAGTACCTGCGCCTGCACGGTACGCCGCGCCAGCCCCGGGATTTGAGCGACCACGCCTGCCTGCGCCACAAATTCTGCGCCACCGGCAAACTGGAAACCTGGCCACTGCGCCCGGAGCCGGGCCTGCCGGAGCCGACCCTGCGTGCGCCGCTGGTCTCCACCACCATCGAATCACTGATGCACGTGGCCCATGAAGGCCTGGGGATTGCCTGCCTGCCAGACTTCATGGTCCGCGAATCGGTGGAGCAGGGCCGGCTGCAACGGGTGCTGGACTATTACCTGGAGCACAGCGGCAGCTTCTGGATGCTCTGGCCATCAAGTCGCCATGCCTCGGCGAAATTGCGCGTGTTTATCGACCATATGGGCGAGCGGCTTTTTCCTGCGGACACCGTCCCGTAAGGCTGTGACGTTTTACCGACAGGAATTCGCGCGCCGAGGCCACGTTCTGTTGCACAATACCGCCCTGACTGTTTTCCTCAGGATTTTCGATGTCGACATCATTTCACTTGCGTAGCCTCGGGTTGGCGCTGGTGCTGGCGGGCGCTGCGGGCTGCTCGTCACCCAAGACCGCTATTTATGAACATGAGAACTTCGACGACTCCGGCACGTTTTCCCGTGATTACCCGGTCAGTGACACGGCGGCCTGCGAAGCGGCGCGGCGTGCGCTGTTGAGCCAGGGTTACATCATCACCAGCAGCGATCCAAAGCTGGTGGCGGGTAACAAGAGCTTCCAGCAGACCGGCGAAACTCACCTGCAGATCAGCTTCAACGTGGTGTGTGCCGACGATGGCAGCGGCAATCATCACTCGACGATGTTCGCCAACGCCTTGCAGGATCGCTACGCCTTGAAGAAGGTCAACAACTCCGCCAGCCTCGGTGTGGGTGTGTTGGGTTCGGTGTCGATGCCGATTGGCTCCACCGACGACTCCATGGTCAAGGTGGCCAGCGAGACGGTGTCTGCGCCGAAGTTTTATGAGCGTTATTTCGCCCTGGTGGACGTTTTCCTGCCCCAGGAAGTGAAAAAGGCAGCGCATATTCCAGAGAAACCCAAGGCTGACCTGGGCATCCCGGAACCTAAGGCAGCTCCGGCGGCCGATAAGGCCGATAAGGTTGAAGCGCCGAAAGAAGTGCCAAAAGACGCGCCGGCCACACCGGCAGCCCCAGTGACACCGGCGGTGGTGCCAGCGGCATCGGAGCCGGTAGTACCACCGGCGGAACCTGCGCCGATTGCACCAAAGGAAGCCCCGGCACCTGCGCCGGAGGCCACCACTCCTGCGCTGCCGGCGCCGACCGAAGCGATTCCGCCTCTGCCGACGCCTGCACAGTAACTACACCGCTACGGGGTTGGCCTTGTCGACGTTGATCCCGTAGCGGCTGATCGCCTCCGCCACCCTGGCGCGGCTGATCAGGCCGTCATCCGCCAGCGCCTTCAAGGCCGCCAGGGCAATGAAATACCGGTCCACCTCGAAGAACTCGCGCAAGGTTTCGCGGGTATCCGATTGCCCGAAGCCATCGGTGCCCAGCGCCACAAAGCGCCGGCCCGGTACAAACGGGCGAATCTGATCGGCAAAGATTTTCATGTAGTCGGTGGCGACCACCACGGGCCCAGGCTGGCCCTCAAGGCACTGCTCGACATAGCTGGTACGCGGTTCGCTTTCAGGATGCAGCAGGTTCCAGCGCTCCACGGCATGGCCTTCCCGGCGCAGCTCGGTCAGGCTGGTGACACTCCACACATCGCTGGCCACGGCAAAATCATCGCGCAGCAGGTCCGCGGCGGCGATGACTTCCCGCAGGATCGAACCGCTGCCCATCAGCTGTACCCGTGGTTGCGTGGTGTCTTCAGCCGCCTTCAACCGATACATACCCTTGAGAATCCCGTCCTCGACGCCTTCGGGCATCGCCGGGTGCGGGTAGTTTTCGTTGAGCAGGGTGATGTAGTAGTAGATGTCCTCTTGCTCGACGTACATCCGGCGCATGCCTTCGCGAATGATCACCGCCAGCTCGAAGGCAAACGTCGGATCGTAGGAAATGCAGCACGGGATCACCGAAGACAGCACATGGCTGTGGCCATCGTCATGCTGCAGGCCTTCGCCCATCAGCGTGGTGCGCCCGGCCGTCGCCCCCAGCAGAAAGCCCCGCGCCCGTGCATCACCTGCGGCCCAGGCCAGGTCGCCGACCCGCTGGAAGCCGAACATCGAATAGAAAATGTAGAACGGTACGGTCATCAAGCCGTGGTTGGCGTAGGACGTACTTGCTGCGATCCACGAGGAAATGGCGCCGGATTCATTCAGGCCTTCCTGCATGATCTGTCCGTCCTTGCTCTCCTTGTAGTAGGACAGCTGGCCGGCATCTTGTGGGGTGTAGAGCTGGCCGACGGCGGAGTGAATGCCGATCTGGCGGAACAGGCTTTCCATGCCAAAGGTGCGGGACTCGTCCGGCACGATGGGCACGATCAGTTTGCCCAGGTTCGGGTCCTTGAGCAGGGTGCCGAGGATGCGCACAAAGGCCATGGTGGTGGAGATCGCGCGTTCGCCGGTGTCCTTGAGCTGGGTGGCGAAGGCATCCAGTTCCGGGATCTTCAGCGACTCGACCGCGCTATGGCGAGCCGGCACGTAGCCACCCAGTGACTGGCGGCGGGCGGCGAAATAGCGGGCCTCTTCGCTGTCGGCGGCCGGTTTGAGATACGGGATTTCAGCCAGTTGGTCGTCGGCCACTTCCAGCCCGAAGCGATCGCGGAAGGCTTTGACGGCTTCAGCGCCCATCTTTTTCAACTGGTGGTTGATGTTCTGGCCTTCGCCTGCCTCGCCCATGCCGAAGCCCTTGACGGTTTTCGCCAGGATCACCGTCGGCTGGCCGCTGTGACGCACGGCGGCGGCATAGGCGTTGTAGACCTTGTCCGGGTCATGGCCGCCCCGTGAGAGTTTCCAGATGTCGTCGTCGGACATGTCTGCCACCAGCGCCAGCAACTCCGGGTATTTGCCGAAGAAGTGTTCCCGCACGTAGGCGCCGTTTTGTGATTTGTAGTTTTGATAGTCGCCGTCCACGCACTCCATCATGCGCTGGCGCAGCAAGCCGCTTTTATCCTTTTCCAGCAGCGCATCCCAACCGCCGCCCCAGATTACCTTGATCACGTTCCAGCCGGCGGCGCGGTACAGGCTTTCGAATTCCTGGATCACCTTGGCATTGCCGCGAACCGGGCCATCGAGGCGTTGCAGGTTGCAGTTGACCACGAAGATCAGGTTGTCGAGTTTCTCGCGCCCGGCCAGGGAAATGGCCGCCAGGGATTCCGGCTGATCCATCTCGCCATCACCGAGGAACGCCCACACCTTGCGGCCCTGGTGCTGCTTGAGGTCGCGGAACTCCAGGTAGCGCATGAAGCGCGCCTGATACGCGGCGGTAATCGGTCCGAGCCCCATGGAAACCGTAGGAAATTGCCAGAAGTCCGGCATCAGGCGAGGGTGCGGATAGGATGACAAACCGTCGCCACCGGCTTCCCGGCGGAAGTTGTCCAGCTGGGCTTCGCTGATCCGGCCTTCGAGGTACGCCCGCCCGTAAATGCCCGGCGCGGAGTGGCCCTGGATGTACACCAGGTCGCCATCGAAGCTTTCAGTTCGGCCACGGAAGAAATGGTCGAAGCCTACGTCATACAGCACCGCAGCCGACGCATAGGTTGCGATATGCCCGCCCACGCCGGAATGTTTGCCCGCGCGCAGCACCATGGCCATGGCGTTCCAGCGAATAAACGCATTCAGCCGGCGCTCGGTGGCCAGGTTGCCGGGGTAGGGCAACTGGCGGTCTACCGGGATGGTGTTGACGTACGGGGTGGTCACCCGCCCGTAGAAGTCGCCATGCCGCGCCACGTCGAAATCCAGCAACTGATCAATCAGGTAATGCGCGCGCGGGCGGCCTTCGGTGGACAGCACCGATTCGATGGACTCCAGCCATTCGCGGGTTTCCTGTGGATCGTCGTCGAGGCGTACTGCAGTGTTCGGGGTCATGTCAGGCTCCAGGGTGGACGGGTTTCAGCGTGTGGGCTCCTTGTGGGAGCTTTGCGAATGTAGTTGCAATTGCAACTACATGGCTGAATCTAGCGCGGGATGAGCTACTATTGCAACCTTCTTGAAATTCCCCGGATGGTGTTGCATGTCGTCGAAAGAGCCTGATGTCTGGTTCCGTTTTGTTCGGGCCCACAGGACGGTCATCCGTGAAATCGAGCGGCGCCTGGCCGATGCCGGTCTGCCGCCGTATGCCTGGTACGACGCTTTGTGGGGCCTGGAAAGTGGCCCCGATGGCACCCGGCGCATGCACGAATTGGCCGATGTGCTGGCCATCGAACGCTACAACCTGACGCGCCTGGTCGACCGCCTGGAAAAGGACGGCCTGGTGGTGCGTTCGCGCTCCGACGGTGACGGGCGTGCTGCCTTTGTCTCAATTACCGACGCGGGCCGGGTATTGCGTAAAAAGATGTGGAAAATCTACGAAAGCAGCGTGGATGAATTGTTTTTGTCGCAGCTCGACAGCGAGCAACGCCGGGGTTTTGCCGAGGCATTGGAACGTACCGCGGGGCTGGCGATGGAGGCGGGCGTGCAGACCCGCGGGCGGCGTAAGCCCTGAAGCAAATATTCCAGACGACGCGGATTCCGTGTGGGAGCGGGCTTGCTCGCGAAAGCGGTGTGTCAGCAACAGTAATATCAACAGGCACACCGTCTTCGCGAGCAAGCCCGCTCCCACATTTGATCTGCGATGGATTGCAGATCGTCATTTCAGGTGATATCGATTCAGGGCGGTCTCCACCTGTTCTGCTTCGATCCAGCCGTCATCCGCCAACGCCTTCAATGCCAGCACCGCTACCCAATATCGACTGGGTGCAGACGTTTCCACGGAGCCCGCACCCAACGCCACAAACCGCGCATCCACATGCCCCGCCAATTGATCGACGATCGGCTGCGGATACCCGGTGACCGCGACCACCGGCGCGCCATCCCCAGCCAGGCAATCCCTTAGATGACAACTGCGCTTCGGTTCCAACGGGTGCAGGCGGTTCCAGCGTTGCGCCGCATTCGCTTCGCGGGCCAGCCGTGTATAGCTGGGGCAACTCCACAGTTGCGCCTCGACGTTCCAATCCGTCTCGAGCAACTGCGCGGCGTGCACGACTTCTTCAAACGCTCGACCCGCACCCAGCAACCGCACCCTCAATTCACTCGTGTATGAGCGCCGGACCCGGTACATGCCCCTGAGCGCATGCTCACTATCCTGCGGGCTCAGCCCTGGCCCTTCGTGTTGATCGTGCAGTGCCAGGTAGTAGAACCCCGGCTCGCCGTCGACATACAGCGCCTGCAAACCCGCCAGCACAATCGCCCGGGCTTCCTCGCCGGAGGCCGGGTCATAAGGTGTGCAGTGAGGATTGCTGGCCAGCCATAAGGGCAGTGAAGGGGAGGGCTGGGTTGCATTGTCGTTGCACAGGATGCCCCGCTGACGGGTCTCGCCGGACAGCGCGCGCAACTGCGCCGATGACGCGGCCGTGTGCAGGTATAGCATGGGTTTTTCCCCGGTATTGCGCGCGAACCAGGTGGGCCAGCTCACCACTCGGCGTGAGCGCGACTGGCCGCGAATCACCCACGCCTGCCGGCTGGACTCCAGGGTGTTGGCCATGGTCATCACGCTATACAGGGGCGAGCAGCGGGGCTGCTGCGTTGCATTCAGGGCGTCGATGCAGATCAGGGCAGAGCGTTCGGTGCTGGCAGTCATGAGCAGGGTCGCTTGGCAACGGGTGCCCATACCCTAAAGGAATTCGGCTTACGATTGCAATTGCAATGATTGCAGTTGCATCTAAAATTCATCCGGCTAAATCAAGGCAATCCTGCTACGTTTAATCCTGAAGTGCAGGAACGTCATGCCACGGACATTTTTTCGTCATGACGGCACTTTAGGCTGGTTGTGCAGGTCACTAAGCAACCCCTTTTCATAAAACAAGGAGTCAACCATGGACGATTACCAGGAAGAATTGCTCGAGTACCACGCCTTTGAACTGGATCCGCTGGATCCGGCCGATGATGCCACCGAGCTGTAAGACAGACGTCAGGCGGAATGCCGCTGACTGCGGCGAAATTCCCCTGGGGTCTGGCTGTTCCAGCGCTTGAACGCCCGTTGAAAGGCTTCCGCTGAAGCAAAACCGAGCAAATAGGCAATTTCACCGAACGCCAGTTCGGTATCGCGAATGTAGGTCATGGCCAGGTCGCGGCGAGTGTCGTTGAGAATCGCCCGGAACTGAGTCCCTTCTTCCGCCAGCTTGCGCCGCAGGGTCCAGGTCGGCAGTTTCAAGCGTGACGCCACTTCTTCCAGGTCGGGTTCCCGGCCACCATTGAGCATCGGCCCGAGCAAGCGGGTAATGCGCTCGCGCAGGCTGCGGGTGCGCGTCAACTGCTCCAGTTCCCGTTCGCACAACTGCACCAGTAATTGCCAGGTACTCGGGCAGTGTTCCGGGTTGCGCAGGGCCAGGGTTTGCTGGCTAAGGCGCAGCTGATTGTGCTCGGCGCCAAACTGGATCGGGCAGTCCCCAAGCACGCTGTAGCGCTCGCTGTAGTCGGGGGCCTGGAACTCGATTTCGATCCGCTGCGCCTGCACCGGTTGCGCACTCAGGCTCGACAACTGATGCAGCCAGCCGGCGATGATCGAGTCCACCACAAAGCGGTTATAGGCGTTATACGGGCTGATGGAGTAGAAGCGCAGCCACGCACCGTCCGCATCCTCGTGAAAGCTCGACTGGCCGCGATAGTTGGAGCCGTACAAGGCTTCGAAGCGCGTCAGGGTACGGGCGGCTTCGCGCACGGTGGGCGCCTGGGCGGCGGTGACCCCGGCGAGCCCGGCCTGGCTCAGGCGGCTGAGCTGGCCCATGCGCAGGCCCAGGCTGGCATCGCCGGTCAACTGGATGGCCGCAAAGCCCAGGCGCATATAGCGCGGGATCGACAAGCGTGCACCCGCCTCGGCCAGGCGTGCCGGGTCAAGGCCGTATTGCAGCAGCAACGGTTGCGGGTCCAGGCCATGGCTGTGGATCGCATCGGCCAAGGTGTGGACGAAGCCCACCGACAAATCCCCAAGCCGCACCGGCTTCATTGAGTTACAGCCACACGTTCAGCAGGCGCGCGCCACGGGCATTGCCGTCGGCGAACACCTGGCCGTTGCTGCTGAGGAAGCTTTGCCCGGCGCTGCCCATGTCAAAGAACTGCCCGCGCAGGAACACGCTCATGCCGGCGGTGGCCTGGCTGATGGGTTGCTGGCTGATCAGGGTCAGGCGGTGCCAGGCTTCGCCTTCGCTGAGCTCTTCGGGCTTGAGGCTGATCTCGGCTGGCGTCGACACGCTTTTGAAGCCGCGCCACGGCTTGTCCCAGGTTTCGCGGCCAATCACGAAGGCCGGCACCGCCACCAACTGGGCGCCTTGCTCGTTGAGCTTGCGGTAGTTGTCCGGGTACCAGCTGTCGCTGCCGATCAGGATGCCCAGGCGCCCGGCCGGGGTATCGACCACGCTGACGCTGTTTTCATCGCCCGGCTCAATAAAGCCGCGCTCGTCAAAAATCGGATACAGCTGGCGTTGCGGCTGGCCCAGCGGCAAGCCATCGCGGTCGAAGACCACACTGGTGTTGTACAGCGCGCCATGACCGATCTGTAGCTGGCCCTGGCTGACGCTCGGGTTGGGCAGGGCAATGGAGCCGGCCACCAGGGTCACGCCGAATTCCTTGGCCAGGCCACCGAACAGCACTTGATAGTCGCGGGCCATGGCCGGGGCCTTCATACGCAGGTAGGCGTCGTCGATACGGTCGTCACCCTTGGCGCTGATCAAGGCCCGCAGGAACAGCAGCGGGTTGCTCGCCGACAACCAGTTCATCGCTTCCTTGAGGTTGGTGGCCTGGTACAGCTCGTTCTTTTCGCCGCTGACCATCAGCCAGGTGCCGATATGTTCCGGCAGTACCACGATGGTCTTGTCGTTGATCAGGCCCTGGTCACGGGCGTTTTGCAGATAGGCCGCCAGCTTGAGGTGCAGGCGTTCCAGGCTCTGGTAGTCGGCGGGGAACAGTTCCGGCTGGATGCCCAGCAGGTTGCCGCGGTCGGCGGGCACGCCTTGGTCGACGGCCAGGTTGATCCGCAGGTCGGACAGGTAATGGCCCACGGGGCGCTCCTGGGTCCAGACCAGATAGGCGGAAACGGCGGCGACCAGGGCCATGATGAGGGTGAAGGCAAGAAGTTTACGCATGGGGCAAATGACAACGGACCGTGTGCTGGGTTTGCATTTTCTCTCAAATTTCTGGGCTGGGTACGAAAAACCGTGGTTTGGCACGAAAATCTCAAAAGCCTTGAGTGCGTGTTTTCGCCGCGGGCCGGATCTTCCAGGGTCGACAGTAACGGGTTGTGACCACAGGTGCACGCGCGCGGGTCAATGCCGTGGGATGTTACTCGTGCGCGCACCAGCTTCTGGCAGATTGTTACTTTGTGCCTCAATACCGTGCGCAAGTTCCTCGCCAAGGTTGATTCGCGCAATGGGTTCACGGAGGGATGGCCGCGCAACTCAAGTGTTTCAGCGCCTTACAGGCCTCTCTGTACAACGACGCGTCGAGTTGGCAACAACCTTGCATATGCTTGTATGTACAAGTAAAGATGTGTGCGTAAGAGTCCATGAGCATCCTCTTCGCACCCATCAATGT